>CAZSIC010000009.1:34342-52639 GCA_964606845.1 uncultured Bacteroidales bacterium
TGTAAAAGCCGCTGATATTGAGTTAGCAGTTAATGAAACAACGCAAGATATAGATATTGTTTTTGTTTATTCTGATGGATCAACAGAATCAGCATTGCCTTACTTTGAAAGTTTTGCTGCTGACCTTGAAACTTTTTTTACAGGATTGGATGAATATTATAGCACCTGGGGCTAAAGTTAATATTTAATAAAATGGGCTGTCGAAAAAATTGACAGCCCTTTTTTTATGCCTTTTTCAAATCGATGACTGTAATTTCCGGTGGCATACCAACGCGCCCGGGAAAACCAATATAACCAAAACCTCGGTTAACATATAAAAATTGATTTTTTTCTTTGTATAAACCTGCCCATCGTGGATATTTAAATTTGGCAGGGCTCCATTGTTTTTTGCCGATATTAATTCCAAATTGCATTCCATGGGTGTGTCCCGAAAGGGTTAAGTCAATATCGGTATCCTTTATTATTTCGGCATCCCAATGCGATGGATCATGCGACATGAGTATCTTAAAACCTGATTTTTCTGTTCCGTTCATGGCCAATTTTAGATCACCATATTGAGGAAAGGGAGGCAACCCCCAGTTTTCAATCCCAATTAGTGCAAATTTTTCCTGGTTTACTTCTATTTCAGTGGTTTCGTTTAATAAAAGTTTAAAGCCCATTTCCCGGTGTGCATTTTTTATCCGTTCAAGATTCTGAATTTTTTCATCTTCTTCTTTCCAATCGTAATAATCGCCATAATCATGATTTCCCAGGATAGAGTACATTCCATATTTTGCTTTTAATTTTTTAAATATGGGAATCCAGCCATTTAGTTCTTCGGCAAAATTATTTACCAGGTCGCCGGTAAATAAAATCAAATCAGGATTTTGCTCATTGATTATTTCTATAGCTTTTTTAACCTGTCCTTCATGGCCATAAAAACTGCCAATATGAATATCAGAAATCTGAATAATTTTAAATCCATCAAATGATTTTGGCAGATGATTAAAGGATAATACTTCATGTGAAATCCTAAAATTAAACCTGCCTTTTGCCATGCCGTACAGGATGGATGCAAAAGGAATGGCTGCTGCTATTAATCCTAATTGCGTAATAAAACGGGCTCTGGAAATGCCCTGTTCGTGAGCGGAAGTTTCCAATGCACCATCGGTTGCAATTTTACTGGCAATCCATTTTCCTAAATGGATAATATCTTCGGTTAAATGGAAAATAATAAAAATCAGTTTAGGAATATAAAATAGAAAGAAAAATCCTCCCAGGAGGAAAAAATTTTTAAAAATAGCAGGCTCTCTCTCAAAGGGAGATAAGGCTCTGTAATAGATTAAAAAGGATAACAGTAGCACCGGAATTAACCAGTAAAAAATGTAAATTCCGTATTTTATGATGTTATTTTCAATGTCGGAAGTAAGAAGCCTGATTCCTTTAAATGAGTATAAGTCAACAATTAATATAAATACAAAAACAAACAGGATAATCATGATAAATTTTTCTTTCATCTTATATACTTTAGGCCCCGGAACATTTTTAAATTAATACTCAAATAATGTTGAGGTACTTATTTTCAATACAAAATTAAATGATTAAGTATTGATCTGGCATTTTTTGGTAATAAAACGTAATTTTTTTATTATTGTTTAATGATATCTAAAGAATTACTTTTGAATGAACTGACTTTTAAAGCTGTACGGAGCAGTGGCAGTGGAGGCCAAAATGTAAATAAAGTTTCCACCAAAGTTGAATTACGATTTGATATTGAGAATTCTGAATTTTTAACTGAAGAAGATAAAAAGAGGATTGCTAAAAAATTAAAAAACAGAATTTCCAATGAAGGCATTTTGATTATTACCTCAGATACTGAAAGAACACAACTAAGAAATAAAAATAATGCCATAGAAATTTTTTTCGAATTATTGGAGGAGGCATTAAAAAAACCTAAAAAACGTAAAAAAACCAAACCTACCCAGGCTTCCAAAGAAAAGCGACTGAAAGAAAAGAAAATACAGTCGGAAAAGAAACAATTTCGCAAGGGGCTTTAAGTTAACGGTGTTTATTATTTAAATGATGCTTGTAAGCCGGATATATTTATAAAAATACCACTTTTTTCGGCAATTGACAGGTATGTTAACTTTTTTTGTATTCATATTTATCAATTTGTTTGTATAGTATGTCCAATTAGTAATTAAAACGAACATTTTTGCTATATTTGTTATAACAACAAGTTAGTATTTTTTAAAAAATAGACTACAGCATGAATAAAAGATCATTTGACATTATTGTGATATTTTTGATTGCAGCATTTTTAATGACTCTTAATCAGTTTGATTTACTTGAAAAATCAGCAAAATTTATGTTAATACCCATTTTAACATTTTACTTTATCGGTCAATTTGCAGAACGAAAATTTCGTAAATGAGAAAATGTTCTTGTATTAGCCCTTTAAATCATCGGACAGAATTAAGAAATCAGATGCCTACCTTTACTCCTTAAGTGGATAAATCGAAAGCAAGTTACATCATGTTTGGTAGATAAATTTACATTTTTCTTTAACGATGTCAGAAAAATGAAACCTGAATTATTTCGTATTATTTTTTAAGGATTCCACCTCCTTTTTAAGGTCAATTATCATATGATGCAAATGGCTTAAATTCAAATCGTCTGTTTTTTCCGGCAGGTCGAAACTAATAAAACCTAATGCTTTCCAGATTTCTAATACATCTTCCAGTTTTATCTCGTAGGGTTCATATTCCGGGTTATCCGATTTTAAAATAATCTGCTCAGAATTTCCCGGGTTTTGGTAAATTCGTTTATACACAATACCGTCATCTTTAGTGATTACAATATATGGTTTGCCGTCTATCACATCCACCCAATTTGCAACATATTCACAAATAATGTATGAACCTGATTTAACAGGCTCCATGCTGTCACCTTTTATCTGAAATACACGATATGTTTTTTCTTTGCTTAATTCAACCAGTGGTAACGAAAAATGAGGTAGCTTTTCGATGTAATCCGGATCGGCATAACCTTGCGTATACCCTGCAGCAGCCTGAACAGGCACTGTTGTAATGAGTTCTTTATTTTCCTCATCAACAATAGTGCTTAATATTCGCAAATTTTCTCCTTTGGCGTAAGTTGATATTTGTGTTTCAGAAGGCTCTGTATTTGTTTGTTCCCATAGTTTTTTGTTAATCATATCATCAAGCGAAATGCTAAAATAATGAGCCAGGTTTTGCAGAACAGATAACTTGGGAATGGCTCTGTTTTCTTCGTACGATCCAATCATAGCCCGGTTTACGCCAATTTTTTGTGCCAGCTCACCCTGGGTTAATCCTTTGCTTTTTCGTAAATACTTTATGTTTTCACCGATTGATTCCATTTTGCAAATTTTATTTGAAATTATAGTACAAATATAAGCAAATTACTAAAATAATTAGTATATTTGCTAATAAATTTAGTTTTTATTGTTAATGAATAATAATACTGTAAATAAACTAAAAATTTTGGCCAATGCTGCAAAATATGACGTTTCTTGTTCGTCGAGCGGGAGTAACAGGCCTAATCGTGGCAAAGGGCTTGGCAATGCAGCTCCGTGGGGAATATGCCATAGTTTTACCGAAGATGGGAGATGTATTTCGTTGCTAAAGTTAATGCTTACGAATCATTGTATTTACGACTGTGCTTACTGTGCTAACAGAAAAAGTAATGATATTGAGCGTTCAACATTTTCGGTTACTGAAGTGGTGGATTTAACCATTGAATTTTACCGCAGAAATTATATCGAAGGCCTTTTCTTAAGTTCAGGTGTTTTGGTTAATCCTGATTACACCATGGAACGTATGATCCGAATTGCGAAATATTTACGTACAAGGCATAATTACCACGGTTATATCCATCTGAAATCTATACCCGGAGCCAGTGCTGATTTACATTATCAGGCCGGATTATATGCCGATCGTTTGAGTGTGAATGTTGAAATTGCTACCGAACAAAATTTAAAAATGCTGGCCCCTGATAAAAATTTTAAGAGCATTTTTAATCCAATGACGGCTATTACAAACCGGATAATTGAGAATAAAGAGGAACGTCGAAAATTCAGGCATGTGCCACGTTTTACGCCTGCAGGGCAAAGTACTCAATTGATTGTAGGTGCTACACCCGATAACGACAAACATATTTTAAACCTGGCTTCAAATTTATATGCTACAAAGCATTTAAAGCGGGTGTATTATTCGGGATTTATCCCGGTAAACGCTTACGATAAAAGATTACCGACCATTAATGAACCTCCGTTAAAACGTGAAAACAGGCTTTACCAGGCCGACTGGCTTTTTCGGTTTTACCATTTCTCTATCGATGAAATTGTGAATGATTCCCATCCTGACCTTGACCTGGAAATTGACCCAAAGTTGAGTTATGCCTTGCGGAATCCATGGTTGTTCCCGGTAGATGTTAACAAAGCCGATTACGAAACTTTACTACGCGTTCCCGGGATTGGTGTAAAATCGGCTAAAATGATTATGGTGAGTCGTCGATATGGCAGACTAACTTTAGTAAATCTTAAAAAAATTGGCGTGGTACTTAAACGGGCTAAGTATTTTATTACTTGTAATGAGTTAAAATCGCCAACAGTAAACGAGCTGTTGCCCGATATTGTTAAAAAAAATATTTTAACAGATAATAAACCAGTGAGAAAACAAAAATCTTTATATCAACAACTAAGTTTGTTTCCATTAAACTAAAACATTGAATGATGAATTTATTTATTTATGATCAAACATTCGAAGGGCTGTTAACAGCGATATCTGATGCATTTGAGTTGAAAATGAACCCGGATAAAATTGTTAGTGAAAAATCTTTTCAGGATGATCTGTTTGCGACAAAGTACGAAGTTGTTACCGATACAGAGAAGTTTGATAAATTATGGAATGCTATTAAAAAGAAATCGAGTGTACAAAATTGCCAACGTATTTTTAAAGCATTTCTTTCCGAAATGCCCGGTATTGAGATGATCATTTATCATTATGTAAAATTAATCGTAGAAACGGATTATAATATTGAATTAGATTTTAGCCAGGATGCTGTGCTAAAAATTAATAATATTCAGAAAAAAGTAGGTAAGGAGTCGCACCGGGTTATTATGTTTACGCGGTTTCAAAAAACGATAGATGAAATTTATTATGCTTCGTTTGAACCCAAATATAATGTTATTCCGCTTACTGTCAATCATTTTAAAAACCGCTTTGCCGATCAAAAGTGGATTATTTTTGATACCCGGCGTAAATATGGTTTTTATTATGATCTGGAAAATGTAAGAGAAATTACGATTGGGAAGAATAAAATTAATTTTGAAAACGGTAAAATTGATGAGGATGTAGTCCATGTTAGCGAAAAAATATTTCAAAAATTATGGAAAAATTATTATGATTCGATCAATATTAAAGAGCGAAAAAATTTAAAAGTGCAAATGCAATTTTTACCAAAGCGTTTTTGGAAGTTTTTGCCTGAGAAAGAATTTCAAAAAAATTAGCCTGATGGATTCATTCCAAATTTATGAAAACGTCAGGCTATTTTATCAAAAAAGAGATATTTTATAACCTCTAAATATTTTCAATTGCTTTTTGCATTTTTTCTGCAACTTCTTTGGCTAACTTATCAAGCTTTTTATTATCAAGCATTTTCATTTGCATTGAAGGGTTTGCAGCAACAACTTCGATTTGGGTGTCGCTAAGTTGTTTGATAATTACTTTGCATGGTAAAAACACGCCGGTATTTGAGTTGGCTTCAAGTGCCTGATAAGCAAATTCAGGGTTACAAACGCCCATAATTTTGTATGGATTTACATTTACATCCTCCAGTTTTTCATTTAGGATTTTATCCATATCTATTTCGGTAACCACTCCAAAGCCTGCTTTTTTAAATTCAGAAATAACTTTTGCTGTTATCTGTTCAAAATCACCTGATAGGGTTTTGCTAAAAAACATTTTATCACAATCATCTTGAGCTTTAACACCAGACCATATCATTGATAAAATCATAAATGAAAAAATAACTCTTGCTGTTTTCATCGTTTTAATTTTTTTAGATTTATTTTTATCATTGAACAACAAATAACAATTTATGTTCAACCATTAAATTTAACTGCCTAATTCGTATGACAAACTATTTTATCGCAGGCGTTTATGATTGGTTGCTTTATCCTTTTCTGAATAAAACCAGAAAGCATACAGCAAAAATCATTCAACAAATCAATCCGGAATCGCTTATTGATATTTGCTGTGGTACAGGAAATCAACTTAAATATCTTGGACACACTAATATTAAACTAACGGGAGTTGATAATTCTCCAGAAATGCTTAATTCAGGAAAACTTTTTAATTGTTTGCAACAGGATGCCCGAAATATTGAATTCCCTGATCAATCTTTTGATATGGCTTTAATTCAATTAGCCTTGCATGAAAAAAGTATAGAAGATCAGCAGCGTATTATTCATGAGGCTTATCGTATTTTAAAAGATAAGGGTCATCTATTGATTCTTGATTACCATATTGATTCGCAAACATCTAAATCAGCAAAATATATGATCAATATTATTGAGTTTTTAGCCGGTAAAGAACATTACAGCCATTTTAAAAATTATAAACAGAATGGCGGATTGTCGAAATTAATTGATACCAATCGATTTGATACCACACGAACGATTCATCTGGCAGGGAGATCTATGGTGCTGAAAATCTATCGAAAGATGAACTAAACATTTTGGATAATTTTATATATAAAGTCATTTCAATATTGAATTTAAAATTATATTTGCAAACCATTTTGAGGATATTGATTAAGGGGTGTATCAGGTTAGAAAAAGCCCTGGCGTATCTATTAATTGAGAGAATAGAAGTATCATAAAAAAATAAGCTATTGATGGATTTTTTACCTGGAATTGATACACAGTTGGTAAATTATGTGATCATTCCTTTGTTGATTTTTTTTGCACGAATCACTGACCAAACCATTGGGACATTGAGGCTTATTTATGCTGCAAAAGGTTATAAATACCTGGCGCCTGTTGTTGGTTTTTTCGAATCATTGATTTGGCTTGCAGCCATAAGCCAGATTATGCAGCATCTCGACAATATTTATTGTTACCTTGCATTTGCGGGAGGATTTGCCATGGGAAATTTTTTTGGTATTTACCTGGAGCAAAAAATTTCGATTGGTGTAGTTTTGGTTCGTATCATTTTAAAACAATATGACCCTCTTTTGGGAGAAAATATAAAAGCATCAGGATTTGGTTTTACTTTGATGGATGCAGTTGGACGCGAAGGTTCAGTTAAACTAATGTTTTCAACCATTCATCGGCGGAATTTAAAAAAGTTTCTAAAAATAGTTGAAGATATTCGGCCCAATGCCTTTTTTACGGTCGAAGATATCAGGCAGGTCAAAGGCAATGAGTTTGAGAATACGAAGCACTTCAGTGTTTTTAGCCGTTTGAACCCACAGAACCGCAAAGGAGCGTAAATATATGGATATTTTAAGGCCAGTACTACATTATGGGATGCATTATCTCATGCCTTTTATTATTGCTCTGATATTCTTTAGAAAAGATTTTTGGAAGGCATCATTGATAATGTTGGCAGCCAACCTGATCGACCTGGATCATTTACTGGTAAAGCCAATTTTTGATCCAGACCGATGCAGTATTGGGTTTCATTACTTGCATTCATACCTTGCAATAACT
The DNA here is from genome assembly GCA_964606845.1 of uncultured Bacteroidales bacterium. Taxonomy (GTDB): domain Bacteria; phylum Bacteroidota; class Bacteroidia; order Bacteroidales; family UBA12077; genus UBA12077. Next base: position 42,078 of record CAZSIC010000009.1, read on the forward strand.
TTATATTTTATATTGCTTCTACCTAAAACAACCAGAATAGTTGCTATTGGGCTGTTATTACACATCTTAACAGATTATATAGATTGCCTTTGGATTTAAATAAAAAAGATTATTGCTTCAATTAAGAGAATATATATAAACGAATATATATCTTTACAAACGAAAAATAATATCAAATAAAAACGAAAAAATGAAAATTGCGGTACCAACAAAAGATCAAGTTGTCGATAACCATTTTGGACACTGTGAATATTATACTATTTATAGTATTGATGAAAACAAAAATGTAATTAAAAAGGAATTAATGCCATCACCACAAGGTTGTGGATGCAAATCAAATATAGCAGGAGTTCTTCGCCAGATGAATGTTTCTTTAATGTTAGCCGGCAATATGGGCGAAGGAGCATATCAAATGCTTCAAATGCAAGGAATACAAGTAATACGTGGTTGCAATGGCGATACAGATGCTTTACTAAAAGAATATTTGGAAGATAAAATAATTGATAATGGAAAACTATGTTCCCATCATGGGCATAACCACGAGCAAGGACATCAGTGTAATCATTAACCTAATCTACAGAAGCTTCGTCATGATCTAAAAGATCAGGTCGAAGTTTCTTCGTTCTCTCATAAGCCTGCTTTTCTTTCCATTTGTCGATCTCCTTAAAATTGCCTGATAAAAGTACATCGGGAACTTTCCATCCTTTATATTCTGCCGGGCGGGTGTAAACCGGCGGAGCCAGTAAGTTATCCTGGAAAGAATCGGTTAGGGCAGAAGTTTCGTCGGAAATTACACCGGGAATTAATCGAACAACACTATCTACTATAATAGCTGCAGCTAATTCACCACCGGTTAGCACATAATCACCAATGGAAATTTCTTTTGTAATAAGATAATCTCTTATTCGCTGATCTATTCCTTTGTAATGACCACATAAAATGATAATATTCTCAAAAATGGCCATTTTATTGGCTTCTTTCTGAGTATATTTTTCTCCATCGGGCGATGTATAGATTATTTCATCGTAATTGCGTTCAGCTTTTAATGCAGCAATTGCTTTGTCGATGGGTTCAATCATCATTACCATTCCGGCGTCACCACCAAAAGCATAATCATCAATGCTTTTATATTTATTGGCTGCATAATCGCGTAAATGATGGATATATATTTCTACCGCCTTTTTTTCTTTGGCCCGTTTTATAATACTATGATTTAAAGGGCTTTCCAACAATTCAGGCAAAGCAGTAATAATATCAATTCTCATATTCAACTTATTTATTAAATGTAAAAATACAAATAGATTCAAATCAAACCTAAAGATTATGATCCTTAAATCATCGGATGAGTTGTTTTGATATTGTAAATTGTATGGTTAAAGTATAAAAATTCATCCTGTAATTCCTAAAATCCGTAAGTTAGGTAAAACTTTTTTTGTAACACGAAGTCTCGCAAAGTTATAGCACGAAGTTCCACAAAGAAAGAATTCACCTAACTTGGTGATACGTTGTGAAACTTTTAAAAGTGATGCAAATTTTAGAAATTATCGGCAAAAATTATTTTTGTTTTTGAGTACAGCATATATTCGAGCCAAAATGACATATTACACCCAGTCATGTAAGCCAAATTGGCATCAAATTAAGAATTTCCAGTCAAATTAAACCTGATTTTTAATTGGCATATCATTTGAAATGATTTTATCAGAATTAATTAATTTAATTTAAACTAAATAATAATAACTTAAATTTATAAAGCTATGACACTAGTAAGAATGAACAGACCAGTATCTCAGATGAACAGAGATAACAATTTCAGAACATTTTCAGATTTAATGAATGATATGTTTACTGAAGAGAAATTAAGTAACAAACCTGATTGTTCAACTCCGCCGGCAAACATTATCGAATCAAAATTTGATTTCAGGATTGAGCTTGCAGCACCCGGATTTGAAAAATCTGATTTTAAAATCGATCTGGATAAAAATTTGTTAACCATCTCTTTGGATAAAAATGTTGATGAAAGTGAAGAAGAGAAATGTAATTACAAAGAATTTAATTACAACAAATTTGACCGATCATTCAGATTATCGGATAAAATTGATAAAGAAAAGATCAATGCCATTTATAAAAATGGATTATTGCAAGTGGTAATGCCTAAAAAGGAAGAAGCCATAGAGAAGCCGGCAAGACAGATTAAAATTTCATAACAATCATATATATCCGATTAATAATCAAAGGAGGGTGTCTAAAAAGCCAGGAAAAAGTCATTGGTAGGAACGAGTGAAGCAATCTGCTGATAATCAATAAATATAGATTGCTTCATTTCACCTGCCTGACGGCTGGCAGGTTCGCAATGACACTTGTAATCCTTTTCAGACACCCTCTTTTATTTCTACTTGGTTAACATTTCTTCAATTCGATCTAATCGCTTAAGTAGCTCTGAGTTTTCTTTTTCAAGTTTATTTATCTTTTTCTGCTGTTCTTGAATAGCTCCTGATAATATGGGTATTACACTTGACTTGTCTAAACTTAAATACCCTCCATCATCTTTTGATGCTGTTTTAAAGAATTCCTTTTCAATTTTATTGTTTTGTTGATCAATGATATCAATTAAAAATTCCTCATAATTTTGATTCACTGTTTCACCACTCTCTAAATCTTGCATAAAGACAAGTTTTTCTCCTGACAATTTTTCAATAACTCTGATAGCCTTGAGCATATCTACATTAATTTTGTAGCCTATATTTTTATTTTCACTGTAGAACGACCAGGCCATTGGCTCAGACTTTTCAATAAGGCTAAAATTATGTGGTGATAGTACAGTTGAATTTCCCAGTTCATCTATTGCAAAAAGTTCTCCGGAGTTTGAATAAATACCTGAGTGCCCGGTAAGGTTTGAAGGTGTTGAAATATCTGAAAGCATTATCGCTCCGTCCAACTGAAGTTTGTATGAAGGGCTAATTGGGCCTATTCCCACATTGCCATTCTTAAGCACTGTAACAGCATTGCTTCTTGAATTATCTGCCGACCCATTTCCTATCACAAACAATGGATCGGTTGCAGTCCAGTTTGTAAGAGATGATGCTGTAGTATCATTAAAACGTCCAATAATAAAAGAGTTATAGGGTCTTGCTATAGTATACTGACCCATTGCTGTTGAATATATTCCTGAAGCAGTTGTTTCATATCCCATTGCGGTGGAAGAGCTTCCCGAAGCAGTTGTTTTACCGCCCATTGCGGTGGAAGAGCCTCCCGAAGCAGTTGTTTTATGGCCCATTGCTGTTGAAATCATGCCCGAGGCTTCTGTTTCATATCCCATTGCAGTGGAAGAGGTTCTCGAAGCAGATGTACTATATCCCATTGCGGTGGAGAAATCTCCCGAAGCAGTTGTTTCATATCCCATTGCGGTTGAAGAGCTTCCCGAAGCAATTGTGTATTCTCCCATTGCGGTGGAAATAACTCCTGAAGCGGTGGAAGAGCTTCCCATTGCGGTGGAAGAGCTTCCCGAAGCAGATGTACTATGTCCCATTGCGGTGGAAGTAAATCCCGAAGCAATTGTTTCATATCCCATTGAGGTAGACCTCTCTCCCGAAGCAGATGTTCTATGTCCCATTGCGGTGGAAATAACTCCTGAAGCAGTTGTTTTAGCTCCCATTGCGGTGGAAGAGCTTCCCGAAGCAGATGTTTTGTTTCCCATTGCGGTGGAAAAATATCCCGAAGCGGTTGTTATAAATCCCATTGCGGTGGAATAGCTTCCCGAAGCAGATGTTTCATATCCAATTGCGGTGGATCCGAAGCCAATGGCTGCGGTTTTGTATCCCATTGCTAATGAATAGCTCCCCTTAGCAGTATCGGCAAGCCCAATTGCAAATGACCCATGGCCTAAAGCTTGCGAACCCTGTCCTATGGCAAACGTATAGTCTCCCTTAGCGTGCGCCACTCCGGTTGGATCGCCAATGGAATCCACACCTGCACTGCCAAAGGCAAAGCTACGAAATCCTTCTGCGATGGCGCCACGGCCAAAGGCATAACTTTCATCGTTTGATGCATGTGCCCATTGTCCCAAGGAGAAAGAATTCATCCCTTCTGCTATGGCATCTTCACCAAATGCAAACGAACTATTTCCATCTGCTTGAGCATTTCTACCTATGGCTGTTGAGTAATCTCCAAACGCTTTTGTTTGGTAACCAAAAGACTGGGATTGTTCTCCCATAGCAATTGTTCTATAGCCTAATGCGGTTGAATTTTTTCCCACACTATCAGCAGAGCCAACATGAACTTCTCCTGCTAAAAGAGCAGCTTTTTGTGGATACCAAATTACACGTGATTCGTTATCAATGACTTCAGCATCTGTATTTCCTGAAATATTAAAATAATCATTGGCAATTCCTTTGGTTGATGTACGCCCACTAACGGCAAATCCGCCTATTTTCCCTTTTGATTCTGATTCTGAAATATACACACGCGTGCTATCTTTTGTTACTTGCAAATAATCATTAAAAGAACCTTTAGTGGATGTTCTTCCACTTACAGCAAAACCACCAATCTTTCCTTTTGTTGCATCTTCCTTTACATAAATCCGCGTACTATCGGATCCAACAAGTAAATAGTCGTTCACCAATCCTTTGGTTGAAGTTCGTCCACTAACGGCAAAACCTCCGATTTTTCCTTTTGTTGCATCTTCATTTACATAAATTCTTGTACTGTCGGGTGTAACACGTAAATATTCTGTTTCTTCGGCTTTTGTGGATGTTCGTCCACTTACTGCAAAGCCTCCGATTTTTCCTTTAGTACCTGAATTTACATAAACTTTGGCTCCGTCGGGAAATACTGCAAAAACGATATTCCCATTCTGATCTTTTACAGCAAATAAGGTATCATTCTCGGTAAATGTATTATCCGCTTTTACTTCGAGCTTACTGTTGGGTGCAGATGTTCCAATACCAACACGACCATTATCGGAACTTAGGTAAACATAATTTGAATTTATTTCCCATGCTTGTCCAAGAGAAAGGTTAACCCATGAAGAACCATCAAAATAATAAAAAACCTTTTCGTCAGAATCATAAACCAGTAACCCGTGAGCAGGGTTTGAAATCCCATTTCGCTGGGTGGTTGTTAAACGAGGAATCAGTAATCCTTTGCTGTCAGATTTTACATCTAACATGGCCGAAGGATCTGCAGTGTAGGTTTCATCATCGGTTACAGCAACATTTTGTGCTGACAAATTAGCGCTTGAGAATAATAGAAATATACCAATTATCCCAACCGATATAATTGCAATTTTTTGTTTATGCTTTTTCATACTAAAGAATTTTAATGATGAAGTAAGTTAGCACTAAGTAAGTTAAGAATCAATATTTTTTGATAAATTAATTGTTAATTAAAAGCTCTTTCAACTTTAACAAACGTTCTTCAAAATCTAATATCTTTTCTTTTTGAGTTTGGATTATTTCCTGCTGTTCTTCAATTTTACAATTTTGTTCCTAAATGCTTTAACGAATAAAACCATAAATCTTAAATAATGTAAATGGTGCTAAAAAAATGACGTTTATAATTCTATATAATTCTACTTTGACACATTTAAAATAATTCTCAAAATTAACCCGATTTGCCCTAAGCCCTGAAGTGAACGGGTTGATTTTTTGATTTTCTCCCTTTAGGGTCGGGGCAAAAAAAGCGAAAAATCAATTCTTGTTTTAATCTGTCAAAGTAGAAATAACTTGCTTCTCCATTTTCGTCTATCTCAATTTTAATAAAATAATCAAAATCTTCTCAGTCAATAAAAACATAAACTTTATTTATAATTTATCTTAATAATTTGCAAGACTGATAAAATAAAGGAATTCACATTCCCATCATCCGTTATCAAAAAATTCTATGATATAATTAATATAAAAGGAATATGTTAAAACAAAAAATATTCATAACTTGAAGATTATTTGACTTATAACTTAACAATCTATTAACCAAAACCCAAATCGTAATGAAAATAAAACTTAAATGGCAAATAAGTAAATACGCCTTTTTACTTATCCTTGCAACTGCTTGTGTGTTTCAACTACAAGCACAAATGATCAGTCAGGATCCTGCAGATTATCCATCAGGAACTACATTTTCAAACTGTCCGGGCCCGCTTTGCGAAATTACTTTACCCGGTATAAAAGCAAATCAGGTGAAAGATTATGAAATCCCAATACTGGAAACTCCTGATAACATTTATGTTTCGAACATATATGGAAGCTGCATTGAAATAACTAATAATAATTCGGTAACAAACGCAGATAATATCGTTACTGTAACTGTAAACGAACGATGTCCTTCTGGTGCAAGCTACATAAGTTTTGTTGTAAATGCAGAGAAATCGGGTTTTACCCCTGAGCAGCATAAATATGTTGTTCCTATTTTACGAGATACAATAAAAATTGCTCTTGTATTAGACATTTCGGGCAGTATGGGGTTATTGGTACAGGGAGATACCAAAACAAGAATAGAATCGCTGAAAGAAGCTGTAATGGGCTTAGTATTTAAACTCGAAGAACTGCAACAAGGAATGGGAGATTCTCTGGCAATGACATACTTTTCTTCAACTATTATTCAACCAAATGCTCCGATTGATAGCGGTTTTATTGTAATTGACAATACCGATTTTGATTATAATAATCATTCGTCGACAAAAGTTTATAATGATTTAGATCCAAGAGCTCAATTACAAATGACAGCCTTAGGAGAAGGTTTAATTGATGCTAAAAACAAATTGGATTTAGACGATTCCGAAAATCTGAAACGGATGGTTTTTTTGTTTACTGATGGATTGCAAAACTATGGGAATCAGCTAAAAACAGATGGTTTAACCTTTTATCATGGTGATGACTCCTTAAATAACTATCAATCAAATCCTAAAGATAGTATTTATTATTTTCCTGTAGCTACCTGGGGTGCAGGAACCGGCCCGGAGTTATTCGAGCAAATTGTTGATGCCAATAAAGGGGAAGTTGTTTTTGCATCTCCATATTCAGATTTAGAAACCTGGTTTAATACCCAGTTTGTAAATATGCTTGAAGGCGGAAGTCCGCAAATAATTACCGAAAAAAAAGCTAATTCTGTTCATAACCCGGTTAATTATAAATTTAACTTGAATGATAATATACAATCATTATTAATAGAGATTAAATCTGCTTCAGATGTAAATATGAAAATCATTAAAGATGGAATCGATTTAACATCAAAAGCCAGAGTTAAAAACTATAAAGATTATAACCTAATAAGCTTTCATTTTCCCATAATAAATCAACCAATTATAAAATCGGGTGGTGAATGGGAGTTAATTTTAAATGGCGAATCAGAAAAAACGTATTTTATTTCTGTAATCGCTGACGATCATTTTACAAACTACGATTGCAGCCTTAACAAACCAATGTATACAGTTGGTGAAACCATGCTGTTTAATATTGATTTATCGCACAGAGATAAGCCAATATCAACTCCCGGTAATTCGGTAACGGCCATTGTTTTAAAGCCAGGCAATGATTTAGGGCATTTATTATCAACTTTTGAAACTCCGGTCTCAGATAATTTTATTGATATGGATTCGGAAGCCAACCAAAAGTTTAATAATCTTTTATCGTACGACATTGCATTCTATAATGCACTTTTACCAAACGAACAAATTATTGAACTTACCGATAACGGGAATGGTAATTTTACAGGTTCGTTTAATAGCACAGAACTTGCAGGAATTTACAATGTTGTTTATTTGATTAAAGCAAATACAGAAAATCATGGAAAAATAGAGCGCACCAAATCCTTATCTACCTTATTTGTTTTTGGCAATATGGTAGAAGAAGAACCGGAAGTAGTTGATAATGCTCCTAAACCAGGCTCAGGAAATCCAAATAATTACATGGTTTTAAAAATCAGGCCTAAGAATAAATTTGGATACTTTATGGGGCCGGGATTTAAATCAAAAATTAAAGTAAATAGTAAATCGCAAGTTGTAAAAACACACAAAGCTGAATCCATTAAGCAAGATAATAATATAAAAGAACCATATTTAATGGAAATAAAAGATAATTTAGATGGTAGTTACTTTTTATATATTGCAAATATAACCGATTCAGAGAAATGGGATTTTAACATTACTGTGCGAGATGAAATATTATATAACTATGCCAAAACGCTCCCTGTTTGGGTTTATATTCTATTATTGGTTTTTATACTATTAATATACCTTGTTAAAAAATCGAAAAGAAATAAAACGATTGCATGGATATTAACTATTGTTTGGTTCCTAATTATAGTAGTGCATTACCTGGGATTTTTGAACCTATTGTAGCACATAAAAATGGTGTCCGGAAAGCAAAGAAAAATGATTTTCAACATCTTTTGCCCCAATCCCTAAAGGGTGAAGATGCTGAAAATCAAGACTCCCCTGACTGCCGTAGGCAAGTCTTTAGGGAAAGGGCAAATCTTGATTTTCAGAATAAAAGTAAAATATGACTTTTCGGACACTCTCATTTATTTCAGTTTTTCTTCAATTAACTTAAGCCTTTGATTAAGTTCTTCGACCTGATTCTCCAACGCCTTATTTTTATTGGTTTGTTCTTCAATAATTTTTTGTTGTTCTTTTATTGATTGAACTAAGATTGTGGTCATTCTCGAATAATTAACAGATAAATAACCATTTGAATTCGTGCTTACCAGTTCTGGGAAGTACTTTTGAATTTCTTGTGCAGAAAAACCTATTTGTTTTTCTCCCGAATAAATATTTTTATCAATAAAGGTAAAATATATAGGTTCAATATGTAATAATTTATCTATTACTTTACCCAAAGAAATTATATTTTCTTTAAGTCTTATATCTGAATCTTCCGTTAAAGTGCCAGCTATCGTCATATTACCGTTTTTGTAAAGTACCAATGCGTCGCTTCTAAATGTTGGATTAGGTGATGAACCATTACCTGCCACAAACAATGGGTCTCCACTACTCCAACTGCCGGTAGTTCCCGAAATGGTATTGTACCTTCCTATTACCAGAGAAGCATACGACTGAGCTGTTGTATTAAACCCTGCGGCAATTGAATTTACTCCTGTTGCACTTGAACCCATTCCGGTAGCAAAGGTTCCCCCAACTGATGTAGATGTTTGATAACCTGCCGTTAAGGAATAATCTCCACCCGCCGTTGTTTCATATCCTGTAGCAAATGAAGCTACTCCGCTCGATGTAGTTCCATAACCGCTTGCAAAAGCAGTTGAGCCGCTTGAAGTATTTCCACTACCAAATGCAGCCGAATAAGTTTGAGTACAATTATTGCCGGTACCAGCTGCTATGGAACCGTCGCCACTTGCAAAGTTACCCGAACCAACAGCAAAAGATCCAACACCACTGGCTTCATTATTATTTCCGCCAACAATTGCAAAATTCCCTGCAGAATTACCTAAACCTAAAGCAACAGAAGCTGTTCCGCTAGCAACATTATCCGCGCCAAGGGCTATAGAATACTGGCCTTCTGCTGTATTATTAGAACCCATTGTAAAAGAAACTTCACCCTCCGATGTATTGTTAATACCAAAAGCTGTAGAATGCAATCCGGAAGCTATTGTACCAAAACCAGCAGCCGTTGAAAATTCGCCGGAAGCCTCACAATTTGCTCCTAATACAAAAGATCCGGTTCCAATTGCAGAAGATCCCATGCCAAATGCGAACGAATAATCACCTGTAGCTGTAGTTGGTGTTGTAAGTGGATTCCCACTTATATCAACGCCCTTTGTTCCAAAAGCAAAACTATTTACACCTAAAGCTTTTGTTCCGGTTCCAAATGCAAAAGAGTTGGTATCAGCTATTGTTTCATATCCAATAGCTGTTGAATAAGTGCCTCTCGCTATACTTTGATATCCCATAGCCTGTGACCAATTACCAATGGCATTATTTCTATATCCTAAGGATAATGAAAACTCCCCAACACTATCAGGACTCGGTATATAAAGCTCACCAGCCATAAAAGCCGATTTTTCAGGATACCACATCACTCTTGATTCGTTTAATATTTGTTCTGCTGTTGTTGTTCCTGAAATATTAAAATAGTCATTTAACAATCCTTTTGTAGAGGTACGACCGCTAACAGCAAAACCTCCGATTTTTCCTTTGGTTCCTGATTCTGAAATATAAACACGCGTGCTATCTTTTGTTACTTGCAAATAATCATTATATGTTCCTTTAGTTGATGTTCTTCCACTTACGGCAAAACCGCCAATTTTTCCTTTTGCTGCATCTTCATTCACATAAATCCGCGTACTATCGGATCCAACAAGTAAATAATCGTTTACCAATCCTTTGGTTGATGTTCTTCCGCTTACGGCAAAACCGCCAATTTTTCCTTTTGTTGCATCTTCCTTTACATAAATCCGTGTACTATCGGATCCAACAAGTAAATAATCGTTCACTAATCCTTTGGTTGAAGTTCGTCCACTTACGGCAAAACCTCCGATTTTTCCTTTTGTTGCATCTTCATTTACATAAATTCGTGTACTATCGGCGGTTACACGCAAATATTCTGTTTCTTCGG
>CAZSIC010000010.1:0-14843 GCA_964606845.1 uncultured Bacteroidales bacterium
AAAAGTCTCTGTCCGGGCAATTCCCGGTATTTTTTGCATTTTATTTACCAAAACATTCATTAAATGCTGATTATCTACACATTACATTTTAACCAATAAAGACCATGTTCCGGTAGTGAAATGACATTCAACAATCTCAGGAATTTTTTCAATTTCCTGAATTACTTTATCAAAAACATGTCCCTTATCTAATAAAATACCAACAAATGCACAAATATCAAACCCAACAGCTTTGGGTTTAACAATAAATTTTGATCCGCTGATTATTCCGACATCTTCGAGTTTTCTTATACGTTGATGGATCGCAGCTCCGGAAATATTACAGTTCCGTGCAATTTCGAGAAAAGGAGTCCGTGCATTTTTGATTAAGTAAGATAAAATCTTACGATCGACAGCATCAATTTGTAATTTTTTACCCATGTTTGGTTTCGATTTAAAATAAATTACAAATTTATAACATCAAATTGATGTTAAGAATATTTTAAAAAAATTTAAAATAAAAACATCCGAAAACCATAATTCTTCGGATGTTTAAAAAATATGAAAGAAAGTAAATTAATTTAGTTTTTGGATTTCCTTAATTATTTCAGTTCCTCGATGGATTGCCTTTTCATTTACCGGTAACAGATGGTGGTAACGTTCAGGAAGAGATTTTTTCAAACCTTCAATAACATTTTCCATCTTTACGAGAGGCTTTATTTTAAGGAAACCTCCCAGAACAATCATATTGAAAGTTTTGGTTGTTTCCATTTTAGAAGCCTCTTCAGCAGCATCTATACGATAGATATTAATATCTTTGCGTTCTGGATGACGAGTGATTCCATTTCCATCGTATAATAATGTGCCACCAGGCTTAACCAAATCTTCGAATTTATCCATGGATTGCTGGTTAAGAATAATTGCTGTATCATATTCATTAATGATTGGAGAACTGATTCTTTCATCACTAAGAATAATGGTTACATTTGCAGTACCTCCTCTCATTTCGGGCCCGTAAGATGGCATCCAGGTTACTTCCTGTCCTTGAACAATTCCAGAATAACATAATATCTTACCCATAGAAAGAACTCCCTGTCCTCCAAATCCGGCTATAATAATTTCTTCAGTCATTTTGTTTAATTTTTGAGTTTAAAATTAAAATTTATAAACCTGATTTATTCTTCAGGAACTTTAATATCTCCAAGCGGGTAAAATGGGAACATATTGTCAACCATCCATTGGTTCGCTTGATTTGGAGCCATTTTCCAACCAGAGTTACAATTAGAAACGATTTCTACAAAAGAAAGGCCCTTTTTCAGTTTTTGATTTTCAAAAGCTTTTCTTAATGCCTTTTTTGCTTTTCGAGCAGCTGCCGGTGTATGAACTGCCTGACGAGTAACATAATATGTACCTGGCAGTTGAGCAACCAGCTCGGTAATTTTTAACGGATTACCCATTAATTTAATATCACGCCCATAAGGTGATGTGGATGATTTCATTCCGGGTAATGTGGTTGGAGCCATCTGCCCACCAGTCATTCCATAAATACCATTATTAACAAAAATGATGGTAATATTTTCTCCACGGTTACAAGCATGAATTGTTTCAGCAGTACCAATGGCAGCTAAATCGCCATCGCCCTGGTATGTAAAAACAAATTTATCGGGGAATAATCGTTTAATCCCTGTTGCTAAAGCGGGGGCTCTACCGTGTGCTGCTTCTTGCATATCAACATCCATATAGTTATATGCTAAAACCGAACAACCCACTGGAGCTATCCCAATAGTTTCAGACTGTATATCCATTTCTTCTACTACTTCCATAACAAGGCGGTGAGCAGTACCATGACCACAACCGGGACAATAGTGAAGAATATTGTCTGTCATTAATTTGGTTTTTGTGTAAACCAAATTTTCTTCTTTAATAATATCGTTATTTACTGTATTTTCAGCCATTTTAACCTCCTATAAAAATTTTTGTTCTAATGCTTCAACAACCTCATCAGGAGATGGAATAATACCTCCCATTCTTCCGAAATGTATAACAGGAACCTTATGTTCAACGGATAATTTCACATCTTCAACCATTTGTCCTGCACTCATTTCTACTGAGATCATTCCTTTTACCTGACCGGCTAATTCCATTAATCTCTTTTTAGGAAACGGGAATAAGGTAATAGGCCTTAACAGGCCAACTTTAATTCCTTTTTTTCTTGCTATTTGAACAGACTTTTGACAAATTCTGGAGCTGGTTCCATAAGCAATAAAAAGATATTCAGCATCTTTGGTTTGAATTTCTTCAAACCGAACCTCTTTTTCTTCCATCTCTTGGTATTTTGCCTGCAATTTTTGGTTAAATTGTTCTTGTTTTACCGAATCCAGATCAAGTGAAGTAATAATATTTCGTTCTCTATCAGCATCTTTGCCTGTTGTAGCCCATGGATACTTTTCTTTAACTTCCTGATCAGTTAATCGCTTTTTTTGTTCTCCAACTTCTACTTTTTCCATCATCTGGCCTATTGCACCATCTGACAAAATCATAGTAGGATTTCGGTATTTAAAAGCCAGTTCAAAACCTAATTCAACAAAATCGTACATTTCCTGAACAGATGCCGGAGCTAATACAATTAGCTTGTAATCGCCATGTCCACCACCTTTTACAGATTGGAAATAGTCTGATTGAGCTGGCTGAATAGTTCCTAACCCTGGCCCTCCTCTAACAACATTTAAAATCAGACAAGGTAATTCAGCACCAGCAATATAAGTAATTCCTTCTTGTTTGAGACTGATTCCGGGACTGGATGAAGAAGTCATCACCATTTTCCCACAACCTGCACCGCCATAGATCATATTAATAGCAGCGACTTCGCTTTCTGCCTGTAAAACAACCATTCCTGTTCGTTCTTCAGGCTTTTCAGCCATAAGATATTCAAGAACCTCCGATTGTGGAGTAATTGGATACCCAAAGTAGCCATCGGCACCTGCACGAATAGCTGCTTCAGCTATCGCTTCGTTGCCTTTCATTAATCGTAATTCTTTCATTATTATAGTTCTTTTAAAATTTAATACTTATTTGTTTACTTTTTTCGGTAAACCGTAATTACGCCATCCGGACAAACAATTGCACAATTAGCACAACCTGTACAAGCATCAGGATTTGCCATATAAGCATAATGATATCCTTTACCATTTACCTCCTGTGATAGTTGTATTACATCTGTCGGACAAGCAGGCTCGCATACTGCGCAACCTTTACATCTCTCAATGTCAACTACAATTGCTCCTTTTACTTTTGCCATTATAATATCGAGTTTAAGTTTTAATTATTTTTTTTGAATGTACCCAAAGATAACAATTTTTGACTAAAATCCTTATGAAAAAAATCTATCTCGAGGCTGTTTTTCAACAGGTTTAATAAAGGTTCCCACGCTGTTAAAGCAGTATCGGGATTTTTGAAAATAATAAAAAAACCGGTATAAAAATTACCGGCTATGATCGTTAATGATGATGTTCATTAAAAATACTTAATCGTTCTTCCAAATCTTTAAATTGAGATCTTTGAATTTGAGATACACAAGCTCTTAACCCTTCGGACCTGTCGCTTCCGGTTGTTACTAAAGCAATAGCACTAATACCATAATATAATAGTTTTTCAAGCAACTCAACACCACTCATTCCGGGATATGAAAAAGTAAAATAAAACCCGTCGGCCAATGGATCGTTCTCATCTTTATCATAAACAATACTAAAACCATTATCAGTAAAGATTTTCTTCATTATTTTTGCTCTCTCTCCGTACTCTCTTACACTTTCAACAAAATTAAAATTCCCATCGTTAGCTGCTTTTAACATAGCAGCTAAACCATATTGTGCCGAATGGCTTGTTCCAGATGATAGAGAGTATAGTGATCCATAAATCATCGAATAGCCAAAACTATCGGTTTTATAAAATCTTTTTAAATCATGAAAACGGCGATCAAATAGTTCATCAGATATAACCATCATTCCAATCCGTTGGCCTGCATAGCTAAATGATTTGGAACTTGATATCAATAATATATAATTATCGGTATAGTTAGCCACAGAGGATTGATAAGGTGGAGTTCCAGGTTTAGATAAATCCTTACGGAAATCCATGGCAAAATAAGCCAGGTCTTCCATTACAACTACATCATATTTACTTGCCAGTTCACCAATTATTTGCAACTCTTTTTCAGTGAAACAAATCCATGAAGGATTATTGGGGTTAGAATAAAGTATTGTTGATATATTTCCTTTTTTCAGATAAGATTCAAGCTTATCTTTTAATTGATCGCCACGATAGTTGTAAACATCGAAAGATTCATATTTAAGGCCTAACACGTGATGTTGCTGTTTTTGAACAGGGAACCCGGGATCGATAAATAATGTTGTATCCTTTTTCACATCACGGCGACAAGAAACTAGGAAAGATGCAAAAGCGCCCTGCATTGAACCAACGGTTGGAATACAGCTTCGTTTTTTAACATCAATATTCATAAAGTTTTTTACAAATCTTGATATCTCTTCTTTAAGGATGCCAACTCCCTCTATCATAGGATATTTAGCAGCAACTCCTTTTTTTAGTGCTTCAATTTCTCCTTCGATACCAGCCTGTGCAGGAGATAATCCGGGAACTCCCATTTCCATTCTAATAAATTGATCACCGGTTTCTTTCTCTATTTCATTTACCAGGCGCACCAGTTCACGAATTGATGCAAGGCCGACATTTTCCAGTCCGCTCTCATCAATCTTATTTTTTACAACTTTAGAATTAATCGGTGTATCTTTCGTTATGGTCATACTCATAATTTAAAGTTCTTTACGCTTTAAAGTCAATAATAATATAAGATGAATTAAATTTTTATTTAAATTCTGGTTTAATTTTCTGAACCCAACCATTTACTCTTTCATCGGTTAATTCGGGTTCAAAATCTTCATTTACAGGCAGTCCAATAAACTTACCATCAACCAATGCTTCCGATTCGCGAAAATCATATCCTTCTGTATCAACTTTACCAATTATTTCAGCTCCTTTTGGTAAAATTATTTCTGCTACAGTTCCTAATGCATCAACAAAATGTAAATCGTAAGTAATCTGATCACCCAATCCAAACATGGCAATTTTTTTATTGCTATAATTGATCTTCTCTAATTCAGGCAAAAAGATATCCCAGTCATTTGCCGGTTTATCCGATTCCCAGGTTTCTTTACCAATGGTTGACATGCCGAAAATTACATTTTCGTACTTTTCAACATCTGATGCTTTAGCATTCTTTACCGGAATAAGGTCAACATTTTCGTTACCTAATGCATCAGCTACTTTTTTAGCTACTCTTTCTGTAGATCCTCCTAAAGGACCATAAAACAAACCTATTTTTTTCATGGATAATATATTTTATTTTTTTATAATTTTCGTGTCTCTACAAATATACAATTATTTTTCACTCTTCAAACTTGCAATTGCTAGCAGAACACCCAATACAATGCCAAGTACAGCTGCAAACAAAACCTGATAATGAGAGGGTAATAAAAAAGTTATGGTATGAGCAGGAATCCAGAAAAACGGTATTGTTTTTTTAAAAACAAAATTCCATTGTACCGACCAGTCCATATTTACCATAATTTCTCCAAACTTAATTTGTCGAAAAAAACCTTTAACTGTACCTCCGTTATTTATAATATGCGTATCTGTAATCTTATGTAATGTCATCATAACAGGAGCATAAATTAAGTTCATGGCTGCACTAATGGAAAAAGCTACCAGTAGTTTTAATGAGGAGAAAGAACCCGCCATTGCTACAACAGCTCTTTCAAATCCCAGGTATGCTAAAAATTGAGGTGTACCCGTTGCAAAAATTATAAAAGCCATTTTAATCGTCAATCCTAAAAAACCCCAAACAATAGCTCTTGGAATTAAGCCAAAACCTTTTTTATTATATACTCCATTTCGTATTCTTAATCCGATAGACTCACCTAGCGTTGCAAGAACAGCAAACTTTATGAAACTTGTTATCATTCCATGTTGTTTGTTGAAGGTATCATAAAAATTAAAAACCTTTTCAGAAACAAAAAATGGAACAAATAGAAGGATCAAACAAATTATAAATATTATATCTTTTTTTTTCATTTTCTATTTTTCAACCTGTTCTGATTTACTAAAACTAAAATATTTCCAACCCTTTTGAAAACCCTCTTTCACTTGGGGCCATTTTAAAAATATTCCAGCCAGTAATAGAATAGCCATTGCAATCAACAGCTTCTCATTGAATCGTAAATCTTTAAATTTTCTCATTTATTTTTCTATTCGAATGCGTGCATCAACAGCCACAACCTTATCTGATTTTCCAAGAAGCGGATTTAAATCCATCTCTGTAATTTCAGGAGCAGCTTTAACAAGCGCAGAAACACGGCTTATAATTTCCGCAAACATTTGTTCATTAACACTTTCCTGTCCGCGTGTTCCCTTAACAATTCCGTAACTCCTCAAACTTTTTATCATTTTTACTGTTTCTTCTTTATTAATTGGTGCTAATCCGGCACTAATATCTTTGAGTACCTCGATAAAAATTCCTCCCAGTCCGCAAAGTACCATATGGCCAAATTTAGGTTCTGCTTTTGCACCCACAAACAATTCAGTACCTGAAAGCATAGGCTGTAATAGAATCGCAGTTGTGTCTGCAATTTTTATCATCCGGTCAAATTCTTTGGCTACTGTTTCGGTATCTTTCACATTAAGCACAACACCACCCACATCCGATTTATGAACAGGGCCGACAACTTTCATAACAACCGGTAAACCTAATTCTTCAGCTGCTTTTATGGCATCATCACGGTTATCTACAACTGCTTCGCCAGCTCTTGCTACGCCAGCAGCATCCAATAATTGCTGTACTTTATCAGGAGAAATATATCCATCATCAGAATTTTCGATGATATTTCTGATGGTTTTATGATCTACTTCCGGTAAATCTACTTTTTCAGGTACCGGTTTTTCAGTATGATATACCTTAGCAAGTGCATTTCCAAAAATCACTTCATCGGGAAAATTCACTCTTCCTTTTGCAATAAATGCATCAATCTCATCTTTAACATTGATGACTGAAGGTAAAATCGGATAAATTGGTTTTTTGCAGGTTTTCATTTTTTTATCCAGCAAATCATAAACATCATAAACAGGGAATAAACCTGGGCTTCCGAAAATAACAGCCATTGCATCAATATGATCAAAATCGTTTTCACAGGCATCGATAATATGTCCTAATTGTTCTGCATTTCCTGTTGCCAAAAAATCTATAGGATTAGCAACTGAGGAACCCGGATATAATTTTTTTAATAAAGTATCTGCTTTAGGGCATTCAATGGGTGGAATTTCCAATTTATTGTTTGATAAAGCATCGGTTAACATTACGGCTGGCCCGCCAGCATGAGTGATGATGGCAATATTTTTCCCTTTCATTTCGGGATGCATAAAAATAGATGCTACTGTTGCCAGCTCTTCCCTACCATGGCAACGAACAATTCCTGCTTTTCTAAACAAAGCATCAACGGCCACATCAGAACTTGCCAGTGCACCTGTGTGCGATGATGCCGCGCGGCTACCGGCATCAGAACCTCCGGATTTTATGGCTGCAATTTTACAACCTTTTCTAATTAACGATGACGCATGTTTAAGCAACATTTCAGGCTTATCTATACTTTCAACGTACAATAATTTAACCTTTGAGCTTTTTTGCGGGTCAAAAGTTTCATCCATATATTTTAAAACTTCTTCAACACCAATTTGAGCGCTATTCCCAACAGAATAAACACTCGAGAACTTAAGCCCTTTTGGAACTCCCGATTCCATTATAAATACTGCCGTTGCACCCGAACCGGAAATAAAATCAACGCCTTGTGGGTCGAGCGTTGGAATAGGAGTTGTAAATACGCCATTATAATTTTGATTAAGTACACCAATACAATTAGGGCCAATAAGGCAGGCATTATTTTTATTGATAATTTCAACAACTTCTTCTTCAAGCTTTGCTCCCTCCTCGTTTTCTTCACTAAAACCTGCTGAAAGAATTATAAAAGCTTTGGTATTTTTTTGTTCTGCCAATAACCGGATAGTATCAGGGCAAAACTTTGCAGCAATCGCTAAAATAGCTAAATCAACCTGTGGCAAATCATTGGGGTTTTTATAACTTTTTATACCCTGCACTTCATCTTCTTTAGGATTTGCAACATACAAATCACCTTTGAAATTACCATCAATTAGATTTTTTAAAACCTTACCACCAGGTTTTTGAATATTGTCTGAACCACCTATAACAACTATACTTTTGGGATATAAAAGCTGTTCTGTTATCATGATTAATATTTTTTATTATTTCAAAATTTTACACAAATGTACTAAAAAAGAGAGATAGGCTTACTTACAATTTGTAACCAATTTATTAAATTTATTTAAAAATTGAAATCAATATCAATAATAGTGATTCATTTAGCAACTTACAAACTTTAACATATTTTGCAACATATTATAGAAAACCATTTTTTTTATCACTTCATGTCACAAAATTTCAGCAAATTTGTCTTAGTAATAAAACAATAATTTATGCCTTTCGACGAGATATATCATTTGTACTATATAAAAATATTTCAGTTTATTTATAGAATATCTTTTTCGGAACAAGACAGCGAAGATATTGCCCAGGAGGTATTTTTGAGTTTGCATCACGAAATCAATAAAAACAAACTCCCTTTACATCCGAAAGCATGGCTTTACCGATGCGCACTCAATAAATACATCAACCTGAATAAAAAAACGAAGAATTTACAATTAACCGACAATATTAATTATTATGAGAAAAACGCATTAAACACAATTGAAACAGATATTATCCAAAGTGAAAGAAAAAAAGCAATAGCTGCTGCTTTATTAAAATTAACCCCCAAAGAACAAATCCTGATTAATCTCTATAACGATGAGCTTAGCTATAAGGAAATAAGTGAAATTTTAGATATTAAGCTAACATCTGTGGGAAAAACCTTATCAAGAGTTATTCAGAAATTAACAGCACATATAAAATCATCAAGTTATGAAGAATTGTGTAAAGAGAGAAGAATTGTTTGATTATTTCAACCATTCTTTAGCATTAAACCGAATGCAGGAAATAAAAAAACACATGGATGGTTGTAAAGCTTGTCAGCAAAACTTACAAGTCATTAGGGAAGAAATTTCTTTAATCAGAAAATCGCTTGAAGATTTAAATCCCGAGGTTAAGCCAGTGCACCCTTTTACAGCAAGCCAAAAAATAACGAATAAGAAATTATCGTACAGAAAGATATTAAGCCTGGCAGCAGGAATTTCTCTTTTGCTGGCCTTTTCAACCTTATTAATAAAAAATGACACTCATAATCAGCAACCGGTTAATGATTATGAATATTTTAAATACATTCCTGATTTGAATGATGCCTGGAAACAGAATAGTGTATCTGTGACCATTTATGACAAGAACGGCCGTCCTGTCAATCATCAGATTATTGGAGATTAACCAATTTATTAACGTAAAAAAGCAAAATTATGAAACGAAAAATAATCATTTCCCTTGTTTTATTGTGTTTTATGTCATCTGTAAAATCACAAACATTATTAGACATCTATCAAAAAGGAATCATAAAGTTAACGCCTGACAATCAATATGGGAATCAAAACAATTGGAACCGCTTATTTGATGATAAAGATAAAGTTGTTTACGGAAACCCGGTAGGAAAAATGAAAAGCATTGCAGTTTCCGACCATGGAGAAGTATTTGTTGGTAATTACAGCAAATACAATATATATAAACTAGACAAAGAAGGGAATCTCGTCAAACAATTTGGTAAGAAAGGTGGAAAACCGGGCGAATTTTTATACAGGCCTACCCTGCGTGGCATTTTGGATAATAAATATGTTTTTGCAAGTGACCACCAGGGAAGAATTCAATTTTACGATTTGGATGGCAACTTTTACAAAATGGTAAAAATAGATTATATGCCCTTACAAATTGTTGCCTTAAAAAATAATAAAATTGCCATATGGGGGCATGTACCATACAACGGAGATGTAAAATACATCGTTTCCATTAAAGATATCGAAACAAATAAAGAAGTAATTGTAGACAGCTATTTTAATAGTTTAACTAACCTAAAAGCGGTAAGAATTAAACTCAAAGACGGAACTTTATTTAGTTTTAGTCCTACCGGTGTAAGAGACAGGACCATTCTAGAAAGGACTCCTGAAGGAAACTTAATTGTAGGCCATAACGTACAGGATAAGTTATCAATTTATAACCCTGACGGAAAAAAAATCCAAACCATTAATCTGCTACAAACGCCGAAAAAAACAACAGCAGAAGATAAAGAAAAGTTTATTCAGAAAATTAAACAATTTTTAATGGAAAAAGACCTGTATGAAGAAAATAAAGAACTTCTAAACGATCCAAATATATATCCGGGTATTCGTCCCGTTTATTATGCTATAAAGACAGATTACCAAGGCAATATGTTAATTTTCCATTATAGTGAGGAAGAAGGAAATTCTTTCTTCGTATATGACAAAGAAGGAAGATACATTTGTGAAACAACCATTGACTCCAATAAATATAAGATTGATATAAACGCCAGATTTTCAACCTTTCAAATACATCCTAGCGGGCTTTATGCTTATGTTAGTGTGGTTGACTCTGAAACATCAGAGCTTAAAATAATTCGAACGCTGCTAAAATAGTATAAAAAAATATCCTAACCTGCTATATCTGAATGGCAGGTTTTTTTCTACAAAACCTAAATAAAAGACAAAAAAGTCCTTTATTTTAAACTTAATATTCAAATGTTGTTATTACCTTTGTGAACAAAATAACTACTGATGATATGGATCAAACGATCGACGAAATATTAAAGCAAGATAATTTTACCAAAGAGGGCCTTGTACATCTTTTAGAAACCAACCAGGAAGGCCGGAATAAAATTTTTACGCATGCCGCAAAAATAAAAGCCGATTATGTAGGAAAAAAAGTGTACTATCGCGGATTAATTGAGATGTCGAATATTTGCAGTAAAAATTGTTATTACTGCGGTATACGAAAGGACAACAAAATTGCTGCACGCTATGATATTTCTGATCAAGAAATACTGGATGCCGTTAAATATGCTTACAGTAATAAATACGGTTCCGTTGTTTTGCAAGCCGGTGAAATTTCATCGCCAAAATTCACCAAACGAATATCAAACCTTCTGAAACAAATTAAAGAGCTATCAAATAACGAACTGGGAATTACAATCTCTCTGGGCGAGCAACCCGATGAAGTATACCAGGAATGGTTCGATAGTGGCGCACATCGTTATTTATTAAGAATAGAATCTTCAAATCCGGATTTGTATTATAAAATACATCCTGAAAATAAAAAACATAATTTTGAAGACCGTTTAAATTGTCTGAAATCATTACAAAAAATAGGCTACCAAACGGGTACCGGAGTAATGATAGGGTTGCCTTTTCAAACTTACGAAGACCTGGCTGGCGATCTGCTATTCATGAAAAATTTTGACATCGACATGTGTGGTATGGGTCCTTATATTGAACATATAGATACACCATTGTATCAATACAAAAACTCGCTCATGCCAATCAGCGACCGCTTTACACTCACCTTAAAAATGATTGCATTACTTCGAATATTAATGAAAGATATTAATATAGCTGCAGCAACAGCTTTACAGGCTATCGACCCTATTGGCCGTGAAAAAGCCATAAAAGTGGGCGCCAATATTATTATGCCAAACGTAACTCCCGGAATGTACCGCGACAGTTATAAACTTTACGAAAATAAACCCTGTACCGATGAAGAAGCATCGGATTGTACCAATTGCCTTGAGGTAAGAATTGGAATTACCGGCGACGAAATTGGCTATAACGAATGGGGTGATTCAAAACATTATAAAAAAAGAATGTTGAATAGTTCAAAGTTTTAAGTCTTAAGTTCTGAGTTCTGAGTTCTGAGTTTTGAGTTTTGAGCCTTTTTGCCAGACAGGTAGGTTCTGAGTATTATGGAATTATGACAATTAATAACAGAGAAGTAAAATCAAGATTTTTATATAAAAAGTCAATTGTTTGTAGCCCAAGAGAAAAAAAATTTGATTAATTTATCATTTTACCATTAATAAATAGAAATTTAAAATCAATTGCAATTATATTCAGGATAGTTTATATTTGTATCAATACATTTTGATATGAATCCATTCTGTTCAAATAATTTATACCACGATTTTGGCAAAGGACTCTACGAGTGCTGGATTTGCTGACATCTCCTATTAGCTTCTTATTATTTAATCCTTATAAGTTTAGATACAAAACCTTTTTTAATAATTTTTAATTAAAAAGATTGATTAACGATTTCTGATTTTAAAATAAAAATTCAACCGACAAAATAAATTTGAAACTACAATTCGTTAATCTTATTAAAATAAAAAATGTTAGCAACCATATTCGACATAAAACATTTTGCAGTTCACGATGGACCAGGAATACGGCAAACCATATTTTTAAAAGGATGTCCTTTAAACTGTTGGTGGTGCCACAATCCGGAAAGCCAAAACACAAAACCTGAGTATTATATTCAAACCAACAAACTGGAAGGCAAAACATTTAAAAAAGAAGCTACTGTTGGTTATCAAATATCTGATGATGAGCTTTTTAAAATTATTCAAGGCGATCGAATCTTTTTTGAAGAGTCTGGTGGCGGAGTTACCTTTTCCGGAGGAGAACCTCTAATGCAGGCTGATTTTTTATATGAAATCTTAAAATGGTGCAAAGAAAAAAATATCCACACTTGTATTGATACAACCGGATACGCCGATAAAAAGACTATTCAAAAAATAGCTAAAAAAACCGATCTGTTTCTGTATGACATAAAACTCATTGATGATAAGTTGCACCAAAAATATACCGGTGTGCCTGTCCAACAAATTTTAGATAATCTTTTATGGCTCGATAATCATCATGAAAATGTTGTTTTACGCTTTCCGGTAATACCTGGAATTACTTATACTGAAAAAAATCTCTCTGAAATAAAATCTTTTATCCAATCATTAAAAAATATTAACCGGTTGGATTTATTACCTTATCATAACATTTCCAATGGAAAGTATGCAAGATTCAAAAAGGAGAATAAAATGGGAAATATTCAACCACCTTCTGATGATTTAATGAATACGGTAAAATCAGAATTTGAAGCGATTGGATTAAAAGTAGGAATTGGTGGATAATCTATTTGAAATTTGAAACCCGCCTGCCATCGGGCAGGTTTAAAACTAAACTATGAATACAAGAATAAAAAAATTACGCAACGAAAGCTTAACAGCAGTAAACAGGATTTCTGCTGAGCGGGCACTTTTGGTAACTGAATTCTATAAAAGCGATATAGCACAAAAAGTTTCTATCCCGGTAAAACGGGCAATGGCTTTTCAGCATATACTCGAAAACAAAAAAATTTGCATTAACGATGGCGAACTAATTGTTGGTGAGCGCGGGCCGGCTCCCAAAGCTACACCAACATATCCCGAAGTAAGCTTACACACATTGCAGGATTTAGAAGTGCTTGATTCTAGGCCAAAAGTATGGTTTAAGGTTGATAACGAAACCAAAAAAATTTACGAAAAAGAAATTATCCCTTTCTGGAAAGGAAAATCGCAGCGCGATAAAATTTTTAGACAACTGCCCGACGAATGGAAAACAGCCTACGAAGCTGGAATTTTTACCGAATTCCAGGAACAAAGAGCACCCGGACATACCGTGGCAGGGAAAAAGATTTTTCAAAAAGGTTTACTCGATTTAAAAAAAGAGATCAACGAATCGATTCAAAAATTTCAATCAGGCAAAAATGCTGAATCCGTTGAAAAAATTGAAGAGCTAAAAACCATGGAAATTGCAGCAGATGCAATGATTACTTTTGCCAACCGATATGCGGATGAATTACAAAAGCTGGCTAAACAAGAAAAAAATCCACAACGAAAAGCCGAGTTGATCGAGATGGAACGTATATGCCGGAAAGTGCCGGCACATGCTCCGGAAACATTTCACGAAATGTTGCAACATTACTGGTTTATTCATTTAGGTGTAATTACCGAAGTAAATCCATGGGATTCATTCAATCCGGGAAGATTAGACCAGCACTTGTTCCCGCTGTACAAACAAGAAATGGAAAAAGGTGCGTTAACAAAAGAAATTGCTGTTGAACTTTTACAAGCATTCTGGATAAAATTTAACAACCACCCGGCACCACCCAAAATTGGCGTTACGGCCTTAGAAAGTAACACGTACACCGATTTTGCCTTAATAAACCTGGGTGGTATTAGGGAAGATGGAACCGATGCTGTAAATGAATTATCCTATATGATTTTGGATGTGATTGAAGATATGCGAATTCTTCAGCCCAGCTCCATGGTGCAAATCAGCAGACAAAATCCAGATGATTTTGTAAAACGCGCCATAAAAATCTCTAAAACCGGTTTTGGGCAACCATCTTTCTTTAACACCGATGCCATTGTTCAAGAACTGGTGAACCAGGGAAAAAGTATCGTAGATGCCAGAAATGGCGGAGCAAGCGGATGTGTGGAAACCGGCGCCTTTGGAACCGAAAGTTATATCCTTACCGGATATTTTAACCTAAATAAGATCCTGGAGATTACACTGCATAACGGAGTTGACCCGCGTACAGCCAAAGAAGTTGGTATCGAAACCGGCGAACCTGAACGTTTTAAGCATATGGATGACTTAATGAAAGCCTATAAAAAGCAGCTCCATTATTTTGCTGATATTAAATT
>CAZSIC010000010.1:14943-36989 GCA_964606845.1 uncultured Bacteroidales bacterium
GGAGTTCGGAGTTCGGAGTTCGGAGTTCGGAGTTCGGAGTTCGGAGTTCGGAGTTCGGAGTTAAATAAGTCAAACACAACTTTAAACTATGAACTTTAAACCTGATTCAGAAACAGATAAATCTTAAATACGCAATACAAATAAATAGAACTATAACTGTAAAAATAATAACAATCATGTTTAAAAAAGAAACCTATATCAACCGAAGAAATCAGTTAAAAAAACAATTTAAAACAGGTATCCTACTTTTCCCGGGAAACGAAGAAAGCGGGATGAACTATGAGGATAACACCTATCCTTTTAGGCAGGATAGCTCGTTTCTTTATTATTTCGGATTGGATTACCCGGGATTAATCGGAATTATTGATATCGATGAAGACAAAGACTATATTTTTGGCGATGATTTAACCATTGACCATATTGTTTGGATGGGCTCGCAGCCAACAATAAAAGAACGTAGCGAGAAAGCAGGGATAACAAATACAGGGCAATTAAAAGAAGGGATTGAATTAATTCAAAAAGCAAAAAACAAAAAGCGCAAGACTCACTTTTTACCGGCTTACCGTCCCGAACATCAGATAAAACTTTATAACTGGCTGCAAATACCGATCAACGAAACCAATAAGCATGCTTCTACCGATTTAATTGTTGCTGTAGGAGAACAACGCAATATTAAATCCGAAGAAGAAATTGAGCAACTGGAGCAAGTTGTAAGTGTAACTGCCGATATGCATTTTGCAGCCATGCGATTTGCCAAACCGGGAATGACCGAAGCACAGGTAGCAGCAAAAGTGCATGAAGCAGCGCTGGCTGCCGGAGGAAATATCTCATTCCCTATTATTGCTACCAAAAACGGACAAACATTACACAATCATTATCATGGAAATATAATAAAAGAAGGCGACCTGTTTTTACTGGATGCAGGAGCTGAAAACGAATTGCGCTATGCCGGAGATATGTCGAGCACCTTCCCTGTTTCGCCCAAATTTACCGAACAGCAGAAAGAAATCTACCAAATCGCATTAAATGCTCACAATGCAGCTATTGAAGCTTTAAAGCCGGGTATCAACTTTAAAGAAATACATTTTACGGCTGCCCAAAAAATATTTGATGGATTAAAAAAATTAGGATTTACCAAAGGTAATACAGAAGAAGCTGTACAGGCAGGTGCTCATGCATTGTTCTTCCCATGCGGCACAGGTCATTTAATGGGGTTGGATGTTCACGATATGGAAAATCTGGGAGAGCAATATGTAGGCTATGCCGGCAAACCCAAAAGTACCTTATTCGGTTTAAAATCTCTTCGTTTAGGACGTGAATTAAAACCGGGTTACGTGTTAACTATTGAGCCCGGCATTTACTTTATTCCCGAATTAATCGATCTATGGAAATCTCAAAATAAATTTACCAAATTTATTAATTATGATAAAGTAGAAAAATACAAAAATTTTGGAGGTATACGCAACGAAGAAGATATTTTTATTACCGAAACAGGATACAAAATCCTTGGTAAACCTTTGGCAAAAACAATTGAAGAAGTTGAGAAAGAAAGAGCAAAAGCATTTTAAAATATCAAATTTATCTACTAATCTTGATTCTTAAAAAAATGGTTTTATCTTTAAATAATAATTTCAAACGATGAAAAACAGATATAAATACTTCGGAATAACTACGTTCTTATTCATTTTTTTGCTTGGCATTTCTTCATGCAATGATGCGCAAGACTTAAAAACAAAGCTTTCTAAAATCCGGAATACGGAAATAACAGCAATAGATTCAGATTCGTTGTATACCGAATCATATGATGTACGATTTTTACAACCGCTTGACCACAACAATCTGGATAAAGGACATTTTAAACAACGTGTAATTATTAACCATGTTGGTTTTGATCGTCCAACAGTAGTTATTTTGGAAGGTTACGATTTATATTCGACCAAAGCCGGAGAGCTGAGTAAACTGCTTAATGCAAACCAAATAACCATTGAACACCGTTTTTATGGCGAATCTCAGCCGGACAGCTTACCCTGGGATTTATTGAATGTAAAACAGGCAGCAGCAGACCAACATAAGATTATCGAATCGCTCAAAAAGATTTATCCCGGGAAATGGATTTCGACAGGAATTAGCAAAGGCGGGCAAACCACCATTTTTCATCGCCGGTTTTACCCAAAAGATGTAGATGCCAGCGTTGCTTATGTAGCTCCATTGAATTTACACCGTGAAGATTCAAGAATAGCAAAACATCTTGTAACAGTTGGCACAGAAAAGTGCAGAAATAAAATTCAGAATTTTCAGATTGCTTTATTTGAAAATAAAAATATAATATTACCACTGTTAAAGAAACATGCCGAAGAAAAAGAATATTCTTTTGACATTACTGGTATTGAAAGAGCTTATGATATCAATGTGTTGGAATATTCGTTTGCTTTCTGGCAATGGAGTGGCA
This sequence comes from uncultured Bacteroidales bacterium, assembly GCA_964606845.1. Lineage (GTDB taxonomy): Bacteria > Bacteroidota > Bacteroidia > Bacteroidales > UBA12077 > UBA12077. The sequence goes on from CAZSIC010000010.1 coordinate 17,393, forward strand.
ACTGCGAAAACATTCCACCAAAAAATGCAACTTACGAAGAAATGTTTAACCACTGGATATCAATATCTCCTTTTTCTTTTTTTGAAGTGGAACCTTTAAGTTCAGACCAGCTTTTTTCTTACCAGGCATTAACAGAAATGGGGTTTTATGATTATGATATTAAACCATTTAAAAAATATCTCGACGATACGGTAAATATTACTTTCGATTTTAAAATTCCGGAAGAAGTTCACTACTCATACAATCCTTCAGTAATGAAGAATATTAATAACTGGGTTCAAAATAATGGCAATTACATGTTATATATTTACGGTGAATACGACCCTTGGGGTGCTACAGGAGTTACACCTTCAGATAATACCATTTCCGTAACAATGATCAATCCGAAAGGTAATCACGCAACACGCATTAAATCGTTTCCCGAAGATATGCAAACCAACATTTATCAATTGCTGGAAAGCTGGTTAGATATTACAATTAACGATACTATCCAGGCTGGTGGTGGCTTTGCAAATGAAGTATTAGAAATCTTATAATCACTAAAAATAATTAGCATGTTAAAAAAAGTTTTTTTATCCGTTTTAGTACTAATGGCAGGAATGACAATCACTTCCGAAGCCTGTACCATCATTGCCGTTGGCAAAAAAGCATCAGCAGATGGATCAGTAATTATTTCTCATACCGATACAGGCCCTGATTCAAGAATATATGTTGTTCCGGGACAAAAATTTAAGTCCGGAGCAAAAGCACCTGTTTACTGGGGAATACAAGATGCCACCCTGCCACTAACAAATGATGGCCAAATTTTAGGTTATATTCCGCAAGTGGAAGAAACCTATACCTATTTTCATTCTGCCTATTCGCATGTTAACGAGCATCAACTGGGCATTGGCGAAAGTACAACCGATCAGCGAAAAGAGTTAATCTGCACACGCGAAAATGGAGAGCAAATTATGACCATTGAACAAGCTCAAATTTTTGCTTTACAGCGATACAAAAAAGCACGTGAAGCCGTTCAGTTTATTGGCAATTTAATGACCGAATATGGCTTTTTACCTTCGAGTGGTCCGGGTTCTGAAACACTTGTAATTGCTGATACTGAAGAAATATGGGTTTTCGAAGTATTTGGTGTGGGTGCCGGATGGACAAAAGAAAGTGGCAAACCCGGAGCTATTTGGGCAGCGCAACGACTACCCGATGATGAAGCCACAATGATTCCTAACTGGAGTATTATCAAAGAAATTGATGCCGACGATACAGAAAATTTTATGGTTTCCGACAATTATATGCAGGAAGCTATCGATCGTGGCTGGTATAATCCTGATTCGGGAAAACCTTTTATTTGGCAGGAAGTTTATACAACCATTCCGGCGGAGTGGGCTACCAGCAGGTTTTGGCTTTTTCACCAAACATTTGTTCCAAATTTGAAAGAATGGCCCGACCGATTTCCACATGGCGATCCTTACAAAGCTATAAGCCCATACTTTCAGTATGTTGAACCTTTATCAATGTATCCATTTTCGGTAAAACCCGAACAAAAAATTTCTGTTCAGGATGTGATTGCATTTCAACGTTCAACTTACGAAGAAACCATTTATGATATGACACTGGACCCAAACTGGTTGGTTCCTGACGGTGAAGGCGGTTACAAAAAAAGCCCGTTGGCAACGCCATTTCCCGGAAGCGATTTACGTAAATTGCTAAATATAACGTATCGCCGCCCTGTTGCCCGTCACCGTGGGCATTACGGAATGGTATTGCAGCTAAGAGATTGGTTACCCAACGAAATCGGTGGTGTTTACTGGGTTTATTTGGATAACCCATATTTTAGTCCGTATGTACCTATTTATGCAGGAAATTTATCGGTGCATGAATCCTATAAAACTTATGACCCGGAAGCTTACAGTGAAAAATCGGCTCGCTGGGCCATCGATTTTGTGGATAATCTATCCAATTTAAAATTCCAACCCATTGCTGAGGATGTAAGAAAAGTACGTACTCCGTTTGAAGAAAAAATATTTAAAAACCAAAAAGCGGTTGAAGATGAAGCTTTAAAACTTTATAAAAAAGATCCCAAAAAGGCGCAGGAATACTTGACAAACTATTCAAACGAGCTAATGCACAATGTAACGCATATGTTTTTAGAATTACGAAATCAAATCATTACCGATTATACCAATAACCACGAATAATTAACAATTAAAAAATACATTTAATTTTTAGCAGGCTTTTACAGCCTGCTTTTTTTGTAAAACACATTTTTGTATATTCACAGCATAATCATACAAAGATGACTTTAAAAAATTACCTTAGCCAACCTTTTCCCAAATTAACATCGCGATGGAAATTAATTATCTCTATTAGCTTATTTGTAGCAATTTTTCTTATCATATTTCAACCTTTCGGGATACATTCAATTCAAAATAAAATACTCATCCTTTCCGGATATGGGCTGGTAACATTCATTGTTTTATTTATTAACCTGATAATTATTGAACATATATTTCCAAAAACTTTTAATGAAAAGAACTGGACGATAGGCAAAGAATTTTTATGGTTAATGTGGATAATTTTTTGCATTGGTTTAGGAAATGCGCTCTATACAAATTATCTGTTCGATTATTTCCGGTTTAACCTGATGTTCTTTATACAGTTTCAACTTTTTACGCTTACCATTGGATTAATTCCTACAAGTATCCTTATTATAACCAAACAAAAATACCTATTACAAAAGAATATAAAATCAGCACAAGAGCTTAATAAAAATTTAAAAAAAGGACAAAGCGGTATATCCCAAAACTCCTTAATACGCATATATGCCGATAACGAAAAAGATTATATCGAGTTTAATCCAAACGACTTTTATTTCATCGAATCATCGGGAAACTATATTGAGATTCATTTTTTAAAAGATGGTAAGTTCATTCGTAAAATATTCAGAAGTACTTTAAAAAGAGCGTTGGAATTCTTTAAATCAACTCCCGAAATAATTCAATGCCACAGAGCATTTATTGTAAACTCAAGTATAATAATTAATGCAAAAGGAAACTCTCAAGGATTAATACTAAATCTTAAAAACTGCGATGATGAAATACCTGTTTCCAGAAACTATGTCGATATGGTTCGAAATCAAATAAGATAAATTCATTAATTAATTACCTATTTAAAAAATTTCTTTTTTTACCACAAAGTCACACTAAGTTAATTTCACAAAGGAAGCACAAAGAAATTGTTAATGATTTTCTTTGTGGTAGCTCGTGATAACCTTCCCGATACTTGGTGGTAAAAAATGATAATTCACTTGCACTTTATCACTTCATCTTGTATTTCGTCACAGTGCTTATACATCCATCACAAAAGCTTGCAATATATCCCAAAACCATTGCTGCATGTAATTTTCGTGTTATTCTTGCAGTGACAAATCATTTTTAAAATCATTAAAAAATAAAAATTATGAAAAAAGTATGGTATTTAATTGTAGCAGTTGTTTTAGTAATAGCAGGTTTAATTCTGAACTACACGTACGCTCCTATGTTTAGTGCAGGAGATTATGTATTCAATTATTTTGCAGTTGGAGATTTTGCTTTGGGCGTTTTTGCTGCCGGAAAATTTTCTGCTGGAATATTTTCTATTGGAATCTTTTCAATCGGGATATTTTCCATAAGTATTTTTAATATCGCTATTTATTCTGTTGGCCTTTTTGTAATTGCTTACAAAAAAAGGCTGCCTAAAACAATAATAGAAGCCCTGGAAAAAGAGTCTGCTGAAGAATAAAATCATGTCTAAATAAAGTAATGCTATGTATCTAAAGAAAATCATAACGCTAATTATAATTCTCCCGTTATTATCAGGTTGCCACCATTTTATAATGAGAAGTGGAGATATTACATTTAAAAAAGAAGTAACAGAAATACCTTTCGAATACCGCTTAGGGTTACCCATCATTAACGTTACAATTAACGGAGAAAGTTATGATTTTCTTTTTGATACTGGAGCTTCTAATATTATTTCACAAGAATTAGCAAAAAAAATCAATGCTAAAACAAAAGGTTTTCAGGGGGTCGTAGATTCTCAGAAAAATAAATCTATCGCAAAAATCATTCAATTAGATACCCTAAGCATAAGTGGGTATCATTTTCTTAATACAGGAGCAATAGTTGCCGATATGAAAAAGTCAACTCCAGTTATTTGTCTTGATATTGATGGCATTATTGGTTCTAATTTAATACAATTAGCCAACTGGGAGATTGATTTCACAAATCAAAAAATTCAAATATCTTCATCAGAAAGCCATTTTAAGGTACCACAAAATGCCGATACCATAAAATATAGAACAAACCTCTATTATAAACAGTATATTGATTTAAAAATCGGAGATAAAAAAATAAAAAATCTGACTTTTGACACAGGATCTAACGGTTTTATTAATTGCTCCGAAAAGGATTACAAAAAATTGCTGCAAAATGATTTATTATCCAAAACAAATTATGGCTATGGAGTATCTTCATCCGGCCTTTTCGGAAATGGAAAACAAGATTCGGTATTTTATGCAACAACCAATGCTTTAACCCTTGGAAATACTTCAATTGACCAACCCATTTTAGCATTCCGGAAAAAGCATTCTGACATGATAGGTACTGATTTTCTAAAAAATTTTACGGTAATACTGTTACCTAAGAAAAAAGAAATTATTTTAATTAAAATAAATAACAGGGAAAAATTACCCGAAACATTCGGTTTTAGTTTTTTTCCTCACGCAGATAGCTTAAAGGTGGATTATATAATAAACAACTCTATTGCAGCAAAAAAAGGTTTAAAATTAAACGATTATATTGTAGAAATCAACGGAATGGATGTACGTTCTATTGATGCGAAGTGTTATTGCAACTTACAAAAAAATATTCTGGAAAAAAATGATAGTCTATCCATAACCATTCGCCGGGAAGAAAAGGAAATAGACTTAGAATTATACAAAAATTCAATATTTTAATTTCCCTCCAAATTAAAATAATACCCAAATTGAGCGATTATTCCCTTCGGTCATGAGCTAAAGGTTCTCGCTCACTGCCTGTCCCGTGCACGAAGTGTCGAGAACGAAGAAATAGTAAAGTTTTCACTTCACTCATTCAGTGAAAATATACAATTTCTATGTCGGGTTCGCCTTCGCATAGCTTCAGACGCTTACGCTAAAGCTTCAGCGGCAGCGTGCGAAGCAAGTGGTTAAGCCTAAGTAAAGCGCTATTTCGTTTTACTCATATCGCTCAACTTAGGTAATAATTAATCCTCTTCATCGTACTCAATATATTTGGTTTTTGCTCTGCGTAGATTGTTGGCTAAAAGCTCACCAAATTCAAGCATTTCCAAATCGTCGGATTCGTAATGCCAGTTAAGGTTAAAATGCCTGATTCGTGGATTTTTATCGATTAATTTAATGAGTTGCATTAAATTCTTCGATGATGAGGTATTGATATATTCGAGTATTACATCAATATCAACCCTTTCGGATGATAATTGATCAGCCCATTTAAATAAGGGTGTAAAAAACCTTTGCGGATTTTCGGGCAATGATTTTCCCTGAATCTTTAATTGTCCCGATCGCCTAAAGTCAATTAAAGGTGTTATTGCTGTTCTGTTGATTAATAAATCATCCATTTAACTCAATACTTACTTAGATGAATATACAATTTAATGATAATTATTGTATAAACAAATAGTTATTGATTTTTTTATGATAACTTTTTAAAAACTTTTACAATAAAACAAGGCTTACGGTCTATTTGTTTAAAGACTTTTCTTTTTATTATGTTTCAACATGAACTATAAAATAACATAAAAAAATGCCTTTTAATCATTCGTACCTCAACGAATCGGCCGGATTTTTCATAGCAGCTTTTATAGTATGAAAAATATTTGTAAGAACAGCTATAGCTAATGCTGCCATTAAGGCTATTGCAAAATAGTACCAGCTTAAATCAATGCGGTATACAAAATTATTTAACCATTGGTTCATATAATAAAAAGCTATTGGAACAGCAATAATGCTCGAGACCAATATTAATTTGATAAAATCGATATTAATCAATTTTACAATTTTTGTTGCTGTACTTCCTAAAGCTTTTCGTATAGCAATTTCTTTGGTGCGTTGCGTTACCATATAAGCTACTAAACCATAAAGTCCAAGGCACGAAATAACAATACATATGATGGCAAACATGCCAAATACTTTCATCGAATTGATTTGATTTTTATATTGACTTTCAAACATTTCATCCATAAAATGTCCATCAAAAGGTGCTTTCGGGAATAACTCGACCCATTTATTTTCGGTAAAAGATATCACTGATTTCATTTTTGCAGGATTCATTTTAACGACCAATCTATAAAACCTGTTAGGATTGTAAAAATATGCTGCCGGCTCAATAGGGCTTAGCAAAGAATAGTAATTATAATCTCTTACTACACCAACAACTTTTAGATTAGCGGCGGTACTATCATCTGATCTTGGATTAAATTCTTTACCAATTGGATTATCCCAACCCATTTCTCTAACTGCAGTTTCGTTTAAAATAATGGCTTCGTTCCGATCTGTAGAAAAATCTTTACTAAAATACCGGCCTTCAACAACAGGAATCTCCATCATCTTAAAATAATTTTCATCAACATAACCTAATCGAGCCATTAAAACTTTTTCGGAAGAATCCGCTGTATATATTTTACTTTGGCTACCCGATATTCCTGTGGATCCAGACGTTAGTGCCATAGAATAAATATCAGGATTCCCTTGAAGTTCTTGTTTAAAAACTTCCATATTCTTGAATCGCTGTTCATCATCATTTATATGAAAAGCAATGGAGTAAACAGCCTCATCATTATATCCTTTATCTTTTTTATGGAAATAGTTTACCTGCGCCACAGATACTAATGTGGAAATAATAATAATGATAGAAACAGCAAATTGAAAAACAACCAAAGCCTTACGCAACAGCCCGTTACCACCTTGTCCGCTATTTACAGTACTTCCTTTTAATACTTTAACAGGATTAAACGCAGAAAGATAAAAGGCAGGGTAACTACCCGAAATTAATCCAAGTACCAGAACCAACAATATTAATCCTACACTAAAAACCCAGTTAGAAAAATCTAAATTCAGCTCAAGCGACAACAAACTATTAATATAGGGCAATAACAATTCAATAAACAGAATAGCTATCAGGGTTGAAATTAATGTTAATATAATAGATTCACCCAGAAATTGAAAAATCACTCCTGGTCTTTGAGCGCCGGCAGTTTTTCTTATTCCTACTTCCTTTGCCCGTTTAACAGCACGTGCCGTTGAAAGATTAATATAATTAATACAGGCTACAATTAATATCAAAAGTGCAATGGCTATAAATATATAAACCTGGTTAATATCTCCCTGTTTATGATTAAATACCTGAAATTTAATATGGTTAGATTTTAGATGAATATCCAAAATAGGTTGAATATACATTTCCAGTTTGGTATCCCAGGAATCAGCAGTATATTTTTTGATAAATTCGGGAAGTTTCTTTTCAAAATCGGAAGGTTTTGTTCCATCGGCCAGCTGAATATAGGTATCAAGCGAATTGCTACCCCAGCTACGCATCCATTGAAAACGCGATTCCATGATTTCAAATGGCATAACCATCTCGAAATAAATGTGCGCATTTTTAGTGATATTTTCCATCACTCCTTTGACAATAAATGGTTCATTGGCTATATCGATCACTTTTCCAACTGCCTCATCAACAGAATCGAAATATTTTAAAGCAATCTTTTCAGATAAAACAACAGCGTTTTTATCAGACAGTGCTTTATCAGGGTTTCCATGTAATAATGGAATACTCAACATATCGAAGACATTTGTATCGGCAAAACAGATAAACTGCTCGTTAAAACTTTTCTCTTTGTAATTTACAAGTTGCTTTCCTGAATTGGTAATCCGCAAAGCTTGTTTAACCTCCGGAAAATCACTTTTTAAAGCAGCAGCAAGAGGACCCATAGTAACAGCTACATGCTGACTTCCAACACCGGGTGCTTCCTGAATTTCAATTACGCGATATTTATTTTCTGCATCATCAATATGTTTATTATAACTTAATTCGTTTTGAACATATAATAAAATGATTATGAAACTTGTAATCCCGACAGCCAATCCAAAAATATTGATAAATGAATACGCTTTTTGACGGAAAATATTTCTTAACGTAAGTATTAAATAATTTTTCACCATAACAGAATGATTTATATTTTTTCAAATTGATCAAAAAACAAGCCAAAAACAATTAAAATTATGACAATCAGATAATTATAAATTATTAAATAATTCAAACTGCACGGCAACGAACACCTTTGTTCGGTTTTGAAAATCGTTTTTATTATTTTTTTATGGACGAATAAAAAATAGTTTTGATGCAAAAAAATAAGCACGAATAAAAAAATTCGTGCTTACTTAAGATCAAAATACCCTAAATTTTAATCCATGAAAACCATTTTCTGAGTCTGGGTACCTTCAATGGCAACCAACTCCTTTTCAAGCTTATCCATCTCGGATAAATCGCCTGTAAGTTCTAATAATAACAATCCGCTTGTACTACAAAAATCATCTGTTGTTTCATGTAATCCCAAACGGGTTTTAATTGAACATCCATATTTTGTTAAAACATTTTGAACTTTTCCCGCTTCTTTTTGGCGGTCAGTAATTAAAACGCCTAAAATTCGTGTTTCTTTTGCCATAATTAATCTCAATTTTTAGACAATCAATTTATGAATTTATTTATTTAAATCAAAAGACATTTTTTGAAAATTTATGCCTCCAATCTCATTCAACTCATTTTCAAGGGCATCCCATTGTGATTTTTCTCCTGTTAATTCCAAAATCATAAAACCGTTTCTGCTGCAAACATCGTTGGTTAATTCATGGAACCCTAACCGTGTTTTTATCGATTGAGCATATTTAGATAAAACTTTTTGTGTCCGGCCTGCTTCTTTAATGCGATCCAGAACATTTATTCCAATTATTCTTTTTTCTTTCATAAAGATTCTATTTAAAAAATATTATTTTATTATTTTACCATTTCACCATTTTACCATTTTACCATTTTACCATTTTACTATTTTACTATTTTACCTTTTTACTATTTTACCTTTTTACTATTTTACCTTTTTACCATTTTACGATTTTACGATTTTACGATTACCATTTAAAAATACATATCTCTCTCTCCTTTTTTAATTTTTTCGATACGTCCTTTTAAATCATCCACGCGCCTGAACCCATCTAATTGTTTAATTTCTTTTTCTATTAAATTCCAGCCTTTTTCAGCCGTTTCGGGTGTAGCATAATCTTCAAGATATTCTGCCAGTGTTAAAATTGCATTCGGAGTACAGTAGCGTTTTATAAATCCGGGGACAGAAAACTCCATAAAATGTTCTCCGGTTCTTCCTAACCGGTAGCAGGCAGTACAAAACGAAGGTAAATAGCCTGTATCAATCAGTTCATCAATAATTTCGCCTAACGACCGGCTGTCGTTTATGGTAAACTGCTCGCGATTCAGATTTTGCTCCTCATTTTTACTTTCATGATATGATCCAAGCTCAAGTTTTGTTCCGCCATCAATTTGCGAAACACCAAACTGCATCACTTCACGACGCACATTTACCGATTCACGTGCGGTTAATATCATGCCTGTATAAGGGACAGCCAAACGAAGAATAGCAACAAGTTTAACAAATTCTTCATCGTTAACCATATACTTTGGATCCACATCAATAGACGAAGCATCTTGTATGCGTGGGAAAGAGATAGTATGTGGCCCAATATTATAACAAGCCTCAAAATGATTGGTATGACGAATCAATGCTAAAACCTCGTAACGCCAGTCGTATAATCCAAATAAAGCACCAATGCCAACATCATCTACTCCGGCTTCCTGGGCCCGGTCAAGAGATGTTAAACGCCAATTAAAATCTTTTTTCTTCCCTCCTAAATGATATTGTGCATAAGCTTCGGGATGATAAGTTTCCTGGAAAACCTGGTAAGTACCAATTCCTGCTTCTTTCACAACACGATAACCATCTATGTCAAGTGGCGCAGCATTGATATTTACCCTGCGAATTTCACCATTTCCTTTTTTAACACCGTACACTGTTTTTACGGTATGTGCTATGTATTCGGGCGAATAATCAGGATGTTCGCCGTAAACCAAAATCAGCCGTTTTTGTCCGTTATCTTCCAAAGCCTCTACTTCCTCTACTATCTGCTGATCCTCAAGAGTCTGGCGAATGGCATCTTTGTTGGAAGTCCTAAATCCGCAATACTTACAATTATTAGTACATTTATTACCAATATATAAGGGTGCAAAAAGAACAATCCGATTACCATAAACTTTTTCTTTTAATGTTTTAGCTCCATCTTTAATTTCTTCAATTAACTCTGGATCTTTGGCATTGATTAATACTGCTGTTTCTTCAAGGTTTAACCGCTCTTTATTTAATGATTTTGCAATAACTTCACGCACGCGCTCCTTCGTTGATTCAGTCTTAAGGATATAATCCCAAATTTCTTCCGGATCAATGAAAGGCTTCATGCGTTGGTCTTTTATTTTGTATTGTTCAGGATAAAATTTCATAAAATATTATTTTATAATGATTTACTTTTTAAATAATTGCTTAAAACAAAACTTTCATTTTGATGTAAAAATTACGTCCCGATTCGATATCTATTGCTCCCCTGTTGGTTGCTAGATGATTTCGGTAAGCCCTGTCGCCAATATTTTCAATTCCCCCAAACAGTTGAATTTTAGCAAAATCAAGGTTAATTAGCGCAGAATGAATTCGAAAATCAAATCTTGCAAACCCTTTGGTTTCAGTTTCTCCTTCGGCAACTTTTTCCTGATCGGCAAAACCAATAGCAATAAAATCTAAACCAAAATATTTAGGTAAAGTATATTTTAATCCTATCCGGCCATTCATAGGTGGAATTAAAGGTAAATTAGTGTTATTATTTGTATCTTCTCCCCTAACGTACGAGCCTGATCCATGTAAAACATAATTCCCATAGAAATTATACTGAAAATTAAGGTCTACACCATATAGTCTGGCATTATCCACATTGGTATTAATAAAAGCTCCTACAGTATCGACTACACCGGTTGTGTAGGAATAAATAAATTCGCCTTCTTTTTCCACGATCATATCAGTAAGCCAGTTGGCAAATCCATTGACCTTAAACTGAAATTTAGGTTTCCATATTCTCCAACCTAAATCAAGAGAATACCCTTTTTCGGGATTTAAAGAGGGATCTCCGAGGCGTACAAAGTTTCCCAAATCAATATATTTAAAACTTTCCTCAAGCGATGGTGCACGGAACGATCTTCCTGCACTAAAGCTCAAATCCATTTCATCGGTTAGTGCATATAAAAAACCCAAATTGGCACTCCACGAAAATTTATATTCCTCATTTTCTTCAAAAGTTATTCGCTGGTTGGGTGGTGTTTCGTTTAAAACATCATTCATAATCAGGTAATCAACATCATATCCTTTTTCGTTGGCTATTCTGATACCATCCAATCGTCCTCCTAAAGTAACTTTTAACCTGTCATCCATCAAATTCTGTTCGTTTTGAAAAAATAGTCCGGCACTTCCAAAACAAGCATTAGGAATAGGTGTCTCGCCACGCACAATATTATTGGTTGCTATTAAATTACCAGAGCCATCTAATACCTCCATTAAAATATATTTTTCGCGTTCGGTTTCAAGTTTTCTGCGCCAAACATCAATCCCTGCAATAAAATTATTATTTGCTCCAAAACTCCAGTCGCTTTGTATTTGGATACCATCAGTCATATGAAAACCTGTGGGTGTAAAATATAGTGGCGTTGTTCTTCTCGAGCTATCCAGGCTATAACTAATAGTATTTGGTTCTAACCGGACATTTCTCAGAATAGATTGATGAAAATATTTAAAATTTAACAACTTGAAAGATTCTGAAATATCTTTTATTTCATAATTAGCAGAAATCATAGAACGATTGGCATCGGTGTAGGTGGCTGTTGCAGGGCCTGGAAAAGCTGACCCTCCGGGAATACCCACATCATCAGCATCAAAATATTGATATTTGATTTTAAATGTTTGATTTTGATTGATTTTATAACCAGCCGAAGCAGCAACATTTTTATCTTTAAACTGGCTATTATCAATAATTCCTTCAGGCGTATTCACATTTCCGGCATCACGAAATGATCCGCTAACTCGTGCATACCATTTTTCAGATCCGCCATTAAAAGTAAGTTTGCTGCTAAAAAGGTCATTTACAGCATTAAATCCGGAGTTTACCGAACCCTTAAAATAAGTATCTGAACTAAAATAACCATCTTTGGTAATTACATTTACAATACCTCCCATTGCTCCTGTTCCATAGAGCGATGACGTAGCGCCTTTAATCACCTCAATACGTTCAATATCATCCACATCAAAAAAAGACATGGTTGCCATTAAATCGGTTGCTGTTTCAATGCGGTTGCCATCAACAAGTGCAACAATACGCTGTTCGCCAAAACCCCTGATGTTAATACTTGTCGACCACATTCCATCGCGGCTTAGTTGTATTCCCGGTTGTTCCTGTAAAATGTCAGAAGCAGTGAAAGATGAAGCGAGTTCAATATTTTCATTACGAACAATTTCCAAAGGAACAGGGACATCTTTTATCATCCGCTCCTGTTTTAAACTGCTAACAACCACTTCGCCAAGCGGAATAAGCTCTTTTTCCATACCAATATTCAGTTCCTTATCAGAGTTGATATCAATATTTTCTTTGTAATTTGAATAACCCAGATAGGAAAAAGAAATTTGATATTGGCCGACTTTTACTTCGTTAAATGAAAAATCACCATTGATATTTGTAATTGAATAATTGGTTTGGGATTGATTTTCAGCAATTAGCTGAATATTAACACCACTAAGAGGCTCATCTGTATCGCTATCAAATACCCTGCCTGACAAACGATAAGTTTGTGCAATTAAACCATTGGATAACAAAATGAATGCAAATAAATAAGCTAATTTTTTCATATCACCTGTTCTTTAAAAGTACTGACTTAATCTGGATTCCTTTTAATCGTCCTAGCTGGCCGGTTAAAGATCCAATCTCGTCGGTAGTACCTTCAAGAACAAGAGAAATAATGCTTTGCCCGTTACTGCGGGGCAAACCCTGTCTACCAATAATTATTTCGGAATGATTCGAAGCAATGGCGTTCATCTGGTGAACGGCTTCTTTGTCTTCGATTAAAATAAGTGCGGTTCCAATTCTCTTTTCCATCAGATTACCTCCGGATTAGATTTATCCTTTAACCTTGAAACAGAGACGATTCTGTTTCTCAGAAAGCATAAATAATTTTTACTGTTAATTTGTTAACAAATGTAAGAAGATTAATTTAAAACCGCAAGATGATTTATAACAGGTTTCAAGTTTACCTGGTAAGCATAGTTTCAAGCTTCAAGTTTCAAATTTACACCCTGCTAATCGGAATTTTCAATTCCGATGCTCTGTATTAAGCCGGTGCGGAAATGTTCTGTAGACTTTTTCCTTTGCCGGAATGACTTTAAAATTGGATCACCGGCTTCCAGCCGGTTACCGCCAGGATGGCGGTGATCCCCTGCCCAGCGGCATTTCAACTTTTATAATAAGTGAGAACTTAGCTGGCGCGCGTCTTTGACGCGTGACAATTTTAATACGTTATGAGCTTTCCTAGTTTAACACGCTTTACAAACGCGCGCTAGCAGGGCTGAGCAAAAACAACTATTTCAAAGGATTATCCTTTCATCTTCGCAGGATCTTGTCTTGAGTCAAAAATATCTGTAATGTAAATATATTCGTCTACAACTCTGTAAATTATCTTGTAATGACCTTCAACAATTCTTCTGTGGCCTAATTCTAGATGTTCTAATAAATATTCTCTTTGTCCTGCAAGTGGTTGTTCAAGTAAAGTATCTGCGGTATCAAGTATTTTGTCTCTTATCTCTATTAACTTTTCGTGAGTTATTTTAGGAGCAATAAATTCTAATGCTTCTTCAAGGCTGATTAGGGCTTGATCTGTATAAACTATCTTCATTACCTGCCTATTTGACTTGTTCGTTTTTCAACTTCTTCTCTTGAAAAAAACTTGCCTGTTCTAATGTTTTCTTCTGATTTTTTTGCTCTGGTTTCTAATTTTGATTGCAATACTGCTTCTTCTTCAAAAACAGAACGAAGTTTTTCGAACAATTCATCAATAATCTTTTCATCTGCTTTAGATAAATGATTATGTATGTAATCTCTTTTTTCAATAATGTTCATGATACTCATTTTTTGTTCGCCTACAAATTTAACGTTTTTTGCTCACTTTTGTTTCTATCTTAACGAGTTTGTTTAAAAGCATAAGTAAAAATGAGAACTAATTTTAGGTTGTGCATTTGTTGAAATTTGATATTAAAGATAAGACGGCTGTTATTGTTTTAATCAATTGCATAAACTCAGCAAAATTTCAACTTTTCTAATGAGTGAGAACGAGTAAATGAGGCTTAGCAAGGAAAGCAATAAAAAAGGACATGGAGAGAAAACAATTTTTCATACCCTTTAAGCATTCAAAAATTTATTTAGCATCATAATGACCTTTTGCCGAGATAATTTCTACTGTTACAATTTCATCGTCAATGGTATAAATAAGCCGGTTCTTTTTATCAATACGCTTTGACCATTGACCTTGTCTTTCTCCTTTTAATTGTTCCACCTGGCCAGTACCTGTTTTAGGATGTTCCATAAGTTCTAAGAGAAGTTTTTCAATTTTATTTGTTATGGCTTTGCCTCCGTTTTTCATTAAAAATGCAATATCCATCTTTGCTTGCACGGTAATGTGGAGAGTATACATATTAAAGATTATTCAGGAAGTTTCTTATATCATCTACAGAATTAAGTTTATCTGCAATTTGATCTTTATTCTCAATAGCCTTTTTTACTATTTCCACATTTCTCTTGTCTGCCCAAAACAAATCGCCACTTGGACTAATCTCGTAAGGATCACACCTATATTCTTCAGGGATTTCAATAAGCATATCATCATCTGTTACCGGAACAAGTTTATATGCACGGTTTTTTGAGCGTTTTACAATAACTTGTTCTTTTTTGTCAACCATGTCAAAATACTTTTTTTGATGGTCCCTAAATTCTCTGCTGGTTACTATCTTCATTATTATACTTTTTTTAAAAATGTGTACCAAAATTGGTACAAATATACTAAATTTTACAATAATATCCTTATTTTGTTTCATTTTAATGGCTGGAATAAATCTCTGCTAATCGGAATTTGCAATTCCGATGCTCTGTATTAGCCGGTGCGGAAATGTTCTGTAGACTTATTTCTTTGCCGGAATGACTTTAATATTGGATCACCGGCTTTCAGCCTTTGATTATAAAAAGGATCGCCGGCTTCTAGCCGGTAATGGTACAATATTGAAAACGATCTTTGAAATTCAAAAACCACTACTGAGCTGAGCTTTCAATCTCCGCTTAGCGGAGGGGAGCTACTTCCTGATCCTTTATTTGGTATCCTGTTAACATTGTTTGTTATTGAACTTTATTAAATACTTACTGTAAATATAACAATTAATAATGCTAATGCATTATACCGAATTACAAATTCGGCCAGAAAAGAAAGCGGAATTGTAAATTCCGCTTAGCGGAGATTTTGGTAAAAAGAGTATCCGACGAAATCCTTTAATTGCAAATCTTTTCCAACGTGTGCGGTTTATAGAAAAGTTAGGAACGGGTATTAGCCGAATGAAAAAAGAAGTTTTAGATGCGGGACTTGAAGAACCGGAGTATGAGTTTACCGGATTTTTTACTATAGTGTTTAAAAGACCAAAGAAAGGTAAAATTACAGAGAAGAACTACCCAGATACTACCCAGAAAACTACCCAAACAACTACCCAGAAAATTATTGATATTTTAAAAGATAATCCTAAAGCAGGAAGAAAAGAAATTGCAGAGATTATAGGTGATATAACCGAAGATGGCATAAAATACCATCTGGAAAAATTAAAAGCAGAAGGGAAACTAAAACGAGTTGGACCTGCAAAAGGTGGTTATTGGGAGATTATAAAAGCTGATTAAATGCACGGACGAAAGACGTCCGCGCGAGCTGGGAGCCGGTGCGGAAATGTTCTGTAGACTTTTTCCTTTGCCGGGATGACTTTAAAATTGGATCACCGGCTTCCAGCCGGTTACCGCCAGGATGGCGGTGATCCCCTGCCCAGTGGCATTTCAACTTTTCTCATGAACGAGAGCGAGTAAATGTTGCTTAGCGTTCCTGTTTAATATATAGTTCGCTTATCTGACCTAAGTTTTTGCTTATTGGTCTTTTGTTTTTTTTTCTACTAAACCGTTGAGTTTGGTAGTTCTTTTAAACAAAGCATCTTTCCCTTTTTAAGGGAAAGTAAACTATTCAAACAAATTTCAAATTTGATTTTACTCTTCTGCCGGATTTTTGACCTGTCCCATAAACAAAATAGCATTGGTATATTTTTCGCGTATGGCAAATAAAAACGGCTTATCAGCAATAAATTTTGGATATGAAGGGTCGATACTTGTAACTCCTATACCAACAGATGTAACTGCTGCAGCTTCAGTTCCTTTTTCATTGACTTCTATAAAAGATTTATGCTTTACAAAATCAATGTATAATTGCATAGCTTCTGAAATATTCGATAGATCAGCATTATCAGGGTCAAAAGCTATTGAAAGTCCCATTGATGCCAAAAAATCGTTCAGCATTTTTTCATATTCGAACTTAAATTTTGGAATACTAACTTCAACATTCATCTCTTCAATATTCTCCAACCACTCATTATAATTTTCTGTATTCCACAGAGCCATAATATCTTCAATGGTTTTATCTTCATCGGGCAAAAATATTAACATACTGAAATTTCCACGGCCGTATGGTAAATCAAGGATTGTAAAATCATCATGAAGCATGAGTTTCGCAGCAACTTCCTGATTCATGAACGGAACATTTACCTTACTTCCGTTGCTCAAATTAAAATCGTTGTCTGTGGTATTCGATTCGTCAAATTTATACTTCCAGTTTCCATTAAAATAGATGGCATTGATTAAAAACATTACCAGTGAAGGATCAATTTGATCCACAATCTGATCTATTTTTCCATGGGTTTTAATTGCTACCCAGCTATTGATCAAATCAACGGTCGATTGATCAAAAGCAGCTTCCGTGACTTCTGCATCGTAAAAATCCTGGTTAACCTTTACAAAATCCGGGTTAACGGAGAAACCTTCGCGATACCAGATTGAATTGGCAACACTGATTGTAACCGCCGGATCAACTTCCAGCAAAGCCTTTACCAACTCTTTTTGTGCCTGGTTAATTTCATCGGTTGTGAGATCGCTTAAAAATAATGTTTCTTCAAATGCCGTTTTTGTTTCACCTGCCGAACCATTATAGGTCATTAAAAGCGCCTGGGAAATACTTAAAGGAGAAATCATCAGGTTTTTATCTGACTCTTCGGTAAGCATTCGCTTAAACAATTCAATACCAAACTGATTATCGGTTGATACCATCGCTTTTGACTCGGGAGAAAGCTCAATAACTTTTTCTTCAGTTGGGAAATCCATACCATTATCTTTTTGACACGAAATGGTTAAAGGTAGTAATAATAAAAAGAATGTAAGTACTCTCATGATTTGTTGTTTATATTTATATTAATGATTGTCCGCTTTTGTGCATACTGTATTAGCATTTTGCTGAAAATCAATTATCTGCCCCTAACCCTAAAGGGTGTAATTGATTTTCTTCTCACCCTTCAGGGCATGGGGCAAAAGAAGAAAATCAACACAATCCATTAAGCAGAAAAGCGGATATACAATTTATATTTTATTTAAAGATGTGTTCTATAAACTTTAGGTTGCGTTTTGTAAAATTCAAAAATATTCTGACCGAATTTCATTAGCTTTGTCATAAAAGTAAAACGATATGCTCAAAAAATATATTTTATACATATTTTTATTTTTTCTGATAGGCTGCAACCGTGCACCCGAACAGCAAAAAATACGTATTGCTACGCTAAAAGGCCCTTCGGCCATGGGAATGGTAAAAATGATTGACAGTTTGCGAGAGGCTAAAAACAGCGAAATTGAAATTACTATATACAACGAACCCATTCAGGTTCGTAAATTAATGCTCGAAAGCGCTGTTGATTTTGCCATTTTACCAACTACCATGGGGGCAATCCTTTACAACAAAGGAATTGACTATCAACTGGCTGCTGTTCCGGTTTGGGGTACTTTGTATTTATTTGGCCAGGATTCAACCATAAAAAACTGGGATGATTTAAAAGGAAAAAGAATATATTTGATGGCCAAAGGAATGACTCCTGATGTACTTTTTAAACAACTTTTAATTCAAAACGGGATAAACCCCGACAAGGATATAAAAACAGATTATTCGTTCCCTACTCATATTGATCTGGCCAATGCCGTGGCATCAGGACAGGCAAAACTCGGCGTAATATCAGAGCCTTTAGTGAGCATGGTGGAACAAAAAAATAAAAAGGTAAAACCCATCTTCGATCTGAACGAAGAATGGCAAAAAGTATTTCCCGAAACACCCATTGCTCAAACAGCATTACTTGTAAATGGCCAATTTGCAAAAAACCAAACCCAAAACATAGAAAATATAATTCGTCAAAACCAGCAATCTTCGGTGTGGGTGAATCAAAATCCAGAAAAAGCAGCTGAATTAATTGTTAAATATAATATCTTACCCAACATTGAAGTGGCAAAATCATCCATTCCTCGTTCTAATTTAAACTTTGTTGAAGCAAAAAATATTGAAAAAGAAATCGGTAATTACCTGAGAATCTTCTATGAAATGAACCCGGATATCATTGGTGGAAAAATACCTGATAATAATTTTACATACAGGTAGTAAAGATTCAGATATTTTTTATAATTTTAATCTCCATTTTAACTTTTTATAATCATTAGCGTATACAATAAAAGACTTAAATAAAAGCTTTATGAATTCATCGATAAAATATGACTGGTCTAATAAAAGCATCCTTATTGCAGATGATGAATTACACAACTATATTATCCTGGAAAAGGCTTTAAAAAAAACCAACATAAAAATTTTTCATGCAGAAAACGGTGAAGAAGCTGTTGAGTTATTTAAAAAAAATTCCGATATCGATATCATACTAATGGATATCCGAATGCCAGAAATGGGAGGTTTAGAAGCAACCAAATACATTCGTTCGGTTAACCGAAATATCCCAATTATAGCCTTTACAGCTTATGCTTTATCAGACGATGAAGCCATTGCCCTCGAGTTTGGTTGCGATGATTACATTTCAAAACCCGTAAGGCCTGAATATTTACTTCAAAAAATCAACGAACATCTTTCAACATAAATAATATCCTTAAGCCAACCTTAACCTTAACCTTAACCTTAACCTTAACCTTAGCCTTAGCCTTAGCCTTAGCCTTAGCCTTAGCCTTAGCCTTAGCCTTAGCTTTAAAAAAACA
>CAZSIC010000010.1:37089-52010 GCA_964606845.1 uncultured Bacteroidales bacterium
CCTTAGCCTTAGCCTTAGCCTTAGCCTTAGCCTTAGCCTTAGCTTTAAAAAAACAAGGATATCTAAAATTTTATTTGTACTTTTCAACCTCTTTTATGGCCTGTTATGAACATTAAATTACCTAAAAATAAAATCATTACCATCATATCGGTGGCTCTTCTGATTGGGATATGGAAGTTGATTTCTCTGTTTTATGGTTCGGAACTAATTTTACCACCTCCGGAATCGACCCTGGTTGCTACTTTAAAACTTTTTGTTTCAGAAAATTTCATATCCATTGTAGGGCTTACCATTATAAGAGGATTAATAGGTTTTGCCATCTCGTTTATTTTAGGTATTGGATTAGGGATTTTAGCAGGAGTTAACAGTTCTTTTAATGCTTTTTTAAAGCCTATTTTAGTTACAATCCGGTCAACTCCTGTAATATCGCTTATTTTGCTGGCTTTAATATGGTTTAAGGTAGATATGGTTCCGGTTTTTATTGCCTTTTTAACCATGTTTCCTTTTATATGCACCAATGTAATTGACGGAATTAGAAATGTTGATCCCTATTTAGTAGAAATGGCAAACATTTACAAAGTTTCGCACCAAAGAGTTATTAAGGAAGTTTATTTACCAGCTATTGTTCCTTTTATATTTAGTGGTGCATCAAGTGCTATGGGATTTGGCTGGCGGGCCATTATTATTGGAGAAGTGTTAAGCCAGCCCAAATTTGGTATTGGTACTGTAATGCAAACAGCCCAAACCTATTTATTGGTTAAGGAAGTTATTGCATGGACTATTATCGCTGTTATTATAAGTTATCTTTTCGAAATTGTATTAAGGAAAATTGAAAAAACCATTGTAGTCTGGAAATAAATATGAGCTTAAAAATCAACAATTTATATAAATCTTTAGAGAATATTATCCTTTTTAAGGATTTTAATATTGAGGTTAAGAAACATACTATCAGCTGTATTTTAGGCCCTTCGGGATGTGGAAAAACCACATTGCTAAATATGATAAGCAATACAACACAACCTGATTCGGGTAAATTTGAAGGATTTGACAATAAAATAATTTCTTATATTTTCCAAGAGCCAAGACTGCTACCATGGAAAACCGTAATTGAAAATATTGCTTTTGTGTTAGATGAATCATTATCAAAGGCAGAAAAAAGAAAAATTGCATCAAGGTATTCACAGCTTGTTGAGCTGGAACAGTTTAACAACTTTTACCCTTCGAAATTAAGTGGAGGAATGAAACAAAGGGTTGCCATAGCCCGTGCTTTTTCCTATCCTTCGGATATCATTTTAATGGATGAGCCCTTAAAAGCGCTCGACCTAAAATTAAAAATGAATTTAATGAAATCGTTTCGCCGGTTATGGCAAACCGATAAACGTACGGTAATTTTTGTTACACATGATATTGACGAAGCGCTGTTACTTGGCAATGATATTTATGTTTTTAGCAAAGCACCTGTAAAAATTAAGAAAAAGTTTGTTATCACTAAAAAAGATCGATCCCTGCATCATCCATATTTTTTACAACTGAAGAATGAAATCTGGGAAGTGATGGATTAAATATTAAAACAACTCTTCGTCTAAATCTTTCTCATCAACATCAAGCATCAAAGCATCTTCGATTTTATCGAACCGTACTTTTACTTTTAAAATAGATACCTTAATGATTAACCGATACCGGAATGTTTTTATAATCAATGAAATTAAAAAACTTATCCTGTAAAGGGTAAAATTAATTTCCAAAAGAATTTTAGCCTCTACTATTTATAAAATTTATAAACTCTTTAACGACTGAAAGTAGTAATTATTCAGCTTAAAACTAATAGATTAATTGCTCAATGGCCTCTTTATCTTTCTCCAGTTGAATTTTAAGCGATTTAGCCCCATCGAGTTGTAACTCATCACGCATTCTTTTATGGAAAGTAATGGTTGCTGTTTCATTGCGTAAGGTATAATTGGTGGTATAATCGAACAAATGAACCTGAATGCTTGGAAATAATTGATCTTTAAACTGCTTGATATTTAACATTCCTTTATAACGATTTTCGCCACTGGCAGTAAGGCTAATGGCATAAACGCCTTCGAGTGGAACTAGTTTCACATCTTCTTCAATGGCCATTTCCAGGGTTGGAAATCCAATTTCGTTGCATTTGGGGTGTCCGTCGATTAGTTTTCCGGTGATAATAAAAAAATGATCGAGATAAGCATTAGCCCTTTGTATACGGCCTTCCTGTAATGCTTTTCTAATGATTGTGGAACTAACGGTTTCGTTTTCCAGGTCTTGTTCAGGAATTTCTTCTACTGTAAAATCATATTTTTGGGTTAACTTGTAAAGATATGAATAATCACCTTCACGGTTATGTCCAAAATGGTGGTTAAAACCAACGATAATAATTTTTGCATGTAATTTCCCGAGCAAGATATCTTCAACAAATTCCTGCGATGTAGTTTTTGCAAACTCCTTTGTAAAATTGATAATGACCAAATGATCCAAACCTGTTTTTTCCAGCAGGTGTATTTTCTCTTCCTGTGAATTAATAAGTTTAAGCCCTTTCCCTGCTGTATCGGGATACAAAACACGTCTTGGGTGCGGATGAAAAGTGATTAAAACCGATTCTCCGTTAATCTTCCTGGCAAGCGTATTTAATCGATTAATTATAACTTTATGGCCGATATGTACTCCGTCGAATGTACCAGTAGTAACAACCGCGTTTTTAATCTGTCCCAACGTTTCAAGACTCCTGTGTACCTGCATTTCAAATCAGTTTAAAAAAGTTACTGGTCAAATTAAAAATTTTACTCTTCCTTTTTTCTTTGTTTTACAAAATATGCCACCTTTTCGATAGAAGTAACCATATCATACTCTTCGAGATATACATTTGGTGATACGTTTAAAGGTGTAGATGTGTAATTTAATATTCCTTTTATTCCCGACATGATTAATTTTTCGGCAACATTTGAAGCATCTTCGGGTGGCACGGTTAAAATACCAATCGAAATGTCCAGCTCCTGAACCATTTTATCCAACTCAGACATGTGATAACACTTTACGCCTGAAATAACCCTGTTGGTTTTATCAGGGTTTACATCAAAAGTAGCTGCAATTCTCAATTTAGACCTTTTCCCGTTAAAGTATGCAGTAATGGCTTTACCCAGATTACCAATACCAATTACAGCTGCATTTAAACCATCATCGGTATCAATAATTTCGCCAATTACATCGATTAATGCTTTTACATCATACCCTTTTTTCAGGGTTGTAGAATAGCCAATAAGCATAATATCGCGCCTTACCTGAACAGCAGTAATATTGTGCAGGTTAGCTAACTCGTGTGAATAAATATGCGTTTTGCCTTTAGCCAGGCAATTTAATAGTGTTCGCCTGTATTCACTAAGTCTTCCGATGGTTTTTTCAGGAAGTTTATTCATTAGATTAAATTTTTTAGTTTGCTTCAAAAGGTATAACAACCGTAAAAGTGCTGCCTTCGCCAAGTTTACTTTCTACATGAATGTCGCCATGATACAAATCTAAAACTTTTCGCACAATAGGTAATCCTAATCCACTACCTGTTATATGCTTGGTTTGTTCATTTTTAACACGGAAAAATTCATCGAAGAGTTTGTTAATCTCATCTTCGGACAATCCTATTCCGGTATCCTGTATTTTTATAATAAGTATATTATCATCTTTCTCAATCGAAACATTAACTTTGCCATTCTCCTTATTGTATTTAACTGCATTGGAAATTAAATTATTAAAAATAATTTCCAAATCACCTGGGTCAATATTGATTTCAATATCTTGATCATTATGTAAAGAAATTTGCACATCTTTCTGAATAGCGTAAGGATTGATTGCTTCGATTGCATTTTGTGCTATCTCTCCTACCTTTACTTTTTGAAATTTTTCAGTTTTCTTTTCGAGTTTTATTTTTGTTAAATCCAGTAAATCCATGATCAGGTTTCGCATGCCTTTTATGCGGTGTAATGAACGGTCAATCATCTGTTCATAAGCCTCAATGTTATCACCTGCTTGTTTTTCCTGCATAATTTTCAAATAACCCTCGATGGCATTCAATGGAGCTTTTAATTCGTGAGATAATACAGACAGAAACTGGTAACGAATTTCTTTACCCTCTTTATTTAACTTTCTTGTCATTCCGCGAAGGAAAAGATGTTTCGACACATTTTCCATGGCCGATTTTAATTCCTGGGGTGTAAAGGGTTTTGGAATAAAGTCATATGCTCCCTGGTTTGTTGCTTTTACTGCAAGTTCCAATGATGCGTAAGATGTAATCATCATGACCAAAATCTCAGGCCGATTCTTATTAATATACTCTAATACTTCGGTACCCTGGATTCCCGGCAACTTATTATCGAGCAAAACAATATCAACTTTTTGTTTTTGGATGATTTCGATGCCTTCTTCGCCTGTTGCCGTTTCAATTATATTAAAACCATAATCGTTATCCATAAAAGGATAACTAACGGAAAAATTATTTAATATACGGCTAACGCCTGATCTTATACCCGGTTCATCATCAACAACCAATACATCAAGTTTATCCATAGAGTTTATTTCAGTTAAATTTTTAGCAATTTATTAATTTCTTTATGTAATTGGTCCTTTCTTATCCCTTTTTCTAAATATAAATCTGCTTTTATCCACTGTTTATCGGTTTCGGTATTTACACCAAACGACATTCCTGTCTCTGATGCCACAGCCGTAGCAAGGATTATTGGCACATCGGGATATTTACGTTTCATTTTATAACTTAAAATAAAACCGCTATCGTCATTTTCCATCATCAAATCAAAAATTGCCAAATCAGGTTTTACTTTTTCAATAATTCTTTCTGCCTCTTTCTGACTTTCAGTTGTTATCACTTCAAAACCAAAACTTTCGACATGCATCCGCATTTGGATTAAATAATCCATATCGTCGTCGGCAATTAATATTACTTTTTTATCGTGTCCCATAATCATACTATTTTTTTATTGTATTCTGGGTATGGCAATTCTAAATGTTGTTCCTGTTGGCCCCTGATCAGGGTCTACATTGGAGCTAACCGTAATTTTTCCTTTATGCATTTTTACTATTCCGTAAGCCGTTGCTAAACCAAGGCCTGTTCCTTTACCAATTTCTTTGGTAGTATAAAAAGGCTCAAATATTTTATCCAGATCATCAGACTTAATCCCACAGCCAGTATCTTTTATATAAAAAATAACATCCCTGTCGGTATCTTCTAAAGCAATATCCAGTTTTCCACCCTCAGGCATTGCATCAATGGCATTTTTCAACAAGTTGGTAAGTATCTGCATCATTTGTTCCTGATCAAGCGATGCAATAGGATTATTTAATTTCGATGTGTCTATATTAACCTGAATATTATCCGGAATAACAACTGCATCTGTACTTTGTTTTACTAAACGGGAAATATCAGCTTCCGATGCATTTACCTGATTTTTTCGGGCAAAGTTCAATAATCCCCCAACAATTTTCTTACAACGGTTGGTTTGATCAACAATTAATTTTAGGTCTTTATGTAACTGCGAATCTCTTGTTGTTTCGTCAAGTAAAATATTAGCATACATAATTACTACTCCCAGCGGATTGTTTAATTCGTGAGCTATACCTGCCGAAAGCTGTCCCATGCTGGCCATTTTTTCCGATTGGCGTAAAGCTTGTTGCATGGTTGTAAGTTTTTCATTTGTTACAGCCAGTTCATTTACCGATTTATGTAGTTTTTCAATGGTATAAGGCAGGCACATTTCTATTTCTGCTAATCCTTGCACAATGGCTTTTGCATGCTCTTCACAGGTTTCATAACCACAAGCTCCACAGTTCAAATGATCTTTTAATGATTTTTTTCCCATCGACTCCAACACTTCTTCTACATTTTGGTGGTCGGGACTTTCCAACATCCGTTCACGTGCCTTATATTTGGCCGTTAAATCGATGTTTAAGTAGGTTTCAATATCTTTTTTCCACTCTTCGTGATCCAGGTTTTCTATTTTATGTTTTACATAATTATTTACCAGGATTCTTTTAGCATAATGTCTCTGTCTGTTGGTCATCCCCGGACCCATGATACATCCTTCGCATCCCAGTAGTTCCAGATGCTGTGAAAGTATCAATCCATCTTCAAATTCTTTAATGGCTTCCTGAAAATCATTTTTCCCTTCGGCAACAATAATATTTCCATGAAAAACATCATCAGTAATTCCAGCTGTTTGCAATAAACCTCTACTTACAGGAAATACTGCACCTTTCCCTCCTAACGGTGGGTCAAATTCTGATGGCTCAACATCAAATGGTTTTATTTTACTGTTGGTAAACATTTCGCGCAATTCGGCAAATGTTATCATCTCATCCACCTCATCTGTCTCTGCCTTTTTTGCTACACAAGGCCCAATAAAAATAATATTTTCATTATTCCCATATTTTTCTTTCATCACC
The DNA here is from genome assembly GCA_964606845.1 of uncultured Bacteroidales bacterium. GTDB lineage: Bacteria > Bacteroidota > Bacteroidia > Bacteroidales > UBA12077 > UBA12077. Next base: position 43,552 of record CAZSIC010000010.1, read on the forward strand.
CTCGACATAGCAACCATTGGCGAAGGAATTGGCGCTAGATTCTCTACCAGGTTTGGATGATAATGTTCTACATAAGATACTATTGCCGGACAATCTGAGGAAATAAAACATTTTCCCGAATTTTTTTCTATCAGTTTCCGGTATTGAGAAGCAACCAGGTCAGCACCAAATGCTACTTCGGAAACAATATCGAAACCCAGCTTACGAATCATTGACACAAAAATTCTGTAATCATTAATTTCTTCAAACTCTGCAGGAAAGCTGGGTGCAACAATGGCTATATTTTTTTTATCAGATTGAAGCAGTTCATTGACATTATCAATCGTGTGAAGAAAAACTTTTGCTCCCTGGCTGCATACTTTTGTACAATTTCCGCAAACAATACAACGCTCGTTTAAAACCTCAGCCTGTCCATTGATAATTTTAATGGCTTTGGCAGGGCACTCACGAACACAAGTATAACATACTCTGCAGCGATTTTTTAAAGTATAAACCAAATCACGGTTTTTAATTGAGCTTTCCGTTTTCATCACATTCTTTTCTTTTATAATAATACATCACGCTCTTTATACCGGGTATGCAAAAGTTTCTTACATACCGGGCTTAACGGTTCATTTAAATATTCACTATATAATTTTAAAACTTGCGGATTTTTGTGAGATACTTTAATGGCTTCCTTTTCGTCCATATCATAAATGGCTTTTATCATGCTTTTTTGCACTTTTTCATCATTGCAAAATGGTTGTCCTCCACCATTAATACACCCTACGGGACAAGCCATTATTTCAATAAAATCAGCTTTACTTTTACCATCTCTCAAATCAGATAATATTTTGTTCGCATTTTTTAATCCGCTTACAGCGACAAAGTTTACATTTTTTTTGCCAATCTTTATGCTATATGATTTCTGATCTTTAGAACCTCTTAATTTTGTAATTTTTAAGGAAGCTAATTCTTTTCCTGTTAAAATAAAATTTAATGTGCGGGCAATAGCTTCTGAAACGCCACCGACAACAGCAACCAATTTAGCCGCTGATGAACGCATATTAAAAGGATTGTCGGCCAACTCTTCATCAAGTGAATGTATATCGATTCCATACAAATGAATCAGTTTTATCAGTTCGCGGGTTGTAATTACATGATCAATATCTGATACTCCTTTGTGAGTCATTTCTTCGCGTTGAGCTTCAAATTTCTTGGCTGTACATGGCGTAATGGATACAGAGAATATTTTTTCGGGAGAAATACCTGCATTTTCTGCATAATATCCTTTGATTAGTGTTCCTAATATTTGTTGTGGTGATTTTGTTGTTGACACCTGATCGATCATGTCCGGATGAGACTGTTCCATATATTTTATCCATCCAGGACAGCAGCTGCTTAACATCGGAAGATTTTCCTCATGATTGATTCTATCGGCCAATTCCGCAGCCTGCTCATAAATTGCCAAATCCGCTCCAAATGAATTGTCAAAGACTTTAGCAAATCCCATTCGTTTCAAGGCGGCATTTAATAAACCCTGTAAATCTTTTCCCGGCCTGAGGCCTAATTCCTGTGCTAAGGAGATAGAAACCGAAGGTGAATAATGTGCAATAACTTGTACATCTTTATTATTGAGCATTTCCTGTACAATATCAAATCCTGTTTTTTCGTGTAATGCACCTGTTGGGCAAACTACAACACATTGGCCACAGTTTATGCAGTTGGAAAAATTCAGGTCTTTATTCATGGATGTTGCAATAGCAGTTGCATTACCACGATTAATAAAATCAAATGTTGAAACATCCTGTATTTCTTCACAAACCCTAACACACCGGCTACATAAGATACATTTTGCAGGGTCGCGAACAATGCCCGGACTCGATTGATCAAGATTTACTTTTGACTTTTCGCCCGATATCCGCCTTTCTCTAACATTCAATTCAACTGCCAAATCCTGTAATTCACAATTTTCGTTACGAATGCAGTACAAACAATCATCGGGATGATTTGATAATAATAATTCGACTACCATTTTACGGGCCTTGATAACCCGGGGTGAATGCGTACGGATTTTTATTGACTGTTCAATGGGAAAAGAACATGATGGAATTAATCCAGATTTACCTTCTACCTCAACTACACACAAACGGCAGGCTCCTGTTGGCGAGAACCTATCCATTCTGCATAAAGTAGGTACTTTTATGCCATTTCTTTTCAGAGCTTCAAGAATAGTTTCTCCCTTTTTAGCTTTTATTGTTTTATTATTTACTTCGATATTTACAGACATAAAACTCCTCAATTATTTACTAATAATGGCCGAGAACTTACAAGTATCATAACAAATACCACAACCAATACATTTATCCTGAACAATAAAATGTGCATTTTTAGGAGTGCCAAAAATGGCTCCTGTAGGACATTTTTTAGCACAAAGGGTACAACCGGTACATGCTTCCACATCAATTTCAAAAGTCCTTAACTCCTGACAAACACCTGCGCTACAGTTGCGTTCAAAAATATGTTCTTCATATTCGTCTCTAAACCATTTTAAAGTAGTAAGTACAGGATTTGCAGCCCTACGGCCTAATCCACACATAGATGTATCTTTAATAACTTCGGCTAAAGATTCCAGCTGCATTACACCCTTAAAACGCTGAAGTGTATTATGCCCGTTTTCATCTTTTGGCCGTTTACTGATATTTTCCAGAATTTCGAACATTCTGCGTGTTCCTTCACGACAGGGGATACAGATTCCACAGCTTTCTTTTTGCAGAAAATTCATAAAATATTTCACCGTATCAATAATGCAATTATCTTCATCTAATACCACCAGTCCTGCAGAGCCCAATGAAGCTCCTGTTAACATTATTGATTCATAATCGATGATTGTATCCAGGTGCTCTTCGGTTAAACAACCACCGGAAGGGCCGCCAATATGTACTGCTTTAAACTGCTTATTATTCCTAATTCCTCCGGCAACCCGAAAAATAACATCACGGATTTTGGTTCCCATTTCCACTTCTACCAAACCGGAATATTCTATTTTACCCGAAATTGAAAACACTTTCGTTCCTTTGCTATCTTCGGTGCCGATAGATTTAAACCAATCAGCTCCTTTACGAAGGATAATTGGAATATTTACCAGGGTTTCCACATTATTAACTGCTGTTGGCTGCCCGTACAATCCTTTTGTAGCCGGATAAGGTGGCTTAGAATGTGGTTTCCCGCGTTTCCCTTCAATACTTTTGATAAGCGCTGTTTCTTCGCCACATACATAAGCTCCTGCGCCTTGTTTTACAATAATTTCAAGATTATAACCACTACCCATTATATCGTGCCCCAACAAACCATAATCGGTAGCCTGGCGAATGGCATGATTTATTCTTTGTATAGCCATTTTATAATCCGACTCGATATAAATAAATGCTTTTTGTGCACCAATAGCATAGGAAGCTATAGCAATACCTTCAATAACTTTATGCGGATCGCTTTCCATAAGCAACCGTTCCATAAATGCTCCGGGATCACTTTCTCCGGCATTGCAAATCAAATATTTTTGATCGCCAGGTGTTTGCTGGGTAATTTTCCATTTTTCTCCGGTAAGAAATCCTTCTCCTCCTCTTCCCCTGAGCAAACTTTGTTCTACAATCTTACATACTTCTTCAGGTGTATTCTTTCCAATTGATTGAACAAAAGTTTGATAGCCTCCAAAAGCAATATACTCATTAATAGAATTGGGATCGATCAAACCACATTGATCGAGAATTAATCGTTGTTGATTACTGAAATATGCAATTTCATCCAAAAAGGGCACTTGTTCCCACGGTTCATGCATTTTATGGCGAATCTGGCCCAGAACAAATTCATCCTGAATAAAATTATTGAAAGTGCCATCAAGAATTGAAATAATATTTTCCGGGCTTACCTGTTTAAAAAACAATTTACTTTTCCCTGGAAGTTGTACAGATAATAAAGGTTCGAGCGAGCATAATCCAATACTGCCTACTTCAATTATATCCACATCCATATTCCTCTCCTGAAGGTAACTTTGAATATGGCCTTTCGTTTCTTCTGAGCCGGCAATAATAGAAGATGTGCATGAACTAATTGTAATAACAGGCCTGGTAACATTGTCACGTTTAACCAGACGGATGGTTTCAAGCACATTTTTATCAGGTACGTTTTCTGATGAAACCAGAATATGTTGGGTTAATATTTCTTTAATTTTGTTAAGCATAATTAAATATCTTCCATTTGCTGATATGACCGTATAATGTCACTAACCTTTTTAGTCGTTAGCCGGGTAAAATATTTTTCATTGATTACCATAACAGGGCCTGATCCACAAGCTCCCATACATGATGTAGTTTCAAAGCTAAATTGGTTATCCTTTGTATTTTCTCCACTTTTAATACCTAATAATTTTTCAACCTCATTAATGATTAAAATATTAGTATTCACATGACATGAAGTTCCATTACAAATTTTGATATGAAATTTTCCTTTGGGAACAAACCGGAATTGATTATAAAAAGTAGCCAATCCGTATATTTTACTTGTTGGCAATTTTAAATACTTACCTACTTTAACAATAGCCTCTTCGGATATATATCCAAAATGATTTTGGATATCATGTAATATCGGAATTAAATTATCTCTTTGGACAAAAGGATATTGATCGAGTATTTTTTCAATTTCCGGCATATATCAGAGAATTATATTATATTACATTAGCAATCAACATTACAAATATACAAAATATTGTGTTAATAAATAAACATTGTTAATTAATTAACACTTAAGTTTTTAAAGACAACCATTCCAAAAAAAAGATTTAACACACTAACAATCAGTAACTTCAATCGATTTAAGCTTCAAAATTAAATATCAAAATATTTATATTTTTTACAACATATATTTGTTGAGCTTCTAAATAGCAGCTTACTGATAATAAGAAGATTATAATTTATACTTGTCTAATAACATATTTAATTCGGATTAACTAAGCACCATTGCGTAGAAAAAATTGCTTAATTTTGAACTTTATAATGCTATAATAATTGAAGAATTGTTGATTTAAGGAGGATTTAATGAAAAAAGAGATTATTATATGTCTTGGTAGTTCTTGTTTTTCAAGAGGGAATAAACAAACAGTACACATCATTAAGCAATATATAAAAGACCGGCAATTGGAGGATAAGGTTTATTTTCACGGCAGCCATTGTTTTGGCAATTGTGAAAACGGGCCTGTAATAAAGGTAGACGATAAGGAATACCAACATGTATCGCCTGAAAATATAATATATTTGCTGGACAAAATTTTTAGTGCCGATTGATTTAGGTACCTTTATGCAAACCATGAAATAGCAAAACCATGCCTATCGTAGAAATATTAAAAGATAAATGTAATTTAAACTACTCCTGCGTAAGAGTTTGTCCGGTAAATGCTATTGAAGTAAAGGTAAACAGAGATTATGCACGGGTAATACCAGAGCGATGTATCGGATGTGGCAGTTGTACTTCTGTTTGCCCTGAAGATGCGATACGTTTCAGGGACTCAAAAGAAGAAACAAAAAAAATACTCCGCTCAAAAGCAAAAAAAGTAGCCATTGTGGCACCAAGTATTTCTGGTGAATTTCATGATATCACAGATTACCGGAAATTTGTGCAAATGATTAAGCATCTTGGGTTTGATTATGTAAACGAAGTTTCATTTGGAGCTGATATTATTGCATTAAAATATGCCGAATTGATTAAAAATTTTAAGGGTAAATATTATATTTCTACTGCCTGTCCGGTAGTAGTTTCGCACGTTCAAAAATTTCAACCCGAACTCATCGAAAATTTAGCTCCATTGGTTTCTCCAATGGTTGCTACCGCAAAAATAGCAAGGAGTCTTTATGGTGAAGACATCAAGGTAGTTTATATTGGCCCCTGTATTGAAAGTAAAAATGAAGCTTTATTAGATAAAGCTGCCGGAAGAATTGATGCTGTACTTACATTTATTGAACTGCGAGAGCTTTTTAAAGAATTTAAGATACATGAAAGCACCCTTGAATATTCTGAATTTGATCCACCCATAGGTTTTAAAGGTTCACTTTTTCCTATTGCCAACGGATTATTACAAGCTGCTGATATTAGCGAAGACTTGCTGGATGGAAACGTGATTACCGCAGAGGGTAAAAATAATATGCTGAATGCTACCAAACAATTCAACGAAGAGATTGACACCATTAAAAAGCATTTCAATTTATATTACTGCGAAGGTTGTTTAATGGGCCCCGGAACATCAAGAGGTGGTAAAAAATTTATCAGGCACACCCGTGTTACCGAATATGCTAAAAAAAGATTAAAAAATTTTGATATTAGCAAATGGAAAAAAGAAATAAAAAAATATTGGGATATTGATTATTCTAAAACTTTTTTTAATGATGACCAGCGTATTGAAACTCCATCGGAAGAAAAAATCCAGGAGGTATTAAAAGCTATTGGCAAAGAAAACAAAGACCCAAACCTTGGGTGTAATGCATGTGGATACAACACATGCCGTGATTTTGCCATTGCGGTATCAAAGGGATTGGCAAAAGTAGATATGTGTCTCACCTTCTCGTTACGCAACAGACACGATTATATAAAAGCCTTAAAAACTACCAACGAAAAGTTAGCTCAAACTCAAAATGCACTAAAAGAATCGGAAAAAGTTGCCAGAAAAGAAAAAGAAGCAGCCCAGGAAGCATCGGATATTATCAATAACATGTTACAAAAACTCCCCACGGGTGTTGTTATCATCGATCAGAACCTGAAAATTATCCAATCCAACAACAGCTTTATTGATTTGCTTGGCGAAGAAGCAGATGCCATTAACGAAGTAATTCCTGGATTAACAGGTGCTGATTTAAAAACATTATTGCCATTCAACATTTACAACCTGTTCAATCATGTTTTTTCTACCAATGAAAATATCTTAAATCGGGATATTCACCTGGATGAAAAACTTTTAAATCTTTCCATATTTACCATACGAAAAGATAAAATTGTTGGGGCTGTATTTCGGGATATGTATGCCCCTGAAGTGAGAAAAGAAGAAGTAATCAAGCGCGTAACCGAAGTGATTGACAAAAACCTGGCGATGGTACAAAATATTGGATTTTTACTCGGCGAAGGTGCTTCGGAAACCGAACAAATGCTTAATTCTATTATTGAACTTTATAAGTCTTTTAAGAAACCCGAAGAATGAAACATCAATTCTACATAGAAGTTGACTGCCAACAAAAAAATCATGAAGGCGAACGGATTTGTGGCGATGTTTTTCTTACGGAAAGAATCAAAACCGAAGAACGGATCATTGTAGTTTTATCTGATGGCATGGGACACGGAGTAAAAGCCAATATGCTGGCTACATTAACAGCAAAAATGGCTTTAAACTTTACTCGCGAACATAAAGATGTGAACCGCATTGCCGAAATTATTATGAATACATTACCAGTTTGTAGCCAGCGGAAAATAAGTTATGCTACATTTACAATTATTGATATTGAGGCCGACGGAAAAACAACCATTCTTGAATATGACAACCCCGAAACGATCATTTTTAGAAATAATGAAATTTTTAATCCTGAATGGCAGTGTATTGTTTTACAAGGCGATAAAAATGCAGGAAAAGAATTAAGAAGTTGTACTTTTTATGCACAAAAAGAAGACCGCATTATCTCTTTCACTGACGGAATTACACAATCGGGCATGGGAAGCCACAAATATCCATTTGGCTGGGGCCACGATCATTTAACAGAGTTTACCCACCGTTTAATTAATAATAATCCTGATATTTCTGCCAACAAACTTGCCGGAAAAGTTGTAAATATGGCCTATCAAAATGATGGCTACCATGCCAAAGATGATACAAGCTGTGCTTCGGTATATTTTCGCGAACCCAGAAAATTATTAATTTGTACGGGGCCACCCTATGAAGAAGAAAAAGATAAAAAACTGGCACAAGAAGTAAAAAAGTTTAAAGGGAAAAAAATACTCTGTGGTGCCACTACAGCCGATATTATTGCACGAGAATTAGAACTGGAAATTGAAGATAGCTTCGATTTTCACGATCCTGATTTACCGCCTGTATCTTATATGCCCGGCATTGACCTCGTAACCGAAGGAATCTTAACACTCAGCAAAGTACACGAAATACTAAAAGTGTACAACAATAATTACATATTAGGCAAAGGCCCAGCTGACCAGATTGTTAAACTATTAAAAGAGAGTGATGAAATCCATTTTATTATTGGCACGCGGATCAATATTGCCCACCAGGATCCAAACCTGCCTGTAGAATTGGAAATCCGGAGAACTGTTGTGCGCAGAGTTGCCGAAACTTTGGAAGAAAAATTCTTGAAAGAGGTTAGTATGAAATTTATATAATTACTCTTCCCAAAAATACTGGAACTCAATACTGCGTCCTTCAGGGTCTTTGGCAAAAA
>CAZSIC010000011.1:0-50308 GCA_964606845.1 uncultured Bacteroidales bacterium
CCTCATGTTTTATTCATATCCTTGTTGTGTAAAACAGTGCATGAGGGTTTCATCCGGTTATTTTGTTACTAAATTTAGAATACAATGAATTAAAAACAAAACTATTGACGAAAAGTTTTTCAAAATTAAATATTGAAAACATTTAACAAGCATGAAGCAACAATTATTTCTTTGTTCTTAAAAGTAAGCCACAAAACACCTTGTGGGATAAAAAAAATTACTACCTTAGAGTAAAGATTTCCAATTGATATGAAAGTTTCGTTTGAACCCGTTAAAGATTTCTTTAACCTGATTTTTCCTGATCTATGCGTTGTTTGTAACCAGCATCTTATTTCACAGGAAAAATTAATTTGTACATCCTGTCTGTACAACCTTCCAAAAACAAATTTTCATAGCGATATAGAAAACCCTGTTTCTCAACTTTTTTGGGGTAGAACCAATATTGAATATGCAACCTCATTCTATTTTTATCATAAAGGAAGCCAATATCAAAATATGATGCACAAATTCAAATATCATGGATACAAAGAAATTGGTTTTATCCTTGGGAGTTACTTTGGTTCACATTTAAAAAACTCCGTTTTTAAAACCGTGGATATAATTATGCCTGTACCATTACATAAATCAAAACAAAAAAAACGTGGTTATAACCAAAGCGAATTAATTGCCCTTGGATTGTCTGAATCGATGCAAAAAAAGATTGACTCAAAAAATCTTGTCAGAGAGGTTGCTACAACTACGCAGACGAGAAAATCGAGATTTGCCCGCTGGAAAAATGTAGAAAAAATCTTTAAAATAAAAAGTCCCGATGCGGTAAAAGGAAAACATGTTTTACTGGTTGATGATGTAGTAACTACCGGGTCAACGCTCGAAGCCTGTGCTAATGCGATTCTCGAAACCCCTGAAACAAAAGTAAGTATAGCAACATTAGCGGTAGCATAAAAACTTTTTTGTTTAAAAAGATTAATTTTTTATCAAAAAGCTGGCTTTGCCTGACAATTTATTGCTTAACTAAAATTTAACTTTGTGAATAGGGTAAATCTTCATAAATTCGCATCAGTTTAAACCTTTAAAATTTTAGATTATGTTTTCAGGAATTGTTGAAGAAGCTGCAAAAGTGGTAAACTTAGAGAAGGAAAAAGGAAACTTACATATTACCATGCAATGTTCGTTTGCAGGCGAATTAAAAATCGATCAAAGCGTTTCGCACAATGGAGTGTGCTTAACAGTGGTAAAAGTTGACAAAGAAAATAAAACCTTTACGGTTACAGCCATACAAGAAACATTGGATAAGTCCAATTTGGGATTGCTAAAACCTGGCGATAAGGTAAACCTTGAACGCAGCATGAAAATCGACTCTTTATTAGACGGGCATCTTGTGCAGGGCCATGTTGACCAAACCGCTGTATGTACCAATGTTCGGGAAGCTGATGGTAGCTGGTATTTTACTTTTGAATACGATCCGTCGCAAGAAGATTACATCACCGTTGAAAAAGGTTCTGTATCAGTCAATGGTGTTAGCTTAACAGTTGTTAACTCAAAAGAAAAAACTTTTGAAGTGGCTATTATCCCATTTACTTATGATGTAACAAATTTCCATCAAATTAAAAATGGGACCGTTGTAAATATTGAGTTTGATGTGATAGGTAAATATGTAGCCAAAATTGTAAAACAGCAATTAGGAAAATAAAATTTTTTGAAAAATTAGAAAAGCCTCATTGCTCGAGATGAGGCTTTTTCTATATAAATCTGATGATTTATTAAAACTAAAAAATAACAAGCATGAAAAGCTCATCTCCAAAGCAGATGGCCATTCTTATATCATTAATTTCTGCTTTTATTGCAGGATTTACCCAGTTGATTTTATATTACTCAGAAATTGAAAACTTCCTGCCACCATGGATTCTTTCTGTAATGTTTATTTTTATTGCGATTTATATCATTGTTTATTTTTTGCTTAATAGTTTCATTTTCGAAAAAATTAATCCTATCTATAAAACAATCCTTAACAAAAATATACCAGAAAAAGAATTACGAAAAGACCTTGAAGAAAAAGATGTAATTAACCAAGTTAATAAAGAAGTACTTAGCTGGGCAAACAAAAAAACAATGGAAATTGCACAGCTTAAACAAATGGCTAGATACAGAAAAGAATTTATAGGCAATGTTTCACATGAATTAAAAACACCAATTTTTAATATTCAGGGTTATATCTTAACACTTATAGATGGTGGGCTTGAAGATACAAATATAAATATCAAATATTTAAAAAAAACAAAAAAGAATATTGAGCGGATGATCTCTATTGTCGAAGATCTTGAACGTATTACAAAACTTGAGTCGGGTGAACTAAAACTAACATATGAACCTTTCAATATCAAAGATTTAATTGACGAGGTTTTTGATTCGGTAGAGGTGAGAGCTAAAGAAAAAGGCATAACCTTAAAATTCGATGCGAATTACGATAACCCTTTATGGGTAAATGCTGACAGGCAACAAATGTACCAGGTAATTACAAACCTTGTGGTTAACTCAATAAATTATGGAAAAGATTATGGTACAACTACTGTATCATTTTCTGATATGAACAAAAATATACTTGTAGAAATAAATGATGACGGACCAGGAATTCCTGAAAAAGAAATTCCACGAATTTTTGAACGTTTTTACAGGGTAGATAAAAGCAGATCAAGAAATGCAGGAGGTACAGGGCTTGGATTGGCTATTGTAAAACACATTATTGAAGCGCACAACCAAACCATTAATGTTCGAAGCACATTAAATAAAGGTACTTCTTTTGTATTTTCGCTAAAAAAAGGTTAAAAATTTAAAAATTTTGATCGAATCTTTTTTTTCAATTGCATTTTTTATTTCATAAATCTATCTTTGTACGTTTTAAAAACTTGAAGATTAAAAAATAAGGATTATCGATGAGCAAGAAATTTCCGGAATATAAACAATTAGATTTATCGCAAGTTAATAAAGACATACTTGCACGATGGGACAAAAACGATACATTTCATAAAAGTATAACCACCCGTGAGGGTAAACCTACATTCGTTTTTTACGAGGGGCCACCGTCTGCCAACGGATTGCCAGGCATTCACCATGTTATGGCACGTGCCATTAAAGATATTTTTTGCCGCTACAAAACCATGCAGGGTTTTCTTGTTAAGCGAAAAGCCGGATGGGATACACATGGGTTACCGGTTGAACTGGCCGTAGAAAAATCACTGGGAATTACAAAGGAAGATATCGGTAAAAAAATATCGGTCGATGAATATAATGAAACCTGCAAGAAGGAGGTAATGAAATATACCGATGTATGGGAAAACCTTACCCATAAAATGGGATACTGGGTTAATATGGACGATCCATACATTACTTACGATAACAGGTATATTGAGACATTGTGGTGGTTATTAAAGCAAATGTTCGAGAAAGAATTGCTTTACAAAGGTTATACAATACAACCCTTTTCGCCTGCTGCCGGAACCGGCTTAAGCACACACGAACTAAATCAGCCGGGCTGTTACCGCGATGTTAAGGACACAACATGCACGGCACAGTTTAAAGTGATAAAAAATGAAAAATCAGCATTCCTTTATCAGGATACCGATACGGATGTTTACCTGCTGGCATGGACAACAACACCATGGACACTTCCATCGAATACAGGGCTTGTGGTAGGAGAAAATATTAAATATGTTAAGGTAAAAACATTTAATCAATATACAGGGCAACCTGTTACCGTAATTTTGGCAAAAGATTTATTTTATGATTATTTCGATAAAAAAGCCGGTGAATTAAGTCTCGAAGATTATAAAGAAGGGGATAAAAAAGTTCCCTACAAAATTATTGCAGAATATACAGGTAAAGATTTAAATGACCTAAGATACGAACAGTTGATTAACTGGGTACAACCTGAAGGAGAAGCTTTTCGTGTAATTATTGGCGATTTTGTTACTACTGAAGATGGAACGGGAATTGTTCATATTGCACCTACTTTTGGTGCCGACGACAACCGTGTTGCTAAACAAAGTAACATTCCGGCCATTGTAGTCTACGATAAACAGGGGACAATGCAGCCGTTAGTGGATAAAAAAGGACGCATGTATGTAATCGATGAGATGGATCCGGATTTTGTTTCTCAATATGTTAATATTAATAACTATAAAGAATTTTCCGGACGATATGTTAAAAACGAATACGACGAATCGCTTTCCGAAAATGATCCTACATTAGATGTTGATATTTCGGTCATGCTGAAAAAAGAAAATAAAGCATTTAAGATCGAAAAGCAGGTGCATAATTATCCGCATTGCTGGCGTACCGATAAACCTATTCTTTATTACCCGCTCGATTCGTGGTTTATTAAAACTACAGCGCTTAAAGACAGGATGATGGAATTAAACCGGACCATTAACTGGAAACCTGAATCAACAGGTACAGGAAGGTTTGGCAAATGGCTGGAAAATTTACAGGACTGGAACCTGTCCCGTTCAAGATACTGGGGTACTCCGCTTCCAATTTGGGTTACTGATGACCGTACAGAGATCAAATGCATTGGGTCGGTAGAAGAGTTGTACAACGAAATTGAAAAATCGGTAAAAACCGGATTCATGAAAGAAAATCCTATTGCTGATTTTGAAGCAGGCAATTACTCAAAAGACAATTATGAAAAAATTGACCTTCACAGGCCTTATGTAGATGATATTATTTTGGTTTCCGAGAAGGGACAAAAAATGGTTCGCGAGATTGACCTAATCGATGTTTGGTTCGATTCAGGAGCAATGCCTTATGCACAATTCCATTATCCTTTTGAGAATAAGGAGCTGATTAACCCATCAATCCATACTGAAAGAGGGTTATTCCCTGCTGATTTTATTGCCGAGGGTGTTGACCAAACCCGTGGTTGGTTCTTTACCTTACATGCTATTGCAACCATGCTTTTCGATTCCGTAGCTTTTAAAAATATCATCTCCAATGGTTTGGTACTGGATAAAACCGGTGCTAAAATGTCGAAACGTTTGGGCAATGCAGTAGACCCGTTTGAAACCATAAAAAAAAATGGTTCCGATCCATTGCGTTGGTATATGATTACAAATGCTCAACCCTGGGACAATCTGAAGTTCGACCCTGCAGGTCTCGATGAAGTGAAACGCAAATTCTTTGGTACGCTTTATAATACTTACTCATTTTTTTCTCTTTATGCCAATGTAGATGGCTTTAGTTATTCTGAAGAAGAAGTGCCAGTGGAAGAACGCCCGGAAATTGACCGGTGGATCATTTCATTATTAAACTCGCTGATAAAAGAAGTTGAAAAAGACTATGAAAATTATGAGCCTACAAAAGCAGGAAGAGCTATCCAGGATTTTGTTACCGAGAATTTAAGTAACTGGTATGTTCGGTTAAATAGAAAAAGGTACTGGGGCGGCGATTATTCGAAGGATAAAATAGCAGCTTATCAAACCCTTTACAGCTGTTTAGAAACAATAGCAAGGCTTATGGCTCCCATTGCTCCGTTTTTCGCCGATCAGTTATTTACTGACCTCAACGCTGTAACAGGAAAAGATAAAACGGAGTCGGTTCATATTTCAACCTTTCCAAAATATAATGAGCAATTTATTGATCTTGAACTCGAAGAAAGGATGGATATTGCACAGCGCGTATCTTCAATGATTCTCGCTTTAAGAAGGAAAGTAAATATAAAAGTACGACAGCCTCTTAGTAAAATAATGATCCCGCTTTTAGATGCTTCATTAAAAGATAAATTCGAAGCGGTACGAAACTTAGTGCTTACAGAGGTAAATGTTAAAGATGTTGAGTATATAACCGACACGACCGGCATATTAGTAAAAAAAATAAAACCCAACTTTAAAGCATTAGGGCCAAAATATGGCAAATTAATGAAACACATTTCGCAGGCTGTAGCCAAAATGTCGCAAGAAGATATTGCCCGATTCGAAAAAGGTGGAAAATATACAATTACAGCTGGGGAAGAACAGATTCCATTAAATTTATCCGATGTTGAAATTTCTTCGGAAGATATACCCGGATGGCTTGTGGCAAATGACGGAAAATTAACAGTAGCACTGGATATTAATGTAACTAACGAATTACGGGAAGAAGGAATTGCACGTGAATTTATTAACAGAATTCAGAATTTAAGAAAAGAAAGTAATTTTGATGTTACCGATAAAATCAAAATAGAAATCAAAAAACATGATTTAATTAATCGTGCCATAGAAAAATACAAAGAATATATTGGAACTCAAACCTTAGCCAAATCAGTTGACTTGGTTTATAACTTTGAACAAAATACCTTTCATCTCGTGGAAATAGACGATAAAATACAAACCCAAATAAAAATAACAAGGATAAACGAATAGATGCTTTTTTGAATGAAAAAATTTATTATCTTTAGAGCAATATAAAAACTCATGAATTATGGCGGAAAAGACTAGGTACACAGACGAAGAGTTGGCGGAATTTAAAGAAATAATATTAAAAAAGCTTGATAAAGCACAACAAGATTATGATCTTCTAAAAAAAACTATTACACATAGCGAAAGTAATGATACAGAAGATACATCGCCTACTTTTAAAGTTTTAGAAGAGGGGGCAGCAACCCTTTCTAAAGAAGAAGCCGGGAGATTGGCTCAGCGTCAATTGAAATTTATTCAACATCTAAAAGGTGCTTTGGTACGAATAGAAAACCAAACCTATGGCATTTGCCGCGAAACCGGCAAGCTTATTTCTAAAGAAAGGCTTCGTGCGGTTCCACATGCAACGTTAAGCATAGAAGCTAAACAGAATCAACGTTAAAAAATATTTTTCAAATATGAAATAAATGATTGGGTATGAAATGACCCGATCATTTTTTATTTTTTTATAGTTTTCTGTAGTTTTACAAAATAAATTAATAAACAAAATAAGTGAAGGCAATAACAAAAAAAACAGCCCTGGTAATAATCATTGTCTTAATCATTGATCAGGCCTTAAAAATATGGATTAAAACAAACATGGTACTGGGACAGGAGTATAAAATCCTGGGCGACTGGTTTATCATTCATTTTACTGAAAATAACGGAATGGCTTTTGGCTGGGAATTCTGGGGTGAAAAAGGAAAAATTTTCCTCACACTATTCAGAATAGCAGCGGTAATTGGAATAGGCTGGTATATGAACCATCTTATAAAAGAAAAAGCTCCCAAAATGCTCATTATAAGTATTGGCCTGATTATGGCCGGTGCTTTAGGAAATATTATAGATAGTGTATTTTATGGAGTAATATTCGACCATAGCTATTACAAAGCAGCCGAATTTATGCCTGCCAACGGTGGATACTCCACATGGCTCCAAGGCAAGGTGGTTGATATGTTTTATTTTCCAATTATTAAAGGTAACTATCCTTCCTGGTTTCCTTTTTGGAATAATCAGGAATTTGTTTTCTTCAGGCCGGTTTTTAATATTGCTGATTCTGCTATTACAATTGGAGTTGCCTATATATTAATATTTGAACGGTCGTTTTTTAAACATAATTAAAACAAATTGAATTGATAAAAAAAGCCTGCAGAGACAGGCTTTTTTAATTGCATTTTTAATATAAATATCAAAAACGTTTACCACCCATTTCTCAACATTATATTTAAAACGAACATCAAAATCGCTAAGACAATAAAAACAAACCATCCTAATAGAGGCTGATTATTATTTTTCTGATTGTAATACGCCACCTGCTCTTCGAAATAAGATTTACCCTCATGGTAATAATCGTATAAATCAAAATATACTTTTGTTCTTAAAATCCAGTACGGTGTTAGTATAATTGCTGCTAACAGGGCAAATCCAAACAACGCAAAAAATGTTCCGATAATCCACATCACATTGGTTGCATTGGTCGATTTAATTCGAGCCTCAGTAAGTTTAGTATCAAATAAAAATTGCACTTTTTGCTGCTGAAGTTCAATCTCCAGGCCACGCACTTTCTCCTTTTGTCTTTCAACATCATCCATCATTGATGAGTCGCCGGGTAAATTAGATAATTGAGTACTTAAGTCGTTCAATAATTTTTTCTGTTCAGTAATTTCTTCTCTCAATAAACTATCATTTTTATGAAAATTATTTTGCAAATCAGGAAGTACATCCTTTTCGGCGTCAACATCTCTAATTCCATCCGATAAATTAAATAAAACTATATCCCAGCGTTGCTTTGCCAGCTGGAGGGAATATATCCGTGATTCCAATTTTGCGATCCTTTTGATTTTTTTGTCAGGATATTGTTCTGATTGCTCAACTTGATCAACATTATGATAATACTTATAATAACTATCGTATTCTTCTGTCAACTCTATTTGAATATTATCCAGTGATTTTTCACAAAAGAAAGTTTTAATACTATTTGTTGACCACCATAAAAACCCACCTAAAATAAAAGTTGCAATAGAAGCTACAATGCCGGCAAACACAGCAAATGGGACAACGCCCAATAAACGAGGCAATCTTTTTAATGTATTGATTAAAAAATCTTTTATCTCAAAACTACCATTGGTTGAAACCATATAAGCAGGAAGTATTGAAATAGATATTAAAGAAGCGATCAAAAATACAACAAGAATCATTATTAGTATCTGATTCACAGGGAATGAAATGCCCAGAACAGCAAGCAGTATGGCCGTATCATTAAAAAAACTCAATATTAAAATGGTTGAAATGCATGATATAACAATTAAAACCATAATCCCTAAACGAGAAATCATAATACCAGCATAATAATCCTTAAATTCTCTTGCTTTATCATCGAAAAGAGTATAACCCGATAAATATAAACCGGTAAAAAGCAAAGCAACAAACATGATACTTAAAATCCAGTTTTGCTCTATTAATCCTCTTAAATAGATAAACGAAAAGAAAATAAAAGAAAAAACAAACGTTGATATAAATCCATTTTTATAAGTATCTTTAGCAAAAGCCTCTGGAATCCTTGTAAATGAAATTTTAAAAAAACGCCAGCTCCAAATTATAATATAATGCCATAAAAGTTTAACTATAAAAAACACTACCGGATGTAAAACTTCATTCCAAATCCATAAAACTACCCACCAAATGGCTTTTAAAATGAAAGCAATAAATGCTGCAATGGAAATTAGTCCATATACCACCCATGCAAAAGCATTAAAAACAAAAATCGTTAAAGCCATTAAGGGTAACAAAATTGCTGTAAATGGGCTGCGAGATAACCACTCGTCCTGTACCTTTTTTTGATTTAGGATAAAATCAGGTTTAACTTTTTCAAATACCGACCTGAAAAAACCTAAAAAAGCCAATAAAACACCTGTACAAATAAGTGTATATGGCATCGAAAAACAAATAGAATCAATCATATAAATCTTTTTAAAACTTTCTTTTTATAAATTTAACAATTTTTTGTTAATTTTTTAAATTTAAACCCAAAATAGATGAATTTATCAAATTACTTTTCCACTCTCATTATCAAGAACAATTGTGTAATTAATAAAATTCTTAATCCACTTATCCATTAAGAATAAGAGAAAATGGAATGCCAGCCTTATTTACTGTTCTAATTTTTATTTAGCGTCCGATTGTGTAACTATGATGTATTAATGATGTAGTGATGTAGTATTGTTTTACATTTTCTGCCACTATTTATTCTATATATTTGTTTGGCAAATTAAATAGAATTGAAAAGGATTATATATGAGAAATTCGGTGTTGTTATTATTTGGTTTAATAATCAGTTTAAATTCAGTAGGCCAAAATTTAAGTATTGAAGAGAAAGTGGATAGCGTACTAAGCTTGATGACGCTTGATGAAAAAATTGGCCAAATGACTCAGGTTGAACGAGGAGAATTAGAAAATATAAACGACATAGCTACATATGGAATTGGATCATTATTAAGTGGTGGTGGTTCAGCACCTTCATCGAATACAGTTTCAGCATGGGCCAATATGTATGACGAATTTCAAAACATAGCGTTAGGGAGTAATTTAGGAATTCCAATAATATATGGGATAGATGCTGTACATGGACACAACAATGTTTATGGAGCAGTAATATTTCCACACAATATTGGTCTGGGGTGTACCTGGAATCCAGAATTAGTGAGATCGGTAAATATGGTAACTGCAAGAGAAGTTGCTGCAACCGGAATTGACTGGACTTTTGCGCCATGTATTGCTGTTCCAAGGGATGAGAGATGGGGAAGAACTTATGAGGGTTTTGGCGAAACGCCTGAAATTCAAAAAATAATGACAAAAAAATCGGTCATTGGCTTACAGGGAAACGACTTGAGCAATCCGGAGAGCATTCTTGCTTGCGCAAAACATTTTGTGGGTGATGGAGGAACAACCTCAGGAATAGATCAGGGAAATACAGAAATTACTGAAAATTTACTTCGGGAAATTCATATGCCAGGATATATTGATGCGATAGAATCCGGTGTGGGTTCCATTATGGCTTCTTTTAATAGCTGGAATGGAGAAAAATTGCATGGCCATGATTATCTTCTAACGGATGTATTAAAAAACGAGCTGAATTTTGAGGGTTTCATCGTTTCAGACTGGAAAGGGGTTGATCAAATTGACGAAGATTATCGCACTGCCATAAAAAGAGCAATCAATGCAGGTATCGATATGGTAATGGTTCCTGATAGATATCTTGTTTTTATAGAACACTTAAAAAGTCTTGTAGAAGATAATGAAGTAAGTGAAGCCAGAATAGATGATGCGGTTAGAAGAATATTAAAACAAAAATTTCTGCTTAATTTATTTGAAACCCCTTTTGCAGAAACCAGTCTTGCAGAAACTTTAGGTTCTCAGGAACATAGAGATACAGCACGAAAAGCAGTTCGCGAATCAATGGTTTTATTAAATTCCAAAAATGATATTTTACCTTTAAAAAAGAATAACCAAAAAATTCTGGTAGCAGGCTCCTTAGCAAATGATTTGGGTGCACAATGCGGGGGATGGACTATTTCATGGCAGGGAGATAACGGGGATATTACCGTTGGTACCAATATATTATCAGGGATTCAGAAAGTAGCTGAAAACAGTGAAATCATATATTCTGAGCATGGAGATTATGATGACAGCGTAGATGCAGCAATCGTGGTGATTGGTGAAAAAACACCCTATGCCGAAGGAGCCGGTGATAAAGAATCCCTGAATTTAGAAAGAACCGACATCAACTTGCTTAAAAAGATTAAAGAAAAAGGGATCCCAACCATTGCGGTGCTTATTTCCGGCCGGCCAATGATTATTGGAGAAGCATTACCGTATACAGACGCCATAATCGCTGCATGGCTGCCAGGTACTGAAGGTGATGGTGTTGCTGAGGTGCTTTTTGGTGATTACAATCCTTCCGGGAAATTAACACATTCGTGGCCAAAAAATATGGATCAGATTCCGATAAATTTTGAAGATGATAATTATGATCCCTTATTTGATTATAAACATGGTTTACAATACTTTCCAAATATAGATTCAAGTGAATTTCTTTTACCATATTCAGCTGTTACTACAAATGATGGGAAAGCAATTTTAATGGCACTCTCAGATAGTATTACAGATTTTAATGATGAGGATATCGACTTTAGTGTTGCAATTGATGAGGAAACAGTTTCAAATATTATTGACTATATCAGCATCACCGGCTATGATAAAAGTATTTTAAAAATTGAACTTAATCAAAACATTGAAGAAACATATCTTATTACAATTTCATATGCCGGGAATGGGATATTATCTGCAAACCTGGAACTTGGTGAAATCAATAATTTCTATGTACATAATGCTGTTGGGAGTGCTGGCCCAACTCACGAAATTCCGGGCAAAGTAGAAGCTGAGGATTATACAGAAATGTATGGAATACAAACTGAAAACTGTTCGGATGATGGAGGAGGTTTAAATGTGGGATATATTGAATCGGGTGATTGGCTTAAATACAATATTAATGTAACACAAACAGGAACTTACAATATAATTAGCAGGATATCGGGATATAGTTCAGGTAAGCTAAAGCTTACATTTAACGATACTATCGAAACGGATGTTAATTTTAGCTCAACAAATGGCTGGCAGAATTGGCAGGATTTTACTACATCAGTATATCTTGAAGAGGGTTCATATATAATGAAAGCGCTTGCTCAAACCAATGCCTTTAATATTAACTATTTTGAATTTAATTTGAGCACAAGTGTTGATGATCCTATGGTAAATATAAAAGACGTGAGAATTTATCCTAATCCGGTCAGTTCTGAATTAAATATAGATTTTAACAGTTTATTCTTTCAGCATATAAGCATCAAGTTAATTGATATTACAGGAAAATTAAATATGGTTTTATATAATGGTGAAGCGAACCAGGGAATGAATCATTTTAGCTTTTCACTGGATTCTGATTTACCAGCAGGCCTGTATTTTATTGAGATAAAAGATAAATCAAAAAGGTACTTCAAAAAGATTGTGAAAAAATAAATCTTATATTCTTCGTCACTAGTGTCGTGTCAATGCTATTGTGTCGGTTAAGTCGCAATAATTTTTTCTCAGATCAAAAAAGAAATTCTGCACATAGCCGAAGCTACGTAAAGAATTTATTTTGCCGAGATGAGGAAAAAGAACAAGACTTGGGCTGACTAAAATAGCGTTGACATGACAGTAGATTATTCTAAAAATTGTATGGCCTTTTTCACGACTGAAAGGAGTAATTTATCAGGTTAGAATTTATATTTTTTCACTTTGTTTAAGCATTTAAACATTTTACTAAATTTTATGTCTAATAATTGATCATTTAAAATAACACAACAAAAAAGATTTGAATATTTATGAATTCTAAAAAGAACAGGAGAAAACATATTTTCTTTACATTAATACTATCATTTTTATCGTTTGTTTCAATATCGAATGATACTTTAAAAAACAGTATTGCAGAAAAAAATCAATTAATCAATGGCAGATTATCCGTTTTTCTTGATTTAGAATATTGGGCAGATGATGATTTTATCCGCCAGGAAATACCGGTTGTTAACTTTGTTCGCGACAAAGAACTTGCAGACCTGCATATAATGATGACAAGACATGATGCAGGGCAGGCTGGGACAAATTATGTAATAACATTTATCGGCAGAAAAGATTTAAAAGGCCTAAACCACGAATTAAAATATTGGTCATCAGCCAACCAAACCCAGCATGAAACAAGGGAAGGCTATTCTAAAATGATCAAAATTGGCCTGTTATATTATTTGGCAGATAAAGAAAATGTCTTGAAAAATATTTCTATACAATATCTTGCTGATAGCCTGAAAGTAAATGAAAAGGAAATAGTGGAAATTGATCCCTGGAAGAGTTGGGTTTTTGAAATTTATGGCGGTGGTTATTTTGATGCCGAACAAACGCGTAACTCATTACATATTAGATATGGGCTTTATGCCGATAAGATTACTGAAGACTGGAAAATACGGGCAAGGCCTTACTTCAATTACAATGAAAAGAGTTATGAGATTGAAGACTCAACAACAATAACTACAACATCACGAAGAGACGGTTTCGATGGATATCTGATTAAAAGCCTGAATGATCATTGGTCATATGGTGTTTTTACACAAATGCTATCCAG
This sequence comes from uncultured Bacteroidales bacterium, assembly GCA_964606845.1. Lineage (GTDB taxonomy): Bacteria > Bacteroidota > Bacteroidia > Bacteroidales > UBA12077 > UBA12077. The sequence continues at coordinate 13,636 of CAZSIC010000011.1, forward strand.
CACCTATCACAATATGGATTTTCAACTTGAAATTTCGCCAGCCATTGAATACAGCATTTATCCTTACAGCGAAGCTACCCGGCGGTCTATTGCCATTGCTTACAAGATCGACTATTCCTATAATGATTACATACAAAAAACAATTTTTGATGTAACAGAAGAATTATTGTGGGGCCACTCCTTAGTGTTATCAGCAGATTTTAGACAACCATGGGGAAGCATTAGAGCCGGTATAACAGGTTCACAACACTTTCACGACTTAAGCTCAAACCGGATAGAAATGGAAGGCCAACTAAACTTAAGGCTGTTCAAAGGATTTGCTTTAACTTTAGCTGTTGAATTTGACTATATTAATGATTTGGTTGAAATTCCTATGGGAGAGATGTCTACAGAAGAAATTCTTTTGGAGCAACGCAGAAGATCAACCAATTACCAGCTTGACGGACATATTGGATTCACCTATACTTTTGGCTCAAAATTTTCGGCTGCTTATAATCCCAGGTTATAAACAGGTCATTTAATTTTATAATCCAGTTTAGTATAAAAAACCAAATAACCACAATGGAATTTTATTGACCTGGGCATATTCAATATTATCTGCAGCAATATAGGCATTATTTAAATCTTGAATCTGTTGGCGGGTTTTATTTTTTCCGCCTATTTCGAAAATATATCTGCTATTTATTAAAAAATCACCTTTACTTGAATATAACACATTGTGTCCTTCGTTCAGTTGATTATAAAAGAATGTTTCTCTTAAAGTTCCTTTATTTACATATGTATCTGTAATTGCATATGCCAAATTCGTATTATTTAAATAGACCTTTTCCGGTTTATTCAGCTTACTTATTCCCAAAGTATCTGTTTGTAAAAGCATTAATAAATCGGCCCGTGAAAGCAAATAGAGATATTTTATTAATGTTTCTCTGCTTACTTCAACTTGTTTACTCAATTTCAGAATATTTGGTTTATACGGAACGATTTCTGCCAATATGGATAAAAGTTTCCTTAAATTATGAACAGAAGTAAAATCGATCTTTTCAACAGAAGGCAAATCATAGTCGAGTACATGATTTACTGTTTGCTTTAACCGAATGTGGAAATTTTGCTCGTCTTCCAGAAAGAAAGGATAATATCCTGTTTGTAGATATTCTTCGAATAACTTAATAGGTTTTATTTTAGTAAGTATTTCAGAAATATAAATTGATGGAGATGATACTATTTGATCAAGATTTAATACAGGAAACAAATATTTATACTTTAATGCTATAAACTCACGGAAAGACAATCCTTGCATTTTATACATAATTGCCCTTCGACTTAAATCGGATTTGCCTTTAAAAATGTCTAACGCCGATGAACCGGTAATAACAATCTTTAATTGATTAAAATAATCATAGATATTTTTTATTTCTTGCGACCAGTTTAAATATTTATGTACTTCGTCTAAAAAAAGATATTTTCCCCCACGTTTTACAAATTCGTAGGTAAAATCAACAATGGATGTTTTTGAAAAATAAAGGTCATCTAAATTTACATAGATTACTTCATCAGGGTTTTTTGCTAAGTTTTCTTTTATATATTGTAACAAGAGCGTGGTTTTACCTACTCCTCTGGCACCGGTAATAGCAATTAACCGGTTATTCCAATCAATTTTATTCCATAGATATCGCTTAAAATCCGTGTTTACAGAATCTATCCTCGATTTTGAATATTGAAACAGCTTATCCATTTTTGCAAAGTATATATTGCAATATTAGTAATTTTTTGTCATATATACATTACAATTTAGATTTTTATTGTTATATAAAAAACTTCTGTCAAAAGTGAAATTTTAAGAATAGCGAAGGATTTACTATATCAAGTGTTTCGCTCGATTTTAAAAAAGAGTTGTGGAAACGCGCAATAAAAGATGATCAGTTAGATTGGCCATACCATATAAGCGATTTAAAAGGCTGGAAAAACGAAGCAGCTGTATTGTACAGCATAAAAAGTATCCCCGCTAGTTTTTTAATCAACGAGGAATGACAACAGAAGAAATACTTTTGGAGCAGCGCAGACGATCAACCAATTACCAGCTTGACGGGCATATTGGCTTTACTTATACTTTTGGCTCAAAATTTTCAGCTGCTTATAATCCCAGGTTATAGGGTTTTTACAACTATACTGAAGTGTTATTTATTGATTATTCCGGCCTGGTTATTTCATAAGATTTATTTCGAAGCCGTTTCTCCATAATGATTGCTATGATGATAAAAACCGGAATTGTAAGCAAAAGACTGAGTAATGAAAATTTCAGTCCCAGAAAACCTATTTCGAAATAAGCATAAGAATTTTGGCAGCGCTGAACATGCTCACCTAGATAAAGATGTTGCGCAGGCTGGACCCTTTTTTCCATATCATCCAGGCAAAAAATTGGCCCTACAGGATTTGTTCAGGTTGCATAAATCAAAAAAAATCTGCATGATCTTTTTCGGATTACCTAAAAATAAACTCACTGAAATAAAACAAAACATCTCATCATAAAATCCATTTCCTGTGGATATTTTTCAAACTAATAAAAAACAAGGCAAACCCAAAGGCAGAGATGACCAGAAAATCAAGCCAGAGCGGCAGGATATGCTGTCCGTGAATGGCTCCGTGAAGAATATCAACTCCATAGGTTAAGGGTAATGCAAAAGAGAGCGGCTGGAGATATACCGGCAGGGAAAGTACCGGAAAAAACAATCCGCAGAGAAAAATCATGGGAAAACGGAAGAAGTTGGAAAAAGTTTGGGCCTCGAAAACCTCGCTCACCGATACTGCAATGAACAATCCCAGAAAAGTAGAAACGATAGCTATCATTACCACTGCCGGTATAACAGCTCCCCAAGAAACTTGTGAGATATCTGTAAGAAAAGCTGCCGGTATAACCGGAACAAAGGCATTGACGATTCCAAACAGAATGGCGCCGCCGGTCTTCGAGAGCATTAAAAGCTCCAGTGAGATGGGAGCCAAAAGAAGCCGTTCAAAAGATCGGTTTTTCTTTTCAAAAGTCACGGTTACGGCCAGCATGGAGGTGGTGCCAAAAAGGATGGAAATGGCCATAACACCCGGAAGTACTTCAATGACGTTTTCCAGGCCACTACCGGACCGGAGGAAGAACATCAACGTCCAGGCCAGTGGAAAAATCAGCCCCCAGCTAATATTGGGCGGCTTGAGGTAATAGCCTTTCATATCTTTTACAAGAATGTTTTGAAATGCGATCCAACGATTCATAATCTACCTCCGTTTTTTTCATTTTTCATGGCTTCGGTTTTAATGCCGGTAATCTCTACAAAAACATCCTCGAGTGAAGGCCTGATTTGCCTGGCTTCTGTTACCCCTATGCCTTGTTCTTCTATAAAACGAATTATTGGGCCAATGCTAATAGTTTTTTCGGATTCCACCCGAAACTGTTGGTTTGAGAGGATACGAAAACCATACTCAGGAAAATGTATTTCAAGTTTTTTAACCAGTTCAGGCTTGTCATTTGTCACTGTTATCAGTAAAACTTTCCGGTTTTGTATAGGCCGTAAAAGGTTGAATACTGAATCCTTCCTGACAATACGCCCGTTCACAATAAAAGCGATTCGTTGACAAAGGCGTTCCGCTTCTTCAATGTAGTGTGTTGTCAGAAAAATAGTAGTTCCGGAGCGGGAGAGGTCGCTTATTAGTTTCCTGATTTGCCTGGCACTGGATACGTCAATCCCCGTAGTTGGTTCATCCAAAAAAAGAATTTGTGGATAGTGAATGATCCCTGCGGCAATCGTAAGTTTGCGTTTCATGCCCTTTGAATAACCACTAAATTTCCGGTGAGCCGCTTCATCTAAGCCAAACTGTTCCAGCAGGTCTTTTGCTCGCTTCCTGCGTTCCTGTCTATCTATACCGTACATAGAAGCACAGAAGCAGAGGTTGTCGTATCCCGTCATTTCCGGGTAAAGATTGCTCTCATCAGGAACAACGCCAATAAGATGCTGTGCTGCTTTGGGGTTCGCAGAACAATCAAGGCCTGCAATCTGAATGCTGCCTGAATCAGGTCGGGCCAGGCCGGTAAGCATGTTAATGGTCGTGGTTTTCCCGGCTCCGTTTGGTCCAAGAAAACCAAACAGTTCGCCCTGGTTTAGGTCAAAAGAAATTCCGTTTACAGCCTCGACATTATCAAAACGCTTTGTCAGATCAGTCACTTCTATAAGCTTACCCGATTCTTCTAAGTTGGCAGTTTTTTGTTCTTTCATATTGAACCAGTTATGTGTATAGTGTCGTTTAGCACTTCGAAGCACAAATATATATTTTTTTTGAGCGCAGGCAAATAAGCGAAGCAATTACGAACACATTTAAAATAAACAAGCTATGAGAAACTTTAATCCTGTTAAAACGGGATGCCTGCAAATCAAAAGGGACTTCTTAAAATGTCATAATCTTATCAGATTCAACTGTCCATTGAGCAAATTCTTTCATGTTGCTTAACTGAACACTTTCAATAAAATCAAGTTTGGCAATTCCACGTGCTTCGGAACAACCGCCACAGCTTTTCACTTCGCCGCCGTTTTTAATTACAACTTTTAACATTCTTTCGATGTTGTAATAACCATTTGGTGTGTTCTGATTTGGCAAACCACAAAAAACAGCGTCAGCAAGTAAGAAAATTTTTATTTCTACTTTGTCTCCGTGTTCTTTTTGTAAAGTCATTGCCATTCGTAAAGCATTGTATGCTTTTTCGGTACCGTAAGGCGCATCGTTAATGATGATTAATATTTTTTGCATAATTATAAAATTTTTAAAATAAGTAATTCCAACGCCAGATTATAAGCATAATAAGAAATACACTGCCATAAAGTAAAGGAATCAGATAATATGTTTTTACAGACTTATTATGTTTATGGTTTAACATTTTTACCAATTTTATACTTAGTCCTATTCCTGCTGCTATAATAATTATCAATAATATGGAAATTAATTGATTTGACCAGGCCGGAAGCTGGCGTAAAATGATTTCTCCGTCAACAATCTTTTGTGCTGTATTTATTCCTTGAATATCATTTTTTACATGCTCAAAATAAGGCAAGCGTGATGTAGTTTTTAATATTGCTTTGTTTAAGTGTGCAGCAGCTATTATCGGAATAAATGCTATTCCATAATTTACGAAATAATCTTTCAGTTTAATTTTGTTTTTGAATAATTGTGCAATGATAAAAGGTAAAATCCAAATTATGAATGGAGCAACAACAAATATGATAATAGATTTTATTAAACCAAATAGTATTGGATTTGTAAAAGATAGTATTTCAGAAACCTGTTTGGGGATATATAAAAGTATATTTTTACTAACACTCCATTCGACCCAAATTTCATAAATAACAAAACCCGAAACAATCAATATAAAAACAAGTTCTGCATATTTTAATGTATTCAATTTTAGCAAATCACTGGCAAATCCTACTTTTTGAAATTGTGGATTGGGGCGGTCAGGATTTGATTCCGATTGATATTCTTTGCAGGTCTTAAGGCAACCACCACATAAAATACAATTTGTGTTATCCTGGATGTTTGCAGGATACAAATCAACACCGCAGCTTTTAAAGTTCAGGTTATGTTGATAGTTCTTATGGATACATGATTTATCCTTACAAGTATCGCACACCTTTTTATCTTTTACACGCCAGCCTAAAAAAGATAAGCGCGAATACAATCCTAATAAATGGCCTACCGGACAAACATAGCGGCAAAAAGTGTTTTTTTCATAAATACTGCCAATTATTATTGAAACTCCTGCAATAATCAATAAATAAAACGCCATAAAAGTTGGATTCCGGTGAACAGCAAATCCATGAATTCCTAAAAAAAGAATAAGTATATAAAAGATTGTAATTACCCAGCCCGAAAGCATCCATTTTGGCCGTTTTTTTCTCAATCCGATTTTGGCAAAGAAAGTAGTAATAATCTCAACAGGGCAAACCATACACCAAATGCGGCCAAAAAATATAGCAAGAATTATAATAGCCGGCCACCAGTAAGACCATACTATCAGATTTCCTAAATTGGTATTGCGCAATTGATTTAAAAAAACAGAATCAGAAGAATAAGCGGTAAATCCAATGATTATTAAACCTACATAAGCAATTAGTGAAATAAATTTTAATGATAAGGGGAAATACCATTTGCCAAAAAGCTTGTTAATCATTGTACTTTATTTTAAATATTAATGAATCTAAAGAAAAACGGCCTGCACCTACTATCTCAGGAAATAGGAATTTTTTTGCTTTCCATATCTTGATTCAAATATAACATTTTAATAAGAGTCTGGGAAACTTTAGCTCTTCCCGTGAACTTTTTTCATGAGCAAAGCGAGTAATACGGGATGTCCTAAAGGTGGGCTGGCTAAAATCACAAATGCAGCCTCGCTACTGCAAAAAATTTAATCGCTATTACCTTAATCGACCGATTTATAGCAATAAAAAAAGGAACTACCTTTACCAAGAAGTTCCTTTTTTATAATATGTCTTTAGAATTTAAAACAACCCACCTTCTTTAATCTGGAATTGGGTACTTGCAATTTCTTCGCCATCGGCAAAACTACTATCTATGAATAAACATTTTCAAAATCTCGGCAAAAATAGGTTTTATTGCCGCATTGTTGATTCTTAGCACACTATCCCTTGTTTTATTACAAATAAAGCGAATTATTACCCTAATTATATTACAATATATTCAATTTTTATCCCTATTTTTGTTACAAAATAATATACGTATGTTTTACAGAACTGCAATAGAACACTTAAAAGCGTGGGCTAACAAAGAAAATCGCAAACCTTTAATTATAAGGGGAGCACGACAGGTTGGAAAAACAACTGTTATCAACATGTTTTCGAAAGAATTTGATCAGTATATATACTTAAACCTGGATAAACCCGAAGAATTAAAGCTATTTGAAAATGACTATTCATTTCAGGATCTGTTAATGACCTTATTCTTATATTCCAATAAAAAAAGAACTAACAGCAAAACACTTATATTCATTGATGAAATTCAAAATTCTCCGAATGCAGTAAAACTCTTAAGATACTTTTACGAAGAAGCCAATGATTTGTTTGTTGTTGCGGCAGGTTCATTATTAGAAACTCTGATTGATAAAAAAATATCGTTTCCGGTTGGAAGAGTTGAATATCTTGCGATGCGCCCCTGCTCTTTTAAAGAGTTTTTAATTGCATGTAACGAAAAAGAAAGCCTTTCTTTAATAGAAAGTTCTGACATACCCGAATATGCGCACGATAAATTATCATCATTATTTCACCAGTACGTAATTATTGGTGGAATGCCTGAGATAGTAAATCAATATGCTCAAACTAAAGATATTACTTCATTAAATAATATTTATGATGGATTAATTACATCGTACCTGGATGATGTAGAAAAGTATGCATCGAATGAATCAATGGTGCAATATGTAAGGCATATTATTAATACTGCTTTTTACGAAGCAGGTTCAAGAGTGACTTTTGAAAAATTTGGAAATTCACCTTATAGGTCAAGGGAAATAAAAGAAGCATTTTTAACCTTGCAAAAAACAATGCTCTTAAGCCTGGTTTATCCGACTAACTCAACTGCTTTACCTATACAGCCTAACCTTAAGTTAAAACCACGATTACACTTATTGGATACCGGATTAGTAAATTACTTTTCCGGCATACAAGTAGAATTGATGCAAAACAAGAATATTAATGATGTATACAGGGGGAAAATAGCTGAACACATAACGGGGCAAGAACTTTTAACTCTTAGCTCCTCCATACAATCCAAATTAAATTTTTGGACCCGGGAAAAAGCATCTTCCAGTGCTGAAATTGACTATTTATATGTTTTTGGTGAGAATATTATCCCTGTTGAAATAAAGTCAGGCGCTATTGGGCGTTTACGATCGTTGCACCAGTTTATAGACCGATCGAATAATGATATTGCCATCCGTTTTTGGTCGGGCAAGAAAAGTATTGATCAAGCTAAAACCTTAACGGGGAAAACATTTACTTTATTAAATCTGCCATTTTATATGATTTCAAGAATAGACAATGAACTTGAAAAGGTTTTATGATCAAAAAAGCACAAGCGAAAGACGCCTGTCTGCCGACTAGTGTCGTGTCAATGCTATTGTGTCGGTTAAGTCGCAATAATTTTTTCTCAGATCAAAAAAGAAATTCTGCACATAGCCGAAGCTACGTAAAGAATTTATTTTGCCGAGATGAGGAAAAAGAACAAGACTTGGGCTGACTAAAATAGCGTTGACATGACACTAGGCAGGCTTGCGCTATAAGGATTTTCCGGCGGTTACTTAGCCGGAGATTATCATAATAAAATCATATAACTAAAATTGCTTTTCAATGCGCATATTGATTAAAATTTCTTTTATGTTAAAACAACCCACCTTCTTTAATCTGGAATTGGGTACTTGCAATTTCTTCGCTATCGGCAAAAATATGAGCTTCGTATGTTCCGGTAATTAATGCGCCATTGTTATCCCAAAAAATTATTACATCTAAATCGTCACCCAAAAAATCAACCGGACGTTTTGCCGAAAATACAATCTGCTGGCCTTGATATTCGAATAAATCTTCTTCGGATTTTGCCAGAATATAATCATCCGGGCCGGCAATACGAAAATAAATATCGCGCTCGCCCTTTTCGGCCAATACATTCTCTTTAATCTTAAAATCAATTTTAATTTTTTCTATCTTATTGATTTTATTATTTTCTTTTCCACGCTTATTAATCGGATATGCTCTTAAGCTCTCCAAACGCAATGTACTTGCCAGTTCAACTTTCCCCGACAAATCCTTATTTTGCTCTTCCAGCTCAACCTTAGTTTTGGTAACTTCTTGTATTTCATTCTTAACTTTGACATTTTCATCAACAGAGCCTTTGCTCAGATTAAACAGCTCGTCAGTAAAAACAGAATCAATAAAATCATTATTAATGTCGAGAAAATAGATTTGTCCTGTAATTCCGGTCGGAAATCCATTATATGCATTGATACTGACCATTAATCGTAGAATTTCTTCAGAAAAACTCTCCAATTCCTGCATATCGAAAGGCATAGTATAGCTCATCGGGATATCTATTTCCTGCCTGAACCATTCGGGTAAACTATCGATAGGATTTAACGCAAGCAAAAGTGTATCGAAACCACTCTCCTCGTTCATTCCCAGCGAAGTATACCCCACCGGAAAAGAAAAGCCCGGGTTCCAGGTCGATTCCGGATTATCAAAATCATCAGGTACATCATCCATACAAGACCATAAAAAGGCGAAGGATAATAGCAAAATAATTATTAATTGTGTTCGCATAAAAATGGTATTAAAATTCAAGTTAAGAATATTTGCTGAATCATAACATCTGTAAAACGTTTTTATTTGACCTTTTGTTTTTGATTCAATGAACTATGAAGTAAATTAGAGCAATCAATCTTTAACCTATAAACAATATGAAATATATCGGAGCTCATGTAAGCGCTGCGGGTGGAGTAGAGAACGCACCGGTGAACGCCCATAAAATTGGAGCCAAAGGATTTGCGCTATTCACCAAAAACCAGCGGCAATGGAATACCAAACCGCTAACGGACGAAAATATTCAAAAATTTAAAAAAAACTGCGAAAAGTACGGTTATGGCAAAGGAGCCATTTTACCTCACGACAGTTACTTAATTAATTTAGGACATCCTGTAAAAGAAAATTTGGAGAAATCCAGAAATGCTTTTTTAGATGAGATGCAGCGCTGCGAACAATTGGGTATCGATCGCCTGAATTTTCATCCCGGAAGCCACCTGAATAAAACTTCTGAAGACGAGTGCCTGAAAACCATTGCCGAATCAGTAAATATAGCCTTAGATAAAACCAAAGGCGTGATTGCAGTAATTGAAAATACCGCCGGGCAGGGAACAAACCTGGGCCATACATTCGAACAAATAAAATATATCATCGAACATGTGGATGATAAAAACCACGTGGGTGTTTGTATTGATACCGCACATGCTATGGCTGCAGGTTACGATTTCCTTACGGATGACAGTTATAAAAATTTCTGGAATGAATTTGATCAAATCATCGGCTTTAAGTACCTGAAGGGCATGCATCTGAACGATTCCAAAAAAGAGGTTGGCACCCGTGTTGACCGCCATGCAAGTATTGGAGAAGGTTTTTTGGGTAAAAAAGTTTTTGAAAATATTGTAAATGACAAAAGATTGGATGGAATCCCTTTAATTCTTGAAACGCCTAACACAGATTTGTGGGAAAAAGAGATTGAGTTTTTGTATAGCCTGGTAAAAAGATAGAATAAAATTAGCAGAATTTATTTATTATCATGATTTTTGGTAACATTGCGGAAATTTTGCGCAATGGAAAATACAAAAAAATCATACTTGTCCCTAATTCTCGGAGCTATCCTGATCTCCTTTTCTCCCGTGTTAATAAAAGCTACCGGTGCTCCCGGTACGGTAAGTGTTTTTTACAGGCTGTTTTTTGGAACGTTAGTTTTAATGACCCCGTTTGCCGTTTCAAGAATAAAAAATAAAGAAAAACTCAAAATCAAAGGCGTATTATTTGCTTCATTGGCCGGCTTATCATTAGCCATTGACATGGCTATGTGGGCTACAGGGATTATGGAATCCAATGCAACCATGCCTACCCTTACAGCTAATCTTGCACCACTGTGGACAGGTATTGGCGGGTTCCTGCTTTTTAAAGAAAGACGAACAGCTAAATTCTGGATCGGACTGGCCATTGCCATCATTGGAATTGTATTTCTTGTTATTCAGGATTTGTATCAACCCAATGGAATATTTAAAGGTTTAATGCTGGGCTTATTGGCCGGTATTTTTTATGCAGGTTTTATGATGCTCGTTCAAATGGGCCGAAGATATCTGGATACGCTTACATTTCTGTTCTTAAGCTCTCTGTCCACCACCCTGTTTCTGGGAATCTTTATGCTCTTTCAAAATTACGAATTTATCGGTTATTCCGCAAAAGCCTGGGTTCTTTTTGTAATCATGGGTTTAATGATTCAGGCCGGCGCATGGTTTCTTATCAATTTTGCACAGGGACACTTACCTGCTTCTTTAGTAGCTCCCACATTGCTTGCTCAACCGGCACTTACAAGTGTTATTGCATTTCTTATGCTGGGCGAAGCGCTTACCCTATGGCAAATAACAGGTGGAATTATTGTTGTTATTGGTATTTATACGGTCCATTTTGCCAAACAACGAAAGAAAAGAAACAAGTAAACAAACGATACATTGATCTTAGATCATTATTAAACCAAACTCGCGAGCATTTGCAACGCATGCTATACAGATTCGGATGTTTTTTATTTAAACTTACGCTAAAATTTTTTACATTTTAATACCTATTGACTTCAAACATGATATTTGCTACATTTGTTAATGGGTGCTTACAAACAAGTTCAGCAACTTTGCTCTGAAATCAAAAAATTAAATATCATGTCAAATTCAGCCTTAAAAACCAGCCTTTCAATTTTTATTTTAATGATCGTTAGCATTGCGCTTTATTCATGGATTAAGTCAGGTTATACCAAACCGGAAAAAACAATCACAATAGGAAATAGCAGTATTTCCGAAGTAAGGGAGCAGTACCTTAATTACTGTGCCGGTTGCCATGGCGAAAACCTTGAACGGTTTGATAAAAGTGAATGGATGGATGCCCGTACTGATGACGCTGCTTTTAAAAGTATTAAGTTTGGATTGGAAGAAATGGGCATGCCTGCTTTTCAGGATGCTTTTACTGATAAAGAGATCCTTGCCTTAGCGAAATATATAAGAGCAGAAGTACCTAAAGATCATCGTAAGCGAAAGCCGGCATTCTCCTCAGAGCAAATTATAGAGTCGCAGAAGCAGAAATTTATTATCGACACCATTGTCGATGGTTTGAATGTTCCATGGGGAATGGAGTTTTTGCCCAATGGCGATCTGTTAATTTCCGAGCGATCAGGTATCTTATACCGTTTTAGTAATGGCACGCTGACAAAAATGGAAGGTTTGCCTGATATTTTAGCTGTAAACCAGGGTGGATTATTAGATCTACGGCTGCATCCACAATATAAAAAGAATGGCTGGCTCTATTTTGCTTACTCCGAACCTTCTAAAGAAAATAAAAATGCAGGGAACACATCCATTATGCGTGCCAGAGTAGCGGGTAATAAGTTGGCAGACCAGGAGAAAATTTTTGACGGACAACCGGATTCTCGTAAAACATACCACTGGGGCTGCAAATTGCAATTTGATAAAGATGGATATTTGTGGTTTGGTATTGGCGACCGTGGCGAAAGGGATGTAAATCCGCAAAGCCTCGAAAATCACAACGGTAAAATTCATCGAATACATGATGATGGCTCTATTCCTAAAGACAACCCATTTGTTGATACGGAAGGAGCTAAGGCCTCGATATATTCTTACGGACACAGAAATCCGCAAGGAACATCCATGCACCCCGAAACAGGCGAGATATGGATTACAGAACACGGGCCCAAAGGCGGCGATGAGCTAAACTTAATCAAACCTGGAGTAAATTATGGATGGCCTGTAATTTCTTACGGAATAAACTACGATGGCACCACTTTTACCGAAATCACCCATAAAAAAGGTATGGAGCAACCGGTAATTTATTGGGATCCTTCCATTGCACCTTGCGGAATGACATTTGTGGTTAGCGACCGCTACCCTGAATGGAAAAATAATATTCTGGTCGGTGCTTTACGAGCACAATATGTTGAGCGCATTGAACTCGATGGAAATAAAGTTATAGCGCAGGAAAGGCTTCTCGAAGGTATTGGAAGAGTCAGAAATGTAGAAGTAAGCCCCGACGGATTTATTTATGTGGCAGCAGAAAAACCCGGTTTTATTGGTAAATTATTGCCGGTCAATTAAAAAAATCGATAGAAATCTTACTCTTCATTCAAACATGAATAGTAAGATTAATTCCGATAAGGCTTACGTCTGTTTACGATAAAATTGAAAACCATTTCTAATGGTCATCCATATTATATACTTTCAACCATGGAATCTTGTAATGTCAATTCAAGTTCCCTGCTCGTTTGATTCCTTATATCCCTGCAAAGCTCATGATCATCAATTAAAGATTTACCATACGATGGAATCATTTCTGTGAGTTTATCTTTCCACTCTTGTGTACTCATTTCATTGGAAAAGCTTTTTCCGAGTACATCGAGCATAATAGAAACTGATGTTGATGCTCCCGGAGATGCTCCCAAAAGTGCTGCCAACGTGCCATCTGATGAGCTTATAATTTCGGTTCCTAATTTTAAAATACCTCCTTCTTTTTCATCTTTTTTCATAATTTGTACCCGCTGGCCTGCAGTATATAATTCCCAGTCTTCGAATTTGGCATCCGGAAAATAGGTTTTCAAAATTTTAAATCTCGCCTGTGGTGTCATTAATGCCTGTTTTACCAGGTATTTTATTAATCCGAAATTATTTTTGGCAACTGCCATCATCGGTTTTATATTGTGTTGTTTAACCGATTTGATTAAATCGAGATAAGAACCGCTTTTCAGGAATTTAGTAGAGAATCCGGCATATGGGCCAAAAAGCAAAGATTCTTGTCCGTCAATTCTTCGTTCATCCATATGTGGCATCGACATGGGTGGTGAACCTTCTGCCGCCTTCCCATATACTTTAGCATGATGTTGTTTGATCACTTCCGGATTTTTACATCGTAAGAACATTCCGCTAACCGGAAAACCACCATATCCTTTGCTTTCTTCAATACCTGATTTTTGCAGCAATGGCAATGCTCCGCCACCGGCGCCAATAAAAACAAACTTACTATAGCTGATTTTATTTTCCCCGGTATTATGATCTTTGATTTCAACCTTCCAGCTGCCATCGGTTTGTTGTGTTAAATTCTTTACTTCATGCTGCAAATGAATATCCACATCGCTCGTGCCATTTAAATAATGTATCATTCCTTTTGTTAAAACATCAAAATTAACATCTGTTCCGATCATCATTCGTGTAGCGCCAATTCTTTCTCTTCTGCTCCTGTTCTTCATCATAAGCGGTGCCCACGATGCAATCTCATCAAAATCTTCGGAAAACTCCATATCTTCAAACAATGCGTATTTTGTTAAACGCTCAATTCTTTTTCGTAAAAAAGCAATATTCTCATCGCCCCAAACAAAGCTCATATGTGGAACTGCTTTAATAAAAGTATGATGATCTCCCAAATCATCCTGATTTTTAAGGTATGCCCAAAACTGTTTCGAAATTTCAAAAGCAGAAGCAATATCAAGTGCTTTTCCAATTTTTATTGAACCATCGGGCTGTTCGGGAGTATAATTCAGTTCGCAAAAAGCAGAATGCCCGGTCCCTGCATTATTCCACGAATAAGTACTTTCACCCGCAATCCGGCCTAATTTTTCGTAAAGAGTAATTTTTGCCTCAGGCATTAATTTTTTTATGAGTATTCCTAATGTGGCACTCATAATTCCTGATCCGATTAATGTAACATCGGTTAGATTTTTTTCTGTCATAAGCTGTTAGCGTTAATAATGGAACCTTGTTTAATAAAATTACCAGAGTGTTTTTATGTTTTTTATAGGGTAACCTTTTTGAGCAAACTTTTTATTATTTTCCGGGAGCAAGTTATTAAATTTATTCTATTATCATATATAAATATATTGATTTTATCAACATTTTTTCAGTTTTTGTTAGTGCATATTTCGTATATCAATACCAGGCATACAGGCTGTTCGAAAAACAAAATACACCCGGAAAAAACTCAGTAAAAATCAACTACTCCACCCCATCAAACTAATCATCCGCTTAAATTCTGAATAAATATTTGCTTGTATAGTTACTTCCTTCTTTGTTACCGGATGGTTCAAAACAATTTCCGCTGCATGCAACATCATGGTTATCATGGCAAATTTATCTTTAAACATTTTGTTTTGTTTGTTACAGCCATGAGGCCGGTCGCCTATAATAGGGTGTAAAATATGTGCAAAATGTTTGCGGATTTGATGTAGCCGCCCGGTTTGCGGATATACTTCTACCAATGAATAGCGCGATGTTTTATACTTCCCTGAAGAAATATCCAACTCTGCTCTTTTTAAGGTTCTATATTTGGTAAGGGCTTCTTGCACCTTTCCCTTTTCGTTGGTTAGCGGGTAATCAATAACCCCGGAATCATCAGTATAACCACGAACAATAGCCAGGTACTTTTTCTTCACCTTATTTTCGGCAAACTGTTTTTGCATCAAAACATTTACTTCCGAATCCAGAGCAAAAAGCAATACGCCCGAAGTTTTACGGTCAATCCGATGACAGGGATAAACCATTTGCCCTATTTGATTTCTTAATTCCTGTAATGCAAACACATCTGCATTTCCAACATATCCGGAACGATGAACAGCCAATCCGTGCGGTTTGTTAATCGAAATTAGGTCACTATCTTTATAAATAATTTCTATGCTCAAGGTTTTAATTATTTCTAAATGTTAACTCAGCAAAAGCAGCTTTTTCTTATATTTTTATTTCCTAAAACAATTTTAGAAGTTAACTATGCAGGTTCGTCATCTAAAAAAACACGCTCGTCGGTTTTTATTTTATTAGCCGGCCAACACGCCCTACTTTTGTTTCAAGAAAATTAACCAAAAGATTATTAATTTTTTAAATCAATAAAAGTATGAAAACAAAAGTATTATTCTTAACAGCAGTTTTTGCCATTTCAAGTTTTGTATTAATGGCACAGGAAAATGAAAAGAAAAATCATATCTGGGAATACCAGAAAAAAGGAGAAACAAAAACCATTGGTGTATATGGAGGGCTGTTTTACAGTTACTCAGAAATAATGGATAAATCGGCAGGCTATTTAGGTGGTGAAATCGGAGTTGTTTTAAACCAAAAATGGGCCGTTGGTTTATCAGGTGCTGCCATCAACTTCGACTACAACCTTGATGAACTGGTTAGTGATGGAACTTATCGCTTAGAAGGCGGACATACAGGAATGTTTGTTAAATATATCATTCCATTTTCCGATTGGGGAAAATTAAATTTTTCTGTTAATAGCGCATATGGAACTGTAAATTACAGATACAACAAAGAGTATCGTGAAGGACGCCCATGGTATCAGGAAATTATTGATACCGAAACCTATGCCGTGCTTGAACCCGGAATTGAGTTTGATGTTCGTGTTGCCGGCAAATGGTGGTTGGGAGCAAAAGCAACATATGTTACCACATCGCCTGTTGAGTTTATGGGAGCCAACGAAAACTTTCTTGAAAATTACACTTTAGGGTTATCAATAAAATACGGAATCTTTTAATCTGATTGATAAAACTTTCAGACGAAACTTTGCGGTTCTGAAGATTCCGTTACCAGGGTTAAAAAGAAATCAATCTCTTTTTAACCCTTTTCCCAATAATCATAATTGATATTTAATTTTTTATCTTTATCACTCAATAAAATGTATCATGAATATTCGTAACATTCATCAATTAATACCATTCGAAAAGCTATTTAAGTTGCTTGTACTTTTTTCTGTAACGCTGCAAGTCATTATTATTTCATACAACCACTTAAGCGGATTCTTTCATCTTACCGGAATTCGCGATTTTCTGGCAAGGCTTATTTTTAGTTCTGTACTTACAACCATTGCGGCATTTCTTATCGCATACCCCGACCTGTTTATTATTCAGTATTTAAACAGATACTTTTCATGGAGCAAGCGAATTATAGAAAGAGTTATTATCCAAATTATCTCTACAGTCATCATTGGTATTGCTGTTTCAACTTTTATTACCCTTTTTGCTCATTGGCTGGATGGTTATGAAGAAGATTTGGTTGCAGTGCTTATAAGCAATGCTATGGTTGCCTCGGTAGTAAATTTTATTTTAGTAATTATTCTTGAAGCCTGGATATTTTTTAATGAAAGCAAACAGGCAAAACTAAAAGCCGATGATTTGGAAAAAGAACTTTCACAAATTAAGTTCGAAGTGCTAAAAAGCCAAATCAATCCGCATTTTATGTTTAACAGCCTAAATGTCCTATCCGGGCTAATCGATGAAGATGTAAATAAAGCACAGCAATTTTTAGATGAATTTTCGTTAATTTACAGATATGTTCTGGAGTCAATCGACAAAACGGTTGTTACCCTTAGCGAAGAATTAAGCTTTGCCCGTTCGTATATTTATCTGCAACAAATGCGTTATGGCGAAAACCTGATTTTTGATGTACATATACCGGCTGATTTATTACAACATTTAATGCCACCATTATCGCTCCAGGTAATCCTTGAAAACGCTACAAAGCATAATATTGTAAGTGATTCGCAACCACTAAAAATTGAAATATACAACGACCAAAACTGGTTAATAGTACGCAATAATATTCAGTCAAAATTATCAAGGGGCCAGTCTACCGGATTGGGCCAAAAAAACCTGGTAAAAAGATATGGTATGATTGGAAATGAAACACCAAAATTTTTAGTAGAAACAAATCATTATGTAGTAAAATTGCCCATTATAAAAACCGAAAATGATGAAAATATTAATTATTGAAGACGAAAAGGTAGCAGCCAGCAGGCTGGAAAAAATGCTGCTCGAGATTGATCCTGATATTCAGGTTATGGCAAAAACAGGAACGATAACTGAATCTGCAAAATGGTTATTAAACAACCAGGCCGATTTAATTTTTTTAGATATTCAATTATCCGATGGGATCAGTTTCAGCATTTTCGACCAGGTAAATGTGAATACTCCTGTGATTCTTACAACTGCATATGACCAATATGCCATAAAAGCTTTTCAGTTAAATAGCATTGCATACCTTTTAAAACCCATCAGAAAAAATGAGTTGGAAGATAGTTTGCAAAAATATAAAAAATTAAAATCCGCCTATTCTATTGATTTTGAAAGTTTACTGGCAGGAATACAAGGTAAACAACCAGATTATAAAAAACGTTTTTTAATTCAAATTGGTGATAAAATTAAAAAAATTGAAACAAACGAAATAGCATGGTTTTATGCGCTCGAAAAAAATATATTTTTAAAAACATTTAAAGGCGGTTCCAGTGCTGTAGACTATACACTGGATGCATTGGAAAATTTACTGTATCCAGAACAATTTTTTAGAATTAACCGTAAGTATTTAATTAATATGGATGCTATAGAAGGTATGACTGCCTTTTCTCGTGGAAGAGTAAAAATTAAATTAAACCCTCCCGCTGAAGATGAGATGGAAACCATTGTCAGTGTTGAAAGGGCTGCAAATTTTAAAAAATGGTTAAATCGTTAAATTAATAATTACCAATCATTAATCTGTTTTCATTTTTTCTTAATAAGACTTGTTTTAAAATTTCGTCGATTCATTGATAGAATTTTAAATCAAGTATATGTTTTGAAACTATTCAACAACTTCATTGCTTCATGCGATGTAGACTCAATAAGTTTTCTAGAATCCGTTGAATGCATAAACTCTGAATATCCGGGTATTTTCCCGGATTGTTCTTTGTTTAATTTAAAGTATCCCATGGTCCAATCAGGAAATGCACGCTTTTTTATTGATTCTTCTAATAACAATACTATATTCGAATGCCGTTTGTCATTCTTTATTCTTTCGAATAGGTTTTGAATGGTATTCGTTTTTCCTTCTATAAGCTGAATAAAGGCTCCATCTTTATATAAAAGTAAGCCTGTAACTTTTTGAAGTTTATTTCTTTTCCGAATATCAACCAATAACTCTTCAAGTTCTTTCTCTGTTAATTCTCTCTCAGAGAAACTTACATAAACAATATGTATTAAATCTTTCATTATAAATCGTTTAATCAAGCAATTTATTAATAATAAATTCAAAGTTCAAATATAAGCTTTAAGTAAAACCTAAAATATTTTATTCTTACTGCTTGCTTTTCCCGATAAACGTTAACCTTTTTATTCAAAAATATCTCTGTAGTTTAAAAAATTAATTTTTTTATTATATCTTTAAACTTCTGTTAATTAAAACAATCTAAACACTTAGTAAAACGTTATTAAAATTAAACTTATCACTATGAAAAACAAAATCTTGCTATTGATTGCGGCACTCAGTTTGTCGCTACTATGGTCATGCTCACAAGTGCCCAACTACAAAGAGGGCAAAGTTTACAATGGCTTTAAGCTCGAAGAAAAACGATTTGTGGACGAAGTAAATGCTAATTGTTTATACTTTATTCACGAAAAAAGCGGCGCAAAATTAATGAAAATTGCCGACGACGATGCCAATAAACTTTTTAGCGTATCGTTTAAAACCACACCTGAACACGATTATGGGACTCCACATATTATGGAGCACTCGGTATTAAACGGCTCCGAAAATTTCCCGGTAAAAAGCCCGTTCGACCTACTTGTAAAAGGATCATTAAACACCTTTATTAATGCCATGACAGGTTCAGACTACACTGCATACCCAGTAGCAAGTATGAACGACAAAGATTATTTTAATTTGATGCATGTTTACATGGATGCTGTTTTTAATCCTCGTATTTATACCGACCCCAAAATATTAAAACAAGAAGGCTGGCATTATGAATTAGATGATATTGATGGAGAGATTGTTTACAAAGGCGTTGTATATAACGAAATGAAAGGTGCTTATTCAAGCCCCACAAGAGAATTAGGATATCAGATTGACAAAATACTTTTCCCTGACAACACCTATGGAGTTTCTTCGGGAGGTTACCCAACAGCTATCCCTGAACTTACTTATGAATATTTTAAAAATTTCCATAAAAAATATTATCATCCTACCAACAGCTTTGTGTTATTATACGGAAATGCTGATTTAGATAAAGAATTAGCATTTCTTGATCAGGAATATTTCTCTAACTATGAAAAATCTGACGAAAAGGTAGAAATACCTTTACAAGAACCTTTTGAAGAAAAGAAAGTAGCAGAAAAACCTTATAGTGTGCCTGAAGGAAGTGAAACAAAAGATAAAACTTTTTTAAGTTATAGTTTTGTAGCAGGCTTAAATACCGACCAGGAGCTTTCGATGTACCTCAATATTTTAAGCCAGGCCCTGGTTAATCATGAGTCAGCTCCTTTACGACTTGCTCTTCAGGAAGCAGGAATTGGTAAAGATGTTAGGGCATGGAGTAGTAGCACCAAACAAAACGTTTTCCAGATTAGAGTGCAAAATGCAAACCCCGAAGACAAAGAAAAATTTGACGAGATTGTTTTCAATACTCTGGAAAAAGTAACCGAAGAAGGACTTGACAAAGAAACCATTGAAGGGATTGTAAACCGCATGGAGTTTCAATTACGTGAAGGCAATACCCCTCAAAAAGGGTTAATGTACTTGTTCTCGATTAAAAACGGCTTGCTATTTGCCAATGATCCTTTCATGGGATTAGAATATGAAAAACCATTGGCCAATGTTAAAAAAGGGATTGAAAATGGAATGTTACAAGAAGTTATCCAGGAACATTTGATTGATAATCCACACGCTTTATTAATGGTTTTAAAACCTCAGCCAGGCCTGGAAAAAGAAATCGCTGAAGAAACAAGAAAAAAACTAGCCGAATATAAAGCGAGCCTCAGCAAAGAAGAGCTTGAAAATCTTATACAAGAAACCAAAGAACTGAAAGAACATCAGCAAAAAGAAGATTCGCCAGAAGCTATAGCTACCGTTCCTATGTTATCGTTATCTGATATTAGTGAAGAGGTACAATGGTATGAAGTAAATGAAAAAACCTTAGCGAGTATCCCGGTATTACATTACGAAGATTTTACCAGCAATATCATTTATTCAAATCTGTATTTCGATATGTATTCACTGCCAAAAGAGTTAATTCCTTATGCTAATCTTTTAGCCCAACTCCTTGGATCACTCAATACAGAAAACTATTCTTATGGCGAACTTGACAATGCATTAAACATTCATACCGGAGGATTCAATACCTATGTAACCTCTTATCTGGAGAATAATAATGATGATAAGCTCATCCCTAAATTTGCTGTAAATGCAAAAGCTACTGTAGATAAAACCGATAAACTTTTCGAATTAACCACCGAAATTTTAAATCAAACCAAACTTGATGATGTTGAGCGACTGAAAGATGTAATGATACGGCACCAATCACAGATAGAATCGATGGTTAAAAATAATGGAGTAGGAATTGCAACCACAAGATTAAATTCATATTACACCAACGCTGGAATGTTTAACGAGATGATCCGTGGCTTGTCTTATTATGATTTTATTACAGAATTAACGGAAAACTTTGATTCAAAAAGTCAGGAGATTATAGATAATTTAGAAAAAACAGCTACCCTGCTGCTTAATAAAAATAATCTAACAGCAAGCATTACTTGTTCTGCAGACAATTATGTGAGCTACAAAAAAGAAGCTGAAGGATTCGTATCTGAATTGCCAAACGAAGAAGTTGTTTTAAACGATTGGGCATTTGACTTTGAGGTTAAAAATGAAGGTTTAATGGCTTCATCAATGGTTCAGTATGTAATTAAAGGATACGATTTTAAAGAGCTTGGTTATGAATGGGATGGAAAAATGCGCGTGCTAAACCAAATTTTATCCCGCGATTACCTGCAAAACAAAATTCGTGTGATGGGAGGAGCTTATGGCGGCTGGGCAAGAATAGCACCATCAGGAAACACCTATTTTGCATCATACCGTGATCCTAACTTAAAAGAAACTTTTGAAAATTATGATGCTGCTCCCGAATTCTTAGCTGAATTTGATGCCGACGAAACAGCTATGACCCGGTTTATTATTGGTACCATTTCAAATATCGACCGCCCAACAACTGCTTCACAACGAGGCTGGATGGCTGTAGATAACTATTTTACCAAATCAACCAAAGAAGAGCTGGAAAAAGAACGCAATGCAATCCTTAATACAACGGCCGAAGATATTAAGTCTTACGAACAAATGATCCGTGAAATTATGGAACAGGATATTGTTTGTGTTTATGGAAATGACCAAAAAATAAAAGCTCATCAAGATTTGTTTAAAGAAACTAAATTTGTTACAAAATAATCTTTTAATACTTTTTTTTAGGCGTGTTGCAATTTTTTTTGTAACACGCTTTTTTTATTTTAGTATTACTGCCATATCATCTAAAATTATTATTTTTACTTAATCATTTAAAACCATTTTACAATGAAATCTTCAAGAATAACCAATGGCCTGCTCATATCTTTTGGTGTGGTTTTGATTTTTATTTACGGGAAAAACCTGATTCTTCCTTTTGTCATTGCGCTTATTTTTTGGTTTTTGATTAAAGAAATCCGTGATCATTTAAAAAAAATAAAATATGTAGATAAGGTACCCAACATTATTTTAAATGCCCTTGGATTTGCTCTAATATTTGCAATACTGGGCGGTGTTGGGAAAATTTTAGCCATGAATATTCAGCAATTATCGAAAGAGCTTCCGGCTTACCAAAAAAACATTACCGATATTACAACTTCAATCAATCAAACTTTTAATATTGATGTTATTAATTCTATCAAAGAATTTTTAGGCGAATATGAATACACTAAGCTGCTTTCTGTTCTGTTCAATTCAATAACAGACTTGTTTGGAGATGCCCTTTTAATTGTAGTGTACACATTGTTTTTATTGCTCGAAGAACCTTTTTTTACAAAAAAAATTAATGCCATTTATGCCAATAAAGATGATCAGGATGATGTAATTGATATCCTTTCCAAAATAGACCAATCCATTGGGCAGTATATCTCTATTAAAACACTTGTTAGTTTACTTACAGGATTTTTAAGTTACATTGCATTATTATTCTTAAATATTGATGCTCCCATTTTTTGGGCGTTTTTAATTTTTGTATTGAATTATATCCCAACTGTTGGCTCTTTGGTTGCCACTATTTTCCCTGCCTTTTTTGCCATGCTGCAATTTGGCGAAGTAATGCCCGGGATATGGGTTTTAATTATTGTAGGAGCCATTCAACTCATTGTTGGAAATTATATTGATCCTAAGTTTACGGGTGATTTTTTAAATATCAGCCCACTAATAATTATTTTTGGTTTGGCATTTTGGGGCGCCATTTGGGGAATTATCGGGCTATTTTTAAGTGTCCCTATTACTGTAATGCTTATTATTATCTTATCGGAAATACCATCAACCCGGCCATTTGCCATACTATTAACCAAAGATGGCAGAATTGGTAATGAGGATGATGTTTAATTTCTATTCACCAACGGCAAAATAATCAGAGCAATGGCCCCAAAAAACAGGTATACCAGGTTGGTTACTGCATGCGACAACAGTGCAAAAACCATTCCGTCATGGCTGCTGATTCCAAACAGCAATAAACACTGTATTACCACATAATGCCATGCACCAATACCTCCCTGTATAGGTAAAATAAATGCAAAAGTTGAAATGGCAAAGGTAAAGGCTGCATTTCCCAATGTAAGTTCTTGTGTTGGTTCATAGGCAAAAAACATCACATAAAGCATCATTAGCCAGAAGAAATAGATCAGAAAAGTTTGAAAGATATACATCCCTTTTCCTTTTATGGATGCAATGGTTTTAAAGCCCTCAACAAAATCCATTTTTACCTGATGGATTTTTTGCCTGAATTTTTTAAAAACATTGAGCTTATACAACACAAAAAATAATAAAACTGAAAATATTATTATCGATGAATAAATAATGATCTTCGATCTATAACTGGAAAAATCCATCTCCAGATTTGAAGACAGAAACAGATTTTTCACTACCGGAAATTGCCAGGCCAATAAAACAAAAAACAGAATGATTAAAGCTGCGAAATCGGTAATACGTTCAATAAAAACAGTGCCCACGAGTTTAGTAAATGGTACTTTCTCATACTTGGTAATAACACCGCAACGGGCAATTTCTCCGCCACGGGGAATAACCAGGTTGGTAAAAGCCAGTACCATTACCGATAAAAACAGGTTTAACTTCCCGGGATGATAACCCATCGGCGTAATCAGCTTTTTCCAGCGATATGCTCTCGTAAGCTGACTTAAAAGATTGAAAACCAACGAAAGGAATATCCAGCCATATACCAGATGTCCCAATTCAGATTTTATCTTACTTACATCAAGGTCTTTATAAACATACCAAAATAACGCAGCACCAATAATAAAAAAGATCCCCGATTGAATGATTTTTCTCTTTTTCATATTATATATTTTACCACAATAGGGGATTATTCTTTAAATTTTCCGTTTTTTAATAATGCTTGTATGTTTTCGTTTAACTCTGAATGCAACTGTTTAATTTTTTCTTTCACTTTTTCGTTTTGTGAGCTAAACGACGATTCAATCCGCTTTGTAATTAGATCGTAATTTTTGAGGAGTGTAGCTGCTATTTCCTGCCCCTCACTAATAAATTCCATGGTGGCTTTCATTGGTGTAGTTTTCGCATATTTTGTAGGATGTGTTAATCCATCCAATACACTAAACTTTAATTTTTTGCCATAAGCCTGAAAATAAAGATTAATATATGTTTCAACACCAAAACGAATATCGCGGATATCTTCCAAAATAGGCTCAATATCTTTTTTAAGCATGGCTCTTTCGCCGGTAAGCCCTTTAAACGGATTAATACGGTAATCAATCAGTGTCTCGGAAGGCTGCCCTAAAACCATATCGGCCTCCTCGTTAAAAACGGGGTTTAGTAACTGGTCAAAATGCTCTTTCTTAATATTGGTAATATCAGCATCAAAAAAGAGAATGATATCCCGGTTTGCATTTTCAACGCCCACTACCATAGCGTAACTTTTCCCTTTATTTTCATCCAGCCGGATATAATTTATCGGGATATCTTTTTTTAAATCTTCTACAATTTGTTGTGTAGCATCTTCCGAACCATCATCTACCAGAACTATTTCGCTTTCGGGATTAAACCGGTGGCATGATTCCACAACATATTTAATGGTTGGCTCCTCGTTGTAGGCGCAAATAACAATACTTACATCTTTTTTATCCATAACTTAATCATTTGGTTATTATGATGTATAATTTTATTTTTTGTGTGTTGGAAACGTAACTCTTCTAAAAATAGTGTTTCCTTCAGGCACCAACTCAACCGATACTTTCTCACCATTTTTATTTATCAAGTTCCCTTTTAAGCTAACAACCGGTTCATCCCACGGATTTAATAATAATTCATTCCCTGTTTTTGATTTAAATACAAAGTCTGCATCGGATGCTATTTTATATTTCCACCCCTCTTTGTCTTTTGCTTTGATCTTGTATCTGTAAAATCCGCTATTACGATATTCTTTTACTGTATCCATCCGGTACGCAAAAGGTAACGCAAAAACCAAAGGTCCCCATTTTATATAAAACCCTTCTCTTTTTACTGTTTTCGATGCTGGTTGAGCAATTTTTTCAACTTCGAAATTAAAATTTATAATAAAATTATCATTTTTTTTCCAAAGTTTAGTAATTATGACTTTATCTTTTTCTTCACGGATCTTAGCACCTTCAATATTTGAGATATCAATGCCGGAGCAACCGTGAGGTTTTCGTAAAACGATCGGGAACGCTGTTGGTCTTTCCGGGTTAATGTTAAACTCAACCTCTCCTGAAAACGGATAGTTGGTTTGCTCTTCCACCTGCACTTTAACATTATTTACAGTGGTTTTTACTTCACATGGCCCGTAGAGTGCAGCAACTAATTGTTCATTATCAGTATCTTTCATCCACATTCCCTCTACGTAATAAGGCATAAGACGACCTCCGTTTAACACACAGCATGATGCTGCCCGGTGCGAAGCATCGTATGTTTCCCGGTGTCCGATTTCTGTGTGATTTATTTTTATCCGGTTATCGGATGTTAGGTACGATAATGCTTTAAGCACAGGTAGCCGTGCTCCCTGTCCGGCATTAAAAGTCATGGTTTCAATTTTATCGGCTAGCTGAAAATCGCCGGTAAAAGCAACCATCTTATTCAGCGGACTGATCATTTCGGCAATGCCGCAGTACTCATAACGCTCATCAGCTGTTCCTTTGCGCCCTTTTACCCATTCATCGGAGCGCATAGCTCCTCCGGGTGTTAAATGGTAATTTAACTTTTTGACACTCAATGCTGCAGCCTTGTTCAGCTCGGGCATATCTTCAATTGATGCTATAAAATGAGGTACAAAAATCCCTTCGGCAACATGTGCGCCATGCTTCCTGAAATATCTTGCTGTATCAAATAACTGTTGTAGCTTTAAATCATCGTCACGCACTTTACCTTCATTAAAATCTGTATATAACTTTATTGCAGCTTGTAAGTAGATATCATCTCCTGTAATACGATAAAGCCATTCGAGATTTTCGAAAAATCCTATCCCATGAGACACACCTCCTCCTTTGGAGGTTTTTGAAAAATAATTCCTGTCTTTGTACTCTGTAACAATTAGCTTTGCTGCTTTTTCTGCTGCAGACAATACTTTTTCATCACCAGTATATTCATAATACGCCAGCATGGCCATTAGTATCCTGCTTGTAGCCCAAAGCTCTCCATTGCCCTTTTTGTGATTAAAACGGCAGGTTGGCTCATCGCAGTTTTCATAAATTCCTATATAGCCATCTTCGCCGGCATTTTCAACAATTTGATCTATCCAGCTTTTGGCTCGTTGAATATATTTTTCATTCTCCGTTAAAAAAGCCATACGAACTACTGCATCCTTCCAGTATCCTTCGTGTTCACCACTCCACCATTCTTTTACAATTTTATACTGTTTCTCACTTCGCCTGTTTTGTTTTACAAAAAGATTATGTGTTACAGTATGATGAACTTTATCAAACTGTCCTATATAACCTTCAGTTAAATCGCGGTGTAACTGCTCTTTTATCCATCCTTTGGGTTTAATCTCTCCTGCTTTTAAAATTTTATATTGATATATTTCTTTCATATGATTTTCTGCTCTGCAATTAAAAAAATTCAACATTAACATTAAAAAAACCAATATTCTTATCATCAACTTAAAAATCATAAAACATATACCTCCTTTTTTAATTCCATAATACTATACAAAAAAAAATTGATAATTAAAAATGAAATTCTCTCAAATCAATCATTCTGGTAAATATCTTGCTACAAAAACAAACAAATCGATCTTTTTTTTGTTTGAAAATAAAAAACATAATACCATGGAAGATAAAATTATTCATTCGGAAGTTTTTGATTTTGCTGAAAAAATAAACTACTCTAGCGATGGAATTGTAAGTAAAAAGATTATCCAAAAACCTGTTGGAAACGTAACGCTTTTTGCCTTCGATAGAGATCAGGAACTAAGCGAGCACTCAGCTCCATTCGATGCACTTATCCAGGTTTTAGAAGGGTCAGCGCAAATTATTATCAATAAAAAACCGTACGAGGTAGCTGCAGGAAAATCAATTATTATGCCGGCAAACATACCACATGCTGTAAAAGCATCTTCCAGATTTAAAATGTTGCTTACCATGATCAAAGAGTAAAATTTTCTGTTTTATTGATTGTTTATCCAAGAAAAGAAAATTATTTTAGTTATGAAAACCGTATTACATAATGCAGAAAGCAGGGGACACGCCAACCATGGGTGGTTAAATACTTATCATACTTTCAGTTTTGCCAGTTATTACAATCCTGAAAGGGTACATTTTGGTGCGCTGCGTGTTTTAAACGATGATACGATTGCTGGTGGAGAAGGATTTGGAACTCATCCTCACGACAACATGGAAATTATTACCATCCCGTTGTATGGCGATTTGAAACACAAAGACAGCATGGAAAACGAAGGGGTTATTAAAAGCGGAGACTTGCAGGTGATGAGTGCTGGGTCGGGCATTCAACATAGTGAATTTAATGCTAACGACAATCAAGAAGTGAAATTGCTCCAAATTTGGTTATTTCCCAATAAAAAAAATGTTGAGCCACGGTATGACCAAATTTCCCTTAAAGATTTGGAAAAAGAAAATGAGCTTTTTCAAATTTTATCACCTCATAAAAACGATCAGGGCGTTTGGATTCATCAGGATGCCTGGTTTCATTTAGGAGACTTAAAATCGGGCTGGGAAGGTGAGTACAAGTTAAAAGGCAAAAATCATGGCGTTTATATTTTTGTTATCGAAGGAAGTATTTCCATTGAAAACAACTCATTAAATACCCGCGACGCCATGGGGATTACAGAAACTAAGAAATTCAATATTACTGCTACCAGTGATTGTAAAATTTTACTGATGGAAGTACCCATGCAAATCAACTAAAAGATAAATTTTATGAGCAAAACAAAAATCAACTTAATCGAAAACGGGCCATTATTCGTGGATGGCAAAATCGAATTAAAAGACAACAAAGGCAAAATAATTGCTACAGAAGAGAACACCTACCTGTGCCGTTGCGGCGGGTCAAAAAATAAACCCTTTTGCGACGGAAGCCATAAAGAAAAAGGGTTTAAAGGGTAAACAAGCCAAAACAACAACAAACAAGGCTGTAATAAAAAATAATGTTGAAACTATCAACACTCATTCATTGTTTTTTCTACAGCCTTGTTTTAATACCCAAGAAATTATAATTTTGGATTTTGAATTAACCACTCAAATAAAATGAGGATATTTTTTACATTAACCCTTTCTATCATTTCAATTCAGGTTTATTCTCAACCTTATATTTTATCAGACTCCAAGGCTGTAAAAGAAATTGAAGATCAATTAAACCGGATTTATAATTATGATTTTACACAGTTTGAATCGTATTACCAAAAAATATCATCAAAATATCCCGAACATCCCCTGCCTCAATTATTTTATTCCATAAAAATTTACTGGGAACATTTTCCGATAACACCTCAAAGCGATTATCATCCAATATATGTTGATTACATAACACGTGCGATTGAAAAATCGGATGCCCAGCTTACAAAAGATAAAAACAACACCGAAGCTTCTTTTATAAGCCTTGTATCAAGGCTTTTGCTTATGCAATATTATGCCGATAATCACCAGTCATCCAAAGTAATCCCATATGTTCGCAGAGCATACCAGTTAACCAGGGATGGTTTTGATTTAACCGAAACGTTTACAGATTTCAATTTTTCAACAGGTTTGTATAATTATTACCGCGAAGCTTACCCGGAAAAACATCCTGTGTATAAACCCGTTGCCTATTTTTTCCCAAAAGGGAACAAAGAGC
Source organism: uncultured Bacteroidales bacterium (assembly GCA_964606845.1). Taxonomy (GTDB): domain Bacteria; phylum Bacteroidota; class Bacteroidia; order Bacteroidales; family UBA12077; genus UBA12077. The sequence continues at coordinate 42,830 of CAZSIC010000011.1, forward strand.
TGGGTTTAGAACAACTGGAATTTACCTGGAAAAACGGGGTGTTTTTAGATGCCGAAGCGCTATCGTTTTTGGTATATATTAGCCTCAACTTCGAAGGCAATTACCGTAAAAGCTTACGATTTACTAGCGAGCTGCATAAAGAATATCCTCAAAATCCATTATACTTATCATACAGAATCAGGACATTACTTTTGCTGGAAAGATATTACAGGGTAGAACATCTTATCGATAAGCTGGAGAACAACCCTTCTTCCAACGATTTTTTCCAAATGATGGTTCAAATTTACAAAGGAATTGTTCAGGAGAAAAAATACAATAATTACAAAGTTGCAGAGCAACATTATTGGAGGGCCGTTCAGCTTTCTGAAAAGTTTACACCCTTTGCTAACGGACGCTTATCTTATGCATATTTTGGTTTATCAAGAATCTGGGAGCCAAAAGATCGAAAAAAAGCATCGGTATATCGGAAAAAAGGAATGGAGCTGTCTAATTACAAACACCTTACTTTTGATTAAAATTCAGCTATTCTATTTTTAACTGCCAAAATTGGAGCAAAAAACTATAATTTGTAACTTGGAATAGCACTATTACATTAAAATTTATTTGCTATGAAAAAATTACACCTGTTTTTAATATTAGCTAAGCCATTTTTATCGGCCAAAAGCATTGTATAACAAATGAATTTTGATTTCGCTAAGTAAAAAAACAACCTCTTATTTTGGATCTTCCAGCGTTCCGCCTATAGCGACACCTGCACTCATGAGTACCAGGTTTTTTACGATATATTGGCCTTCCAGCGTTAGCACAAAAGGTATCTGTACAAAAACTTCATCAGGAAACAGGAAAATAGGGGTTAAGGTACCCAGCATCTGCAGAAAAAGCAAAAGAATGATTTCTCTTAAGAAAAATCCTGTAATTAACCCAATACCTACAATAACTTCCCATAGAGCCAGGCCGTTAATAATCAAAGCATCAGAAAACCATCCGAAGGTAAGTAAACGAATGGTTTCTATGGCCAGGCTTTCTGCAGGACTGACGCCCTGAAAAAATTTAAGGGCACCAAACCAAAGGAAAATAATTCCTACGCTCCACCGTAAAAGTTTCGGAGAATTCTCTCGCATCCAGGCCCTAATGCGAGCATCCATTTTTCTAGTATAATTGGTGTTAATAAGCATATTGTCAATATTATGTTGTTATTTAGAAATATTTTAAAAAATTTGTTAATTAATTAACAGAAAAGAGTAAGAGAATGTTCAACGGAATAATAAAAAAATGGAACACTTATTTTAGTGAATGAATACACACTTGTCCGCAGTTGGGAATCAACCAGGCCTGTCCGTCCCGCAGGCGGGTATCTACAGATTAAAGTTTTGTTTATATAGAAAATAAAGTGGCAGACTACAGCAGCAGGCAGCATATAATCAACAGACAGCAGCAATAAAATTACAACTTATTTAATAAACCAATTTACTATTTTACAATTATCATTTTTGCGCCTTTGCGCCTTTGCAAGAAAAAACAGAACACAGATTCAATGGATTTAATACACTGATCATACAGGTAAACACAGATTTTATTATATTCAGGCCGGTAAACTCTTTTGAGTAGATAAAAAAATTTAAAGCAACATGCTTTTAAAGGATCACCGGTTTCAAGCCGGTAAGATATGATAAACACTTTATATTTCATTTTTTATGGTACATAATAAGCATTGATGAATGCAGAAATAAAGAAAAGCAAAAGTTGATAATTTAATATCAACAGGCAGGGATGCCGGCGATCCTCAATTGATATCAAAATTCCCTACAAATTCTAAAACCCCCAAGTTTACATTGATCTTTATTTGTAGCACAAAATTCTTGTTTGTTTAAAAAACTCATACAGCCGGAAATTTTTACTGTTCTTTTGATTATTCAGAGATGGCTCATCATCTTTAATTTTAAAGGTTAATTCCTTTGATATCTTTATATAAATCAACGGCATACAAATCTGTCATGCCTGATACAAAATCTATGACGGACATTGCTTTTTTGTAAAAATTATGCCCTTCGACAGAGAATTGTGAAGGTAAAACAGATAAAATTTTTACAGAATAACTGCTTTCGGGATTTAAAATGGCCGTCATAAACTCATCCAACAATGTTCCAAGCACGTTAAACCCTGTAAGCTCTATTTTAACCACCGAACGGTTTTTATAAATTTCTTTTACAGCCAGTTTTTTACAAATTTCGAAAGCATTTTTTGTTTTTCCATGTAATCCTTTCATCAGGCTTTGAGTAAACCGCCCATCCATAATCTCATTATGATGTTGAATAAAAACCCGGGCTGTTTCGTTGATTAGCCGGTTAATTACCGAAGCCCTCAGATATGCTACCTGCTCATTTACATCGGTTACTTCTTTAAATACTTCATCTTTTAGTTTATAAAAATCCCTATCTTCATCAGGGTCAAAAAATCCCTGCAAGAGAGCAAATGTTTTTTGTGTATCGATAATTTTTAATTTATGGGCATCTTCGATATCCATTATCTCGTAGCAAATATCATCGGCAGCCTCAACAAGAAATACCAAAGGGTGGCGGGCAAACATCAGCGGTGAATCGCTCAACTTTTTCATTTCTAATTCCTGGGCAATGTTTAAGAATGTTTCTTTTTCCGACTGGAAGTACCCAAATTTCTTTTTCCCTGCATCGGTACTGTAAGGATATTTAATTAATGCGGCTATTGTTGAGTAAGTGAGTGCAAATCCACCTTTCCGGCGTCCGGAAAACTGATGGGTTAAAAGCCGCAAAGCATTGGCATTTCCTTCAAAATTCGTCAGGTCGTTCCATTCTTCGGGAGTAACGGCAGCCTGAATCTTTTTGCCATTTCCGCGGGCAAAGAATTTGGATATGGCTTCTTCGCCGGCATGGCCGAATGGAGGATTTCCCATATCGTGTGCCAGGCATGCAGCAGAAACAATAGAGCCCAGCTCGTTTAATATCTCTTTATTCTGAATATCATCTCTTTTTTTTAACTCCCGGGCCACCAGGTTTGCCAGCGAACGCCCTACGCTTGCCACTTCAAGGCTGTGGGTAAGCCGGTTATGCACGAATACACTCCCGGGTAAAGGAAAAACCTGGGTTTTGTTTTGTAAACGCCTGAAGGGCGATGAAAAAATAATCCGGTCGTAATCGCGCTGAAATTGCGATCTTATTTCATCTGTATTTTTAAACTCACGATCTTCCAGCCCAAACCTTTTGGCAGAAAGCAATTGATCCCAATGCATCATAATAATTTTTTTTGCTAAGGTAAAAGTACAAAAATTAAATTTTTCCCAGGTTATTCTTTGTAAGCTTACTATTTGTGTCGCCAGTGTTTAAAGTGCTTTTAGGCTCAAACAGCATAACATGAGCCTCTTTAATGGCTACTGGCCGGTGCTCCACGCCTCTTGGCACAACAATGCATTCGTTGGCTTTTAGATAAACCGTTTTATCTCTGAATTCAACAGCTAATTCTCCCTTGATCACATAAAACATTTCGTCTTCATCATCATGCCTATGCCATACAAAGTTACCCTTAAATTTAGCCAGCTTAACATACTGACCATTCAGTTCAGCAACAATGCGAGGGTTCCAGTAATCATCGAAGAGGTTCAATTTTTCGGATATATTAATTTTATCCATGGTTAAAGATGTTCTTGAATGATCTTATAAATGCTGGCATCTGTTTGCCCCTCAGCAAATCCCTTGCTAACATGCACTATATTCCGGTTCTCATCGATTAGAAAAAACCTTGGAAAAGAGGATATCTGATAATCTTTTTTTACGTTGCCGCCGGATTGCAGAAGGGGATAACCGATTTTATTCACCTCCCGGTAATGTTGTAATGCCCTTAAACTTTTTGCAGTACACTCAATCGCAATCACCTCCAACTGCTCACGGGAGTATTTCTCCGAAAGGCGGTTTAAAAATGGAATCGATACCCGGCAGGGACCACAACTTACGCTGGTAAACTGAAGCAATACCAACTTACTATCCAGCTCATTAAATGAAATATCCTTATTATCGGTAGATTGAAGTGTCCAATCTGTTGCAGCCTTTCCTTCCAGCGGATTGCCCGTTGCTTTTTTATTGCTCGCACCCCACTCCCTATATTCATAATCATCGGGGAGATAGTCGCGGGCATTGAAATCTTCCAGGCTTTGGGTGTTTATCTCTACTTCGCTAACGGAAGATACCGAAATATCATGCGACATTTTCCGCCGCACCCGGTAAGGAAGATTGGTCTTTTTATCCATCCACAACTCGTATTGCGAGGTTGTTTCTCCCATATTGTAAGGGTTTTCCGGCATATGGTAAGCTCTCCCAAAAAATTCAACCTGGCGGTCTTCAAAAATTGTTAACCGGTAGTAGTACGCGCTGTCAACATCCTGAAAGCTAAGGCTAATAGTGTCTTCGGTGGTAAGAATATAATGAATAATACTTCGGGTATAATTAAAAAAGGGTGCTGAAAGCGGCCTGAATTCCAGCCCACGGTCAACTTTAAAACTATCGAGAATCACGCCCCTGTGTTCGTGAAAAAAGGTTGCTGACATGTGCCCGTCGTAAATCCATTTGACCAGTTCCCGGTCGTCGGTAAATTTAACATAAGAGGCGCCAATAGTTGTATCCAATGGATTGTCCATCTCGATCGTGTAGAGATATGTCACCAACGAAGGAATCGTATCGAACGGAGTCCACGATTCCACTCGAACGGAATACGAGGCACTCTCAATTTCACGCAGATTTTCATATACTTTCTTTAGATATTCTTCTTGTTTTACTGGGCGATTACAACTAAAAATAAAAAGTGAAACAATTATTAAAACAAGCGGTTTTGATTTTTGTAGTTTTATTTTCATTACGTTAATATTTATCATCATTGATCGTTCCGCCAGTAAACTTAGTTGCCGATTTAAAGCCGTATCATTATCAGGATGCAGTACAGCAAAAATAGTGCATCAGCCCCACTGAAACCCACGTCACTCAACAATTACGTTTACCGGCTGTTGGTGGTCGTGCTTTCTTTTCTAAGGTTTAATTCCTAAAATCAATAGCGGTACTGGTGGACTATTACGTCCCTGTCTCATTACATTATAAACTTCTCCTTCGTAATAAGCTACACCGCTACTCATTTGCTTTTGCATTTCTTTGGTCGGTAAAATTTCGATGCCAAGATTAACCACACCCCCTGAGTAAAAAAGCATATGCTTTACAAACAAATCAAAAGCTACAAATGCATACTTTCCAAATTGGACTTCCACTGCAATTTTATCTTTCACAAAATCTGTCTGGTTGTAACTGTAAATTGGTTCATCTTCTCCATTTGCTAACAAAAACTCTTTCTGTTCCTTAGCAGACATTAGAATCGATTTTTCCATCAATTCTCGATTGAGTGTAATATAATAATTATATCTGCTTTCTGACCATCCTTTTTTATTAAACTCCTTGTTGAATGCTTTATTCAAGTCAATAGGTGATAAAAGTGCGTTCCCTTTTTTCCGAATCTCTTTACTGATTTTTGTTCGAAAGTCGTCTGCGTCAATTGAAGCAATTACATCTTTTATTTCTTTGTACAAGTCATTATGGTGAACGATCAAATATTCTTCTCCATTTAAGTGGGAGTATTTTTGGGCTATTTTCATTTACTATGTCCGTTTAAGTTAAGTTCTAACCATTCCATCGGTTTTTGAGCAATCTTGTCCGTCTTAGATGGCGTGTGAATAGGTTTATTTATTGGTCTGGTTTTTAATCTACCTTCTTTCAAATCTTCAATTCTTTTATATGCAGTCTGGCAATATTCCTTTTCCTTTTCAATTCCCATTGCATTTCTGTTATTTTTAATCGCTGCAATTACCGTTGATCCAACACCCGCAAATGGATCTAAAACCCAACTTTTTTCATCTGTCAATGCAAGAACACACCTTTCAACCAATTCAATTGGAAACTGGCAAGGATGTTCGGTTTTTTCCGGATGGTTTGATTTCACATTGGGAATATTCCAAAGTTCCTTTTCCCAATCACGAAGAACTATTTCCCAAATATCCGAAGGGTTCTTTCCTTTAGGATTGCCCGATAATTGTCCTTTTTTTGTACCTTTAAAATGTTTCTTTCCTGGATATTTTGCAGGTACTCTTACGTCATCAAGATTGAAAATATACTTATCGGTTTTGGTAAACCAAAGTATTGTTTCGTAGCGTCCTGAAAACCTATTTGAAGCATGAAGTCCATGTCCAAAATGCCAAACAATTCTGTTACGGAGTTTAAGTCCAAATTTTTTAAAAATTTGATAGTAAAAAATGTCCAATGGAAATATTTCTCCTTTGTCAACGTAGTTGCCAACCTGCCAACATAAGCTACCTTTATCAGACAAAACCCTTACCAACTCTTCTATTATGCCTTCTTGCGTTTCAAGGTATTTTTCTATGGTAGTTTTGGTTTCGTAAGATTTCCCGATATTGTAAGGAGGAGAAGTTATTATTAAGTCAAATTTACCGTCATCAATTTTTTGTAATGTACTTAAAGCATCACCATTTTTCACTTGATAATCAATTAATGGGTCTATGTAATCAAATAATGGTTCTTTCGCTTTCATATAGTTATATCTGTTTTTTTCAATTGGTACAAATTTACGATTTTTTTCCTTCTTCTTCTAGATTGAGTCTGTTAGTTTTTCAGCATACACCCAACAAAAAATTATATTAAAATAACAAGATTAAGTAATAATCTTTAAAATTATATGATGAATTTTTATTATTTTGTAAAAAAACAACATCATGAAATATATTCCTTTACTTTTTATCCTGATTTTTTTAGCCTGTAAACAAGACCAACCCAAGGGAGAAGCTAAAAGTAGTCATCCAAGCCACATTTACACCTATTCAGACATTGACCATTCGGAATTAAAATATTATGAAACAGACTATGTACCGGTCTATTCTGATATTTACCATAGAGATGGTACCCGAAGATTTATGCTTAATACAACCATAAGCATTAGAAATACTTCGCTGACTGATTCGGCTTACCTATTAAAAGCTACTTATTTTGATTCATACGGAGAAAAATTAAAGGAATATATAGATTCAACGATACTTCTCTCGCCTTTAGAATCAATAGAGTTTGTTGTTGAAGAGGTTGAAGATGTAGGTGGAGCAGGCGCTAACTTTATCATTCACTGGGGAGCACGAAAATATTCAGATCAACTGTTAATTCAATCGGTTATGATTGGCTCTTATGGCCAACAAGGAATTTCTTTTTTATCGGAATCAAAAGTGATTGGCCAAAAATTTGTTGAATAAAAAAAATATTAAAAATCAATGGAATTATCTTTACTTAAGGATATTGTAATCATATTTGCGCTTTCAACGTTTGTAAACTTTCTTTTTACACGAATTAAAGTTCCAACCGTTGTTGGCTATTTATTGACCGGGATCATTGCAGGCCCTCACTTGCTGGCATT
>CAZSIC010000012.1:0-48950 GCA_964606845.1 uncultured Bacteroidales bacterium
TTATTCAATACCAAAATTATTTATATTTTGTTTATCCGGCCTTAGGTATTTTGCTTGTTATTATTTTTACCCGTTATACTTTAAAGCGAAAAGTAGGCCATGGAATTCCTACCACGCTTTATGCCATTTCAAAAGATAATGGTAAAATAAGGCCTCACAATATGTTTTCTTCAATCATAACCAGTGCTTTAACAGTAGGGTTTGGAGGTTCTGTAGGCCTTGAGGGACCAACGGTGGCCACAGGAGCCGCATGGGGTTCAAATATTGGCCGTTTTTTCAGGCTCAATTACCGGCAAATTTTATTGTTGCTTGCTTGTGCCGGAGCTGGTTCTATGTCCGCTATTTTTAAGGCACCCATTACTGCAATTGTTTTTGTGCTTGAAGTAATTATGCTTGATTTAACATTATCTTCATTGTTGCCCCTGCTTTTTGCTTCTGTTTCGGCAGCCATTACTTCCTATTTATTTTTGGGAAAGGATGTTTTGTATCCTATTACCATTGTTCAAAAATTTACCATCGATCATTTAATTTATTATATCTTGTTGGGGGTACTGGCAGGTTTGGTTTCTGTTTATTTTACCCGGATGTATAAATTTATACAAAGCCGGTTTGATAAAATCAATAACAGCTTTTTTAAATGGAGTGTTGGTGCTGTTGCTTTAGGATTAATGATTTTTCTTTTTCCTTCGCTTTATGGCGAGGGGTATAATGCTATAAACGGATGCTTGCATGGTGATAACAGTCATTTGTTTAATAATAGTATATTCTACGATTTGAAAGACAATATGCTTTTTGTATTTATATTTTTTCTGTTGGTAATATTTTTTAAAGTTATTGCTACTTCAGTAACCTTTGGTGCAGGTGGAGTGGGAGGAATTTTTGCACCTACGCTTTTTATTGGTGCCAATACCGGCCTTATGTTTGCTGAATTCTTCAATTATTTTGGTATTAGAGAATTGCCATTAAGCAATTTTGCTTTAATCGGAATGGGAGGTTTAATTGCCGGCGTTTTACATGCTCCGCTTACAGCAATATTTCTTATTGCAGAAACAACGGGTGGATACGAACTGTTTTTACCATTAATGATTGCTGCCAGTATTTCTTTTGCAACAACCCGTATTTTTGAAAAATATTCGGTATATACCTATCAGTTAGCACGGCGAGGCGAATTGTTTACACATGATAAAGATAAAATTGTTCTTTCATTACTTAAAGTTACCCAATTAATTGAAAAAGATTTTTTAACCATTAACGAAGAGGCTACATTGGGAGATTTGGTTAAGGTAATTGCTAAATCTAAACGAAATATTGTTCCGGTTGTTGATGAAGATCATAAATTGCAAGGTATTGTTTTTATTAACGATATCAGAGAAATCATGTTTAACCGTGAGTTATACGATGAAGTCTATGTAAAGGAATTAATGTTTATGCCATCGCCAATTGTATCCCCCGATGAATCGATGGAAGATGTTGCCCGTAAATTTCAAACGACCAATCATTATAACTTGCCGGTAATTGAAAATGAAAAATATGTTGGATTTGTGAGCCGTGCCAATGTTTTTTCTGCTTATCGGGATTTGTTAAGTAAATTTTCGGAAGATTAAAATTACCTTTTGTTGAAATACTTTCCCTGTTGTATTTTAAATTATTTTTATTTCCGATATTTGTCAATTCATCAGGTTTGATTAGAACAATTGATTAATTTTGCAAAAATAAAAAAAATTATTGGCTGTGTTTTAATATTATGAAGAGACAACGGTTTTCAAGGAAAATTCTTATATGGCGTAATAAAAATATCAGCGAACGAAAACTGGTATTAATTCTTAGTTTTGTTATAGGCATTTTAAGCGGGCTGGCAGCAGTATTATTAAAATCAACCGTTCATTATACCCATCATTTTTTATCCACTCGATTTTTTCACAGCGGATTTAATTATTTATATCTTTTCTTGCCCCTGGCAGGTATTATATTAACTGTTTTATATGTTAGATATTTTGTTAAAGACAATATCAGCCATGGTGTTTCCAGGATATTATATGCACTTTCGATGAATAACGGGCGATTAAAGTCTCATAACAACTATTCTTCAATTGTTGCAAGTACTCTTACTATTGGGTTTGGAGGTTCTGTAGGAGCTGAGGCTCCTGTTGTATTAACCGGTGCATCTATTGGTTCAAATCTAGGGCATTATTTCCGGTTAAACTTTAAATCTGTTGCTCTCCTGCTTGCTTGTGGAACTGCAGGAGCAATCGGAGGTATTTTTAAAGCCCCCATTGCAGGCCTTGTTTTTGCTATTGAGGTATTGATGCTCGATTTAACATTAAGTTCAATTGTTCCTTTATTAATTTCATCGGTAACCGGAGCCACGGTAGCATATCTTTTAATGGGAAAAGGTGTGGTTTTGTCGGTTCTAAATACTCAACCTTTTGTGTTAAATAATATCCCTTTTTATATTTTGCTGGGATTATTGTGTGGACTGATATCATTTTATTTTACTAAAACATCCATGCGTATTGAATCGTTCGGGCAAAAAATTAAATCAAATACAAACAGAATATTGATTGGAGGTATTGCGCTTGCTGTTTTAATTTTTTTATTTCCATCATTATACGGAGAGGGTACATCCACCTTACAATCATTGCTAAACGGCACTATTGAAGGAATTCCTAAAGACCGGATTTTCTCTTTTTTTACAAGCAATGAGTGGCTACTTTTAATTTATTTTGTCATGCTTTTACTGTTAAAAGTTGTTGCCATGGCCATAACCAATGGAAGTGGAGGCGTAGGAGGTATTTTTGGACCTACACTATTTGTTGGGGGTGTTACAGGCTATTGGTTGTCAAGGTTAATTAATTCATTTGGTTTTATTGAATTGCCACAGGGTAATTTTGCTTTGGTTGGGATGGCAGGGCTTATGGCCGGAGTTATGCATGCTCCGTTAACAGCTATTTTCCTTATTGCTGAAATTACCGGCGGATACAGCTTGTTTATTCCTCTGATGATTACTGCTACCATTGCTTATATTACCATTTTATCGTTTACAAAACACTCGATGTACACACAACGGTTGGCAGAAAGAGGCGAATTACTTACCCACCATAAAGATGAGGTGGTTTTAACATTAATGAAACTGGATAGTGTTATTGAAAAAGATTTTGTTACCGTTAATGTTGATCAACCATTAGGAGAACTGGTAAAAGCTGTTTCTCGATCGAAACGAAGTATTTTTCCTGTATTAAATGAACAAAATGAATTTGTTGGTATTGTTTTACTCGATAATATCCGGCAAATCATGTTCGAACGGGAACGCTATGATGATACTTTTGTTTCTGATGTTATGATTTCGCCACCCGAAATTGTTGATGTTACTGATAATATGGAGGTGGTGATGAAAAAGTTTAATACCAGCGGAGCATGGAATCTCCCTGTAATGAAAGACGGCAAATATGTCGGGTTTGTATCCAAATCGAAAATTTTTAACACTTATCGGGATTTGCTGGTTCAGGTTTCTGAATATTAATCTATTTTTTCACTGTTTCTTTCCTAAAAAAAAATACGTATTTTTATTGTTACGTAATTTTTATTTTTATGGATAAGAAGCGTTCCTTATTGCTCAGGTTTTTTATTTGGCGCGAACAACATATGAGCCAGCGGACTTATTTTTTAATTCTCAGTGTATTGGTTGGCCTGGGTGGAGGAATGGCTGCACTTTCGCTTAAAACAGCCGTATTTTATCTGCACGAAAAATTACTTGAAAATAAAGGCTTTGATGAATATAACTTGATGATTTTCATTTATCCGGTTATTGGTATTGCTTTAACACTTTTGTTTACCCGTTTTATTATTCGCGATCGTGTAAAACATAATATTGCATCTATTTTGTATGCCATTTCAAGGCGAAATAGTTTAGTTAAGGCACATAAAATTTTTTCGTCAATTATTGGAGGAATATTAACTGCAGGTTTTGGCGGTTCAATTGGGTTAGAGTCACCGATTATTTCTTCAGGATCTGCCATTGGTTCTAATACAGGGAGATTACTAAAATTAAGCTATAAGGAGATAACGCTACTTTTAGCCTGTGGAGCTGCAGGAGCTATTTCTGCTATCTTTCATACTCCTTTGGCTGCTATTGTTTTTGCCGTAGAAGTACTTTTAATCGATTTAACCCGTTTTTCGTTAATTCCATTATTAATATCTTCGGTTAGTGGTGCAATTGTTACTAATGTATTTTTTAAGGATGAAATTTTATTTGAGTTTGTTTTAAAAGATCCTTACCATGTTAATCATACCGGATTCTATATTCTTCTTGGTATTCTTACCGGATTGATTTCTGTATATTTTACGAAGGTGTTTTTTAAAATTGATAAATTGATAGCAAACATTTCCGACCTACGAAAATTATTTTTTGGGGGTTTAATGCTTGGCGTTTTATTGTATCTGTTTCCACCACTTTATGGTGAAGGTTACCAGATTATTAAAGCCATTTTTGCACAAAATTATGAATCGATTATGGAAACTAATTTTCCATTGAATTTGCAAAGTTCATTATGGTTTTTTTATCTATTCTTTTTATCCCTTCTTTTGTTAAAGGTTTTTGCTACTTCCATTACCATAAACAGTGGCGGAATAGGAGGAATTATAGCACCTTCATTATTTACAGGAGCTATTACAGGAATGTTATTTTCACATACCCTAAATGTTTTTGGATTAAACATTTCAGAAAGTAATTTTGCACTGGTGGGTATGGCGGGTGTTTTAAGTGGTGTTTTACATGCTCCGCTTACAGCCATCTTTTTGATTGCAGAAACCACCAAAGGTTATGAATTGATTGTTCCGTTAATGCTTACTTCGACCATTTCGTTTGTAACAGTAAAAATTTTTGAGCCCAATTCCATTTTTACGGTTCTGTTAGCCAAATCGGGTGATTTAATCACACATCATAAAGATAAAGCAGTGCTTACATTTATGAAATTAAAATCAGTAATTGAGAAAGATTTTAAAACCATTAACATTGATGCTACCCTTGGCGATTTGGTAAAAGTAGTTTCCCAATCGAACCGGAATATTTTTCCTGTTGTTGATGAGGATGGATTTTTAAACGGTATTATTTTAATGGATAATATACGTGAAATTATGTTCGACCGTGAGATGTATGATACACCCGTAAATAACTTAATGATATTACCTCCGGCCTATATTTCCTATAAAGATTCGATGAAAGAGGTAATTGAAAAATTTGAAAGTACCGATGCCTGGAATTTGCCGGTTATAGAAAATGCAAAATATTTGGGCATGGTATCCAAATCAAAATTATTTTCGGCTTACCGGAATCTTTTATTGGAAATATCAGAGGAATAATTTTTGTAAAATTTATGATTTACAAAACTTTACTTAATCTTTATCGTATTTATTTTTATCAAAAGATTTTGGTATTTTTGAAACATTGCCACACACTTAAATTAGCAGTATGGAAAATTGTATACTCATTAATGAATTTAAATACAAAGATTTTTTGCTTGCCCTAATAAATGGCGATCGTAAGCAGAGTTATCATTTTGTTGATCAATATCTTAAAGAAGATATTTCAATAAAGGAATTGTATGATGAGTATATTAAAGAAACTTTGTACCGTGTAGGCGAACTTTGGGAACATAATAAAATTTCGGTAGCAACGGAGCATCTGGCTACAGCAATTACTGAATCTATTTTAAACAGTTTGTTCGAAAAAATAGTATCTGAAAATAGGGCAGGCAAAACAACAATTGTTGCATGTGTTGAACATGAATACCACCAGGTAGGAATAAAAATGATTGCCGATATTTTTGAAATGAATGGCTGGGATACACATTTTTTGGGAGCGAATGTGCCCGTTAACGAGCTGATTGATTTTGCCAAAGATAAAAAGCCTGATATTTTTGCTTTGTCGTTAAGTATTTATTTTCATTTACCCATTTTTGAGAAAATGATTACGAAAATAACTGAGGCTTTTCCTGATATTCCGATAATTGCCGGTGGACAGGCATTTCGCCATGGAGGTTTGGAGGTTATTCGAAAATTTCCTATCGTTAAGTACTTAAAAAATCTGGATGAAACCGAATCGTTTATAAAAAATATAAGTTAAAATGGATAAATTTTATTTAATCAAAACAGCAAAATATTTAAAACCTGTATCGGATTCCTGTTACCATGAATATTATGATAAAAAGGAAAAGCTTGTTAGCTTAATGAATGACAAGATGTTAAAAAGACCAGATATTAATGAATTAGTGGGTGAAAATAACTTAGACTTGATGAAAGATAATCATGCAAACCATGCGCGCTTTATGGCATCGGTATTTAAAAATTTTAATACCGAAATACTGGTAGATACTGTTTTGTGGGTGTTTAGAGCATACCGCAGCCGAAATTTCCATTCAAACTACTGGGCTGCCCAGTTAAATACCTGGATAGAAATTCTTAGAGAAGAATTGAGTAATCAAACTTTTTCTGAAATTTATTCCTATTATGAGTGGATGCAAGTAAATATACCAGTTTTTGTTAAATTATCAACCCAAAATTTGGAATCCGGAAAATCGATGCATTAGAAATGACTAAGAATAGAGCGCATAATTTATTTTTAAGTAACTGGAAAGCTGAAATAGAAACGTTTGTACAAAAAAGTAAAACGTTATGCATTGCCATTTATAACATTGATGGAAAATTAGTTTATTCTAATCCGGCATTTCAGCAATTAATCATTGGTAAAGAGCAAGAAGCCTTTTTAAATCCTACATTCAATGATCTAGTCTCTTCTAAAAAAGATGAGAATCATATAATTTTTGATGGATTTTTAACCATTGGTGATCTTACAACCAATCAATCCATAAAATCAATTGTGTACCGGAAAAAAGATGAATTGTTAATGATTGGAGAGGTTGAAATTGAAGAATTAAAAAAGCTTAATCTTACCATGATTGAGTTGAACAGAGAAATTAACAACCTGCAACGTCAATTAATAAAAGAAAAGAAAGAACTTGCCGATACCAATAAAGCGTTAAATCTTTTAAACGAAGAAAAAAACAGAATAATAGGTATTGCAGCCCATGATTTACGTAACCCTATAGGGACAATTCGCGGATATGCCGAGCTTTTATCCAGTAGAGTTCATAAAATTTCAAATGAGGATATTAATAAATTTTTATCGGTTATTATTAATTCCAGTAATTTTTCTTTAAACCTTTTAAATGATCTACTGGATATTTCTAAAATAGAATCAGGAAGCGTTGAGTTAAATTATACCAAAATAAACTATGTCGATTTTGTAAAAGCCATTATTGATCAAAATCAAATAATAGCCAAACAGAAAGGAATCAATATTTCTTTTAATCAAGAAACCAAAGATTTTATAGCCAATATTGATATACAAAAAATTGAGCAGGTACTGAATAATTTATTGAGTAATTCTGTCAAATATTCAAAGCCCGAAACCGATGTTGTGGTGAGACTTACCTCCAATAATAATTATTTTACAACCGAAGTAATTGATCAGGGGCAGGGTATCCCTAAAAAAGATATCCCAAATATTTTTAATCCCTTTCAAACAACGAGTGTAAAATCTACTGCCGGCGAGAAAAGCACAGGACTTGGGCTGGCAATAACCAAAAATATTATTAAAGAACATGGAGGAGATATTTTTGTAGAAAGTAAGCAGGGTAAAGGCTCTATTTTTTATTTTACGTTACCATTGTAATTAATCAACAGAATTTATCTTATCCGAGAAGTATAATTTGGGTTTAGGTTTTTCTTTAACCTTTTTTTGAAATTCGTTATCGAAAATAATGCTAAATACCGAACCTTTTCCTTTTTTGCTTTGTACATTTACTTCAGCACCGTTTAACTCAAGCAGCTTTTGGGTTATGGATAACCCCAACCCAATTCCTTCGTATTGTCTTGTGTAGCCTGATTCTTCCTGCGAGTAGGGCATGAAAACTTGTTCCAGGTAATCGTCTGCAATACCAATCCCTGTATCTTCGACATCGATCATTAAATCATCTTTTTGGCTTCTTGAGCAGGTAATTTTTATATAACCCTCTTCGGTATATTTTATAGCATTCTGAATAATATTAGATAAAGCATTCTCAACAGCATATTCATCAGCAATTATCTTGGTATTCTCTGTTTTTTGATCGATACTAATTTCCAGATTTTTCTTTTGTATTTCAATTTGATGTTCGGACAGTAATTTTTTTATCATTTCTTTTAAGTCTATTAAAAAAGGTTTCATTTCCATATCGCCGGCATTAAGCTTAGAATAGTCAAGCATCATATCAACAGTTCTTTCCAGCCGTGATGAAGCATCGGAGATAATTTGAAAGAATTCATTAGATTTCTTATCGAGATGTTTTTCGAACTTATTTTTTAAGATATTGGAGAATCCATTAATGGCATTTAATGGAGTTCTAATTTCGTGGGAAATATTACCAATAAATACATCTTTAATTTTACTCGATTTTTCTGCTTCCTCTTTGGCTTTTAATATTTGTTGCTCATATTCTTTAATATGCGTTATGTCCATCATCATGCCAGATATCTCGTTTCCGTTTAATGATGCACTCAATGCTACATTTTTTGCTTTTCCGTGTTTGGTTAATAATATAATTTCGTAGTGGGATAATTGTTGATGTTCTCTTATTTCATAAATAAATTTTTCTCTTAGCTCTTTTGCCGGGTATAAATTTTTAACATTAATTTGTTTTAGTTCATCTGGGTTTTCATATCCTAAAATTTGACAAAATGCATTATTTGCAAAAATTAATTTTCCGTCAATGTTTGTTGTATAAATACCTACCAGCGCATTTTCCACTAAATCTTTATATTTTTTTTGAGATTTTTGTAAAGCTATTTCGGCTTTTTTTTGTTCAGTAATATCAGCAATATAACCTTCTAACCATTTTAGTGCACCTTTGTTATCATAAACACCAATACCTTGTTCCCAAACCCATTTTTGTTCGTTGTCTTTGGTTTTTATCCGGTAGGTAATTCTAAACTGTTGTTTGGCTTTAATTGATTGCTGTACTTTTTTATAAACTATTTCACGGTCTACAGGGTGGATAAGGCTGGCATACGAAAGTTTTTGGTTTTCTATTAAATCTTCGGGTTTGTATCCGGTAATTTCTTCAATACCTTTGCTAAGAAACGTCATAGTCCAGTTCGCATTGTTTTGGCAGCGGTAAACTATCCCTTTTAGGTTGCCAATTAAATTGGATAGCTGTTTTTCTTTTGCTTTTAATTCTTCCTCAACCCTTTTTTGTGAGGTGATATCAATATAAGTCCCCAGAAGCTTTTCTACTTTTCCATTATTATCTTTAATTAAAGCTCCGCTTGCCAAAAGCCAAATATAATGTCCTTTTTGATGTTTAAATCGGAATTCGTTGTAAAATTCATTTATTTCCTGATTAATGAAGAGTGAAATTTCTTTAGTTATATACTCCTTATCGTTAGGATGTATTCTTGCAATCCATTCTTCAAACGTATGCTTATTCTTTTTTTCAGAAAACCCAATTAGTGCTTTCCATTCATCTGAGAAATACATTTTCCCTGTTTTAGGTTTCATTTCCCAAAAACCAATTCTGCTTGTATTTATCGCTAGTTGTAATTTATTTTTTAATTCTTCAAGGTATTTTATTTGTTTCGATTTCTGCTTATCAGCCAGCACAAATTTTTTGATGGAATTAGATGTTAAAAAATAGATCAATACAGAAGATAAAAAAACAAATACCCAGCCTTTATAGGATTGTAATTTGGATAATGTAACCGGATCAGACTCGATAGATAAAAGTACTTTATCCGAAAACATGATCCATAAAAAACTTAGGGAGAAATATATGAGGGTAATTATCCAGGCAGATTTATTCATGCGGGTAATTTTTAGGTCGAATTAAAAAATAATTTCAGATATTTTTATATTTTTTGAATAAAAAGATAATAGTTCAACAATTTTTCTTTTAAACTGTTCATATTATGATTATTAATTTGATAAAAAAATGATTGTTTAATAATCTACGTATTTTTGAAACAAGAGTTGCATGCATTTCCGTTTAAATATTAGTAAATTTATTGAAATTTATTTTCAGATTAATGATGGAACAATCAGATCATAAAAAAAATACCATACTTTATGTTGATGACAGCGAAGCTAACCTTTATCTTTTTAAAGAAAATTTTCAGAGACAATACCAAGTTTTAACCGCATTGTCGGGAGCCGAAGGGTTGAAAATTCTAAAAAAAGAAAAGGTGGATCTTATTATTACTGACCAGGCCATGCCCGGAATGACAGGCGTTGAGTTTTTTGAAGAAGTTTTAAAAATTAACCCTGAACCCAACCGTATTCTTTTAACCGCTTATAGCGATATTAAAGCACTAGCTGATGCGGTGAATAAAACAAAAATTTATCAGTATGTTAACAAACCCTGGGATTATGAAAAACTTAAAACCATTATAGAGCATGCTATACATGAATATAAATTAAGAGAAATAAATATTGAACTTACCGAAAAACTTAAAAAACAAACCGTTGAATTACAAGAGTTGCTTAAATCTAAAACCGATCTTTTAAACAAGTTGGAAGAAACTAATCAAGAACTTGAAAAAAGCGAAGACCGTTTACAAAGAATCATTGATTTGTCTCCAATACCTATAGTGGTAAAAGATTTAGAAGATAAGGTAGTTATTCTAAATGAACAGTTTGAAAAAGTTTTTGGATATAATATTAATGAAGTTCCTAATGTACAGCAATGGTATAAGTTAGCTTATCCTGACCCGGAATATAGAGATAAACATATTAAAGAATGGAACAATCATTTTAAAAAAGCGCTGGATAATAATACAGTAATGGAGCCACTTGAAGCCATCGTTAGATGTAAATCAGGTGATGAAAAAGTAGTTCAGCTTCAGTCTTCGTCTATAGGCGAAAATATAGTGGTAATGATTAATGATTTAACAAAGATCAGAAACCTGGAAAAAGATATTTCTTACCGGATAAAAATGGAAGAAGAGCTTCGAAAGGCAAAACAAAAAGCCGATGCTGCCAGTAAATCGAAAAGTGAATTTATTGCCAGCATGAGTCACGAAATTCGTACACCTATGAATTCCATTCTGGGTTTTGCAGATGTATTAGAACAGGAACTTGAAAACCCTGTTATGGTTGATTATGTTAAGTCTATACATACTAGCGGAAAAACATTGCTTAGTCTGATAAATGATATTCTTGATTTTTCGAAAATTGAAGCCGGTAAAATTGAGATTAAATATGAAACGGTCAATATCCGCAGTTTAATACATGATATTTCTGAAATATTTAAATTCGGTGCTCAAGAGAAAAATTTAGAGTTAATTACTGAAATTGGTGATAAAGTACCCGATTATTTAATACTCGACGAATTGCGGTTAAAACAAATATTATTAAATCTGGTAAGTAATGCCGTTAAGTTTACCGACCATGGCCATGTAAAAATAAAAGTAAGTGCTAATTTTTTCTCAAAAGAGCAATTAGAGTTGTCGATATGCGTAGAAGATACAGGAATTGGGATTGATTCTAGAGAACAAAAAAAGGTTTTTAAAGTTTTTGAGCAAATGGAAGGGCAGGATAACAAAAGATACGGTGGTACAGGTTTAGGATTGGCCATTTCAAGTAAATTAGCCACTTTAATGGGCGGGAAAATATCTTTAGAAAGTGAAAAAAAAAGAGGTAGTGAGTTTACATTAAAATTAAATAATATTAAAGTTGCAGATGATACAGATGAAAAGCAAAATAAATCAAAACCTGAAAAAGAAAAAATAGTCTTTCATCCTGTAAAAATCTTAATAGTAGATGATATTGAGGGCAATCGTAAGGTATTAAAATTAAAATTCCGTAAATATAATTTTCAAATTTTTGAAGCTGCAACCGGCAACGAAGCGCTTTCTATTTTAAAAGATTTAAAACCCGATATTTTGTTTATCGATTTAAATATGCCCGAAATGAATGGTTATCAGTTGTATGAAAAAATTAAAGAAAATACATCACTTAAACAAATTCCTGCAATCGCCGTTACGGCATACACATTGGATAATGATGAAGAAAAAGTGTTTAATGCCGGGTTTTCAGGTTATGTAAGTAAACCAGTAGATTTTAATATAATTAATAAAGTTTTGAGAAAGTTTATTAAATATGATGAAATATCTGATGATGCATCAAAAAAGGATATTTCTGAGACTGCACTTGAGTTCTCTGATAAAACCCTGGAATTATTACCTGAACTGGTTGATCAACTGGAAAAACAAAGTGCTCCGTACCTTGAAAAAATGCGATATATTCAACCGAAAAAAGTTGTGACTGAATTTGCTCAAATGTTGGTTACGCTCGGTAAAAAATATGAAAATAACCCTGTATTAGAATATGGAAATGAAATAATCAATGCTTCGAAAGCATTTAATGTGGAGAAAGAAAAAACATTAATAAAACAATTTAGTCATTTCCTGGAAAAATTGAAAAGGCATTTAAGTTAATAATTATAAAAAAAGATCATTTTGATGAATACCCAAAAATTCAAAATATTAATCGTTGATGACAATCCGAAAAACCTGCAGGTATTGGGTAATTTGTTGGAGAAAAATCACTACAATGTTGAATATGCACTAAGTGGGAAAGAGGCATTAGAGTGGATAAACTCCGATCAGTTCGATTTAATTCTACTCGATATTATGATGCCTGAAATGGATGGATATGAAGTATGTGAAACCATTCGGAAAGATGAGCGTTATCATGATATCCCGATTATTTTTCTTACCGCAAAAACTGATAAAGAAAGTATTGTTAAAGGATTTGAGCTCAATGCACAGGATTATGTGAATAAACCATTCGATACGGCCGAATTGCTGGCAAGGATTAATACGCATCTTGAATTAAAAGACAGCCGTGATAAACTTAAAGATGTTAATCGGTGGTTGGAGCAAAAGGTGGATGAAAAGACAAAGGCGTTACAGGCATCCAATAAAAAACTTAAAGAAGCCCTAACCGAGTTGCAAAACCTTGATAAAATGAAATCTTACTTTTTGAATATGACAAGTTCTGAAATAAGAACTCCATTAACAGGAATTATTGGGACATTACATCTGTTAAAAAATCAGGAGGCTTCGTTTGCATTGAAAAACTTAATTGATTTACTGGAAAAATCGGTTTCACGCCTCGAAAATTTTGCTAATAAGGCCATTTTAACTACCGAACTTAGCTCCAAAACTTATGCGTTTAAAGAGGAAGAATTTGATGTAGCTGAAATTGTTAGCTTTAGCATTTTAGAGTTAAACGAGATGTTGGCACAAAGAAAAATTGACGTTAAAGAGCATTTTGATGATATTACGATTAAAGGCGACAAAGAATTGATTTTTAAAGCGCTTCTTTTTTTAATTCGAAATGCAGCCGAACATACCAGGGAAGATACTAAAATTGAAATCTCAATTCAAAAAAAGGAAAAAAGTAAGGTGCTTTCTATTCTCGATTTTGGCAAAGGTTTTAGTAAAGATACCATTGAAAATATTTACTCGCCATACCGGTTTAAAGCAGAAGAGTTTAATGAAAATAACGAACTCAGTATGTATATCGTAAAATTAATTATGGATTTTCATCATGGTGAGTTGAAAGTATATAATAAAGAAAATGCAGGTGGTTGTGTGGAGTTGATTTTTAATCAATAATTTACAATGAATAAATTACTACTCGAAAGTTTAATTCGTTTGTTTGCGTATATTGCTGCGCTTCATCCATTACTTTTTATAGATAATGTTAAATTATTTATACAGTCATTTCTGCGAAAAGAGTTTTCTGCTGATATTTTAAACGAATATTTGGTACTTTTTAATGATTATTACAACGAATATTCCAATAACAAGGAAAAAGATTTATCTGAATTTATACATCAAATTACGAAAGAGTTAACAGGCGAATTAGATATTTCCGACCGGTTTTTATTATTAATTAGATTACTCTTCTTTCAAAAATTTTTATTCAAATATCAACGATTAAATAAAGAAGCTGAGCATAAAAGTATCGATTCTATTACTCAGAAAATTGCCAAGGTATTAAATATTAACGATGCCGATTATAAAAATTGCAAAACTTTCATTTTTGAAAAATTATACGATATAAAGCAAAAAGATCATTTATTGGTTGTTGGAAGTAAAAATATAGCTAAAACGGGAATTCATTTTATTGAACGTAAAAATTTGCATGGGAATATTTATTTTTTAAAAATTTCCGGCGCCAATATTATTCTTTTTTACTATAAAGGTTCTGAAACAATTACCATTGATGATTTTAATGTTTTTCCAGAAAATATTTATATATTTTATCTTGGGTCTAAGATTGGCGGAGAAAAAATTGAACCAATTTATTATAATGAGGTAGCTCGTAAATTTGAATCGGAAAGCAACATTCCAATTCAGTTGAAAGCCCATGAGCTTGAATTTACTTTTCCGCGAAGTAATAATGGGATCCATCAATTATCATTTATTGCAGAATCCGGACAAATGATTGGAGTGATTGGAAAAAGCGGAGTTGGAAAATCTACATTGATTAATCTTTTAACCGGCTCATTAAAACCCAAACATGGGAAAGTATCCATTAATCATTACGATATTTTTAAAGAACAAAAATTTATTGAGGGGTTAATAGGATATATCCCTCAGGATGATTTGCTTGTAGAAGAACTAACGGTTCTAGAAAATTTGTATTTAAATGCTCAGCTTTGCCTGGGAAACCTTAGCAAAAAAGAAATTATTCAACGGGTAGGTTTGTTATTAAAAAATCTTAATTTATTCGAAGTAAAAGATTTAAAAGTTGGCACACCATTAAATAAGTTCATTAGTGGGGGACAGCGAAAAAGGCTGAACATAGCGCTTGAGTTAATCCGCGAGCCATGGATTTTGTTTGCCGATGAGCCTACGTCGGGCCTTGCAATTTCCGATGCTGATGAAATTATGGAGCTTTTAACACATCAGGCAGCAAAAGGAAAGATTGTTTTTGCTAATATCCACCAACCTTCGTCGGAACATTTTAAAATGTTCGATAAAGTACTGGTACTCGATAAAGAAGGTTATCCGGTATATTTCGGAAATCCGGTTGATGCCGTTCACTATTTTAATGAGGCTGCCAATAAATTTGTTAAATTATCGGATAAATGCCAGCTGTGTGGAAATGTAAATCATGAGGCTATATTTAATATTTTGTCGGAAAAAAAAGTCGACAGTAAGGGACATTTACTTCATGAAAGAAAAATACCTGTTAAACAATGGCATAATTATTATTTAGAGCAAATCCCTCAAGATTTAAAAATTGAGCCACGGAAAAAGGGCGAACTGCCTAAAACGCATTTTAATAAACCATCAGCATTAAAACAGTTTATTGTTTTTTTAAAACGAAATGTTTTAAGCAAAATCTCCAGTCACCAGTATGTAGCTTTTTCGTTGCTTATTACCCCCGTGCTTGCTGCTATCTTAGCATTGCTAACCCGCTCGGGTATCGATAAAGTAACCGGTGAATATACTTTTATTTTAAACGATAATATACCGGCCTACCTGTTTATGTGTGTTATCGTATCCTTATTCGTCGGCCTGGTAATAAGTGCCGAAGAAATATATCGCGACCGGAAAATGCTAAAACGTGAACAGTTTCTCAACTTGGATAAAACAGCCTATTTGTTTTCAAAATTATCGTTTCTCTTTTTAGTAAGCCTGGTTCAAACCCTTTTATATGTTATTATTGGAAATTCACTGCTAGAAATTGAGGGTATGTTTTGGCAATATACCATCATATTATTTACAACATCTTGTTTTGCTAATACTTTAGGATTGCTGATTTCTGCACTATTCAACTCCATAGTTGTGGTTTATATTCTTGTCCCTTTATTAATTGTTCCGCAAATTCTTATAAGCGGTACTATGGTACAGTACGATAAATTAAACGAAAAAGTAGTGTCGGAAAAATTTGTTCCGGTAATAGGCGATATTATGGTTTCACGTTGGGCTTACGAAGCCCTTGTTGTTTCTCAGTTTAAGGATAATAAATTTCAGAAGCATTATTTCTCAGCCGAACAAAAAATCAGTAATTTAAAATACGATCTATTATTTGTGATTCCTGAGGCTGAAGGCGCTTTAGAAGAAATAAAATTTGGAATAGATGAAGGATTAAAACAACAGGTTGATTTTATTCAATCATTAATGAATCAGTTACATCAAAAATACAATATCATTATCTCTGAAGAAACTTTGAATAGTTTACCATCTGATGAATCCAGAATTGTTATTGAAAATGAGTTAAAGCAGGTAAAACAAAAATTGAACAGGGATATCAATAAACACATGTATCAGAAAGATAGTATTACGAATTCTCTGGTAAAACAATTAGGGGGTATTGATGCATATAATCATTTTAAAAGTAACTTTTATAATAATAGTTTGGCTGATATGGTTTTAAACCGGAATACTTTCGAGCCGGTGGTTAAAAGTACGCATAGTAATGAGTTAATCCGAAAAATTGAACCTATTTATCAAAAGCCTTTATCAAAATATGGGCGCGCCCATTTTTTATCGGCTTCAAAGCAAATTGGTGATTGGGAATTTAGTACTCTGAATTTTAATATTATGGTTATTTGGTTGATTTCCCTAATAATATTTACTATTTTAATCATCATTTTTAAATATAAAAATTTAATCATTAAATAATATATATATATGAAACAGCGATATTTATTAGCCCTAGGGATGATTGCCATGGTTTTTATCTTTGGATGTAAATCATCGGAAGAAAAACAATCTGAAACCTCAAAAGATGAAAAAAAAGAAGCTATAGTTGTAAAGGATACTTCAAATGAAGTTATCTATGTTTTGCCTTCTCCGATCGAAATGTTGGATGAAATTTTTATTGAGAAATTAAAAATTAACCCTTCATTTATTAACCCTTATTCCAATGCAGAAAAATATTTGGATACCCGCAGTCAGGCAATTAACCTGGGTGTTTATATTGCTGACTTTGCATACCTGAGCAATTCTACAGAAACTAAAACCGAACTGGAATATCTTAAGGTAATTAAAAAACTGTCCGAAGAGGTTAATATTCATGGTATTATGGGAAATAAAATCATTGATCGTATACAGAATAATTTAACAGAAAAAGATACCCTGAAAAAAATCTCACAAGAATTGTATTATAAAATTTCTAATACGCTTGAAAACTCTAACAGGGAAAATATTTTTACACTAATAGCTACCGGCGCAATTATTGAGTCGTTGTATTTATCGGTAATGCTTGTTGATGATTTTGAAGAGTATATCGATATTATTGGTAAAATGTATGAACAAAAATTTGTTTTTGATAATTTTTACGAATATGCCAGGGTTTATGAAGATGATCCTTATGTACGATTAACCCTGGTACAGTTAGATGTTTTAAAAGAAACATTTGAAGAAATAGAACAGAATGTAGAAGAACCTACTGTAGGGGAAAGTAGTGATGATACTACCCTAAGATTTACCGGAGGTTCTAAATTTGTTGTCGATAAAGAAAATTTTAAACTTTTTAAATCAAATATAAAATCTATAAGAAAAGAGATTATAAAATCCAAAAATTAATAATTTTATAGTTTTAATTGAGTAAAAAAAATGAAATGAAAAACAAAATTATACTTTCAGCATTTACGGCTTTATTTATACTATTTTTTATTTTTCCTGTAAAAAGGGTAAATGCTCAATACTGTGACCGTTTTCACGAAACTTCAGCTTGCAGGTTAGCTAATGATGGTAGTTTTAAACCCTATGGGCAATCGAAAAGTGCAATGGTCGAAATCAAAAAAACATTTGAATATAAACTGGTGTTATATGGCGAGAAAGATTTTAAAATTGGTATTTGCGCAGAAGAAGGTTTTGGGCCGGTACATTTTAAAATAATAAATGCCCGCTCAAAAGAGGTCTTATACGATAATATTACCGATGATTATATTGAATCTGTAGGTTTTACAAATGATTTTACCCAAAGTGTTATTATAGAAATTACAATTTTAGCCGAAGAAGTACAGCCTGAAGATGCTTATGAAACCAGGGTATGTGTTGGAGTAAATATATTATGGCGCAAAGCACCTAAAATTGGATTTTAGTATGAGAGTAAGTTCTTATCTAATATTTTTTTTATTGTTATCTGTAAATTTGTTTGCGCAAAACCTCGTGCCCAATCAAAGTTTTGAAGTGTATGACGAATGCCCTTACGATATGACATTATATCCTCAAAAAAAACTTATTCCGCACTGGTACATGCCAAACAGAGGCACCAGCGATTATTTCAATGGTTGTACCAATTTACAAGTGAGTGTTCCTAATAATTTTATTGGTAACCTATGGGCTTTTGAAGGACAAGCTTATGCAGGTATTGTATTGCTTGAGATACATGTTGAAGATACAGCAGATAAAAAAGACCAGAATTATCGCGAATATTTGCAGACAGAATTAAAAAGGCCTTTGCTTAAAGATCATTATTACATGGTTAAGCTACATTATGCGGTAGCAACTTATTCAACTTATGCAGTTAACCGTTTAGGAATCCATTTTTCTGAAAAACAAATTAAGAACAGAAGAACATACCAAACGCTTGAGTATAAACCACAGGTTACTATTCCTGTAGATACGATCTTTACCGAAACCAGTATTTGGTATACTTTACATGATACCATTAAAGCCAGTGGAGGTGAAAGCTATATTACGATTGGCAACTTTTACCTTGATAAAGATACGGATTTCGAGAAGTTGGATATTTCAGATTTTAATGCACCCCTGCAATCCAATATCATAAAAAACGGGCTTGCTTATTATTACATTGATATGATAACTGTTGAGGAGATTGTTATTGAAGATACTGAAAATTGTTCAACGCACATTCCTGTGCGTTGAAATAAAAACAAAAACAAACCCGGCGGGTTTGCATATTTATAAAAAAATATCTAGTAAAATAGAAAATGACTCCAGGAGAGTCAAACATTAATTTAAGGTAATTTCATTCCTGATTTCTCTGATGGTATTGCGGAAAGAATTAAATTGCTCTTCATTCATAATTACTTTTTCAGCACTTTTAAATCGTACTGTTCCATCAGGTTTTTTAATAAAAATTAATTTACCTTTATCTTCAACTTTAAATTGATTGTAAATTTCTATAATGCTTTCTAAATATGGAATAACTTCTTTAACGTAATAATTTTTTTCGTATAATTTACTGGTATTTAGCAAGCTTACAAAAGCATTTTTTTGCTCGGCAATTTTTTTGATTAGTTCGTTTTCTTCGGAAAATTCATCAATCAGGCTAAGCGATAAGTAAATACTTTCAATATAAGTCCCGGCACTTATAATAATCATTAAACTGTTGCTGTTATTTTTTTCCAGCTCCTGCATTATCTCATAATAATATACATTGGTTAGGTGATAAATGGAATCCAAATTTTCCATATTTTGAATAAGGTCTTCTTTCATTTTTGCTTTTGTTTCTGCCGAAATAAGGAGATCTTCACTGGTTTGGCTTATTATATCAACATATTTTGTAATCTGGTTCCGTTTCGAAAAGAAAGCTGCATATGCTAAATCGGCAAGATAAATACCAAGGTTCAGGTTCTTTGTTTTGGTGTTAATGTATTGATTAACATTATTTACCGGATTCAGAAATTTATTATTAAAGTTTAAATGTTCTTTTTCAATCACATCCAGTAATTCATCGGGCGTGGGGTAGGTATAAAGAATCTCCTGGGATAATAATGTATCAGCCTGGTTTTGAAAAGGATGTTGTTGACATGAGGCAATTTCTGGTAAAAATTGGAAAAAAAATACCAAAACAACAGTGATACAAAAATAATAGAAAGATTTGATCATTATTTACAGTTTATCAAAATTTATATAAATATAAACGTAAATTTACAAATAACGTTACTTTTTTAAAAACTGTTAAGTTCTATAATAACAAACTTCTATTGAGCAGCTTAATAAAATGAAAATTTGATGCTTTACCAAATAACTTAAAGTGAGCACATAATAAAAAAAAATGCAATAAAAAATAAAAAGCGGCTAATATAATGTAAACAATAACATAGAGATAGAAAAATAATCTTTCGAAGTTAACACATTAGAGGTAAAATCAAAAATAATGAGTATCTTCATAATATTTATTTAATAACTCATAAATTTATCCAAGAAATGATTCAAAATATATTTATTGATGTTTTTTTGCCTTTTATCAATAAAAAACGATTGTTTGTTGATAGTTTTTTGCGGTTTGTCAAAAAATAATGGCAAAAATATTTGCAGGTTAATAGCGAAATAATTAAAATTGATATTGTTTTAGAATTATTGGGGATGATGGTTTATAAACCGATAAACAAAATAGAACAATTGGAGGAAATAAGCGAGGAGAAAAAAATTCTAATCGTAGAAGACAACGATATAGGTTTCGTATTAATACATGAAATCTTTCTCGATTATAATTTTGATATAACAAGGGCATATGATGGAGCTGAAGCCATTGATTATTTTCGAAATGATAAATATGCTTTTGACCTGGTTTTGATGGATATACGTATGCCTAACATGAATGGTTTTGAAGCAACTTCAAGAATTAAAGATATTAATCCTTCGGTTCCAATAATTGCAGTTACTGCTTATGTACATTCTCAAAGTATTTTCGATTGTCAAAATTGTGGATGCGACGAATTTATTGCCAAGCCATTTGAAATAAACCATCTTCTATCTGTAATAAAAAAATACTTAACTGTAAAAAAATAAAGCTTTTCCAATTTGTTTATTTTTAATATTTTCTGTAATTATTCCGATTCCTGAAAATTAATTTTTTATTCATTGTTTATTTCTATAATTTTGGGCAAGTTAATTTCGAAATTATAATAAAATAAACATTATGAACAGAGATACTAAAATATTTGACCTGATTCAGCAGGAAAAAGAAAGACAAATAAATGGTATTGAGCTGATTGCATCAGAAAATTTTGTGAGTGATCAGGTTTTAGAGGCAATGGGTTCCGTAATGACCAACAAATATGCCGAAGGATATCCCGGAAAACGCTATTATGGTGGTTGCGAAGTTGTTGACCTATCAGAAGACCTTGCGCGTGAAAGATTGAAAGAACTGTATAATGCCGAGTGGGTAAATGTGCAGCCACACTCCGGAGCACAGGCTAATGCCGCTGTATTTATGACCGTTCTTGAGGCGGGTGATACGTTTATGGGATTGGATCTGTCTCATGGTGGCCATTTGTCGCATGGTTCTCCCGTTAATTTATCAGGAATTTTATATAACCCTGTATCGTATGGTGTAAAAGAGGATACCGGATTAGTTGATTACGATATGATGGAAGAAGTAGCGTTAAAGGAAAAACCCAAAATGATTGTTGGTGGAGCTTCTGCTTATTCGCGTGAGTGGGATTATAAACGAATGCGAGAAATTGCTGATAAAATTGGCGCTTTATTAATGATAGATATGGCACATCCAGCTGGTTTAATCGCCGCCGGGTTATTAGATAATCCTTTAAAATATGCGCATGTTGTAACTTCAACAACTCACAAAACATTGCGTGGACCGAGAGGTGGAATTATATTGATGGGTAAAGATTTTGAAAATCCCTGGGGAAAAGCTACCAAAAAAGGTACCATCCGTAAAATGTCTTCTTTGTTTGATTCCGGAGTTTTCCCTGGAACACAGGGTGGACCGCTTGAGCACGTGATTGCTTCTAAAGCAGTAGCTTTCGGCGAAGCATTAGCTCCTGAGTTCAAAGAATATCAAAAACAGGTGAAAAAGAATGCCGCTGTGATGGCTGATGCATTTATAAAAAGTGGATACAAAGTTATTTCAGGTGGTACTGATAATCACTCCATGTTGATTGATTTAAGAACTAAATTCCCTGAAATTACTGGTAAACAAGTAGAAAATACGCTGGTAAACGCACATATTACCATTAATAAAAATATGGTACCATTTGATTCCCGTTCGCCATTCCAAACATCAGGAATAAGAGTAGGTACAGCAGCTATTACCACGCGTGGTATCAAAGAGGATAAAATACCAGCTGTTGTTGATTATATCGACCAGGTGATTACTAATATCGAAGATGAAAATAAAATTAAAGAAGTAGGTGCCCGGGTAAAAGAAATGATGAGTAAATACCCGTTGTTTGCGTATTAAAGAATAGTTTATGTATTTGAGAATTTATTGAAAGTTAAATGATAAAAGCTCTCGCAAAGGCGCTAAGTCGCTAAGAGGTGTTTGATAGGACTTTGCGTCTTTGCGTGAATAAATTTACTTTTTGGACAAGTTCTTTTTATAATCAATAAATGAAAAATTAATTATTCAAACAATCTTTATTCCTTTTTTAACCACTTTTTCATCTTCAGCTTTAATTCATCTGCTTTAATGGGTTTGGTAATATAATCATCGAAAATTTTACTGAATTTTTTAATTTCATGTTCCATGGCATAGGCCGATTGTGCAATGATAGGCATTTCAGGGTTAAATTCTTTAATCACTTTTGCCGCTTCATAACCATCGACAACCGGCATTTTTATATCCATTAATATCATGTTTATTTTATCGTTCTTTTTGCAAATATCAATGGTTTCCTGTCCGTTTTTAGCACGAATAACATTTATCCCCTGATCTAGGAGAAGCTCTTCGATAAGTAAATAATTGAATTCATCATCTTCTGCTGCTAAAACAGTTAAGTTTTTGTATGTATCTTTTGTCTCAGTTTCATTTTCTTTTTTTTCAGTTTTTATCGATGGGCTGGAAATTGCATTTACGGGTAACGTAAAATATATTTGGGTTCCTTTTTCTACTTCTGATTTTAACCAAATTTTTCCACCTAAGGCTTCAACATATGCTTTTGTAATAGAAAGTCCTAATCCGGCACCTTCATACTCTCTCGAAAAACCTGATTCTGCCTGTACAAAACGTTTAAAAACAGCTTCCTGTTTGTCTTTTGGAACTCCAATACCAGAATCCTTTACATAAAATTCAAAGTAATTTTCTTTCGGTTCATAGCCAATTTCAATTTTACCTTGATTAGTAAATTTAATGGCATTTTTAATCAGGTTAATCATAATAGCTTCAAACTTTTCCCTGTCGGTATAAATTTTAGCCTGATCTAAAGGCAGTGGCATGTTTAGCTTAAGTTCCAATCCTTTTTGTTCTGTTTCTGAACAGAAAAAATCATAAAGAAAACTAAATTGCATATTAAGGTTTGTTTCGGTATAGGAAATATCCACTTCTCCGGATTCAATTCTTGAAATATTAATAAGGTCATCAATTAAATTAAGCATTCGGTTTCCGCTTTTTTCAATAACATCAATATAGGATTGTTGTTTCTCATCGTTTAGTTCAGGTTTTTTTAAAAGATCGGCAAACCCCAGTATTCCGTTCATTGGTGTGCGAATTTCGTGACTTACATTAGCCAGGAAAGCAGATTTTAAGCGGTCGCTTTCTTCGGCTTTTTCTTTGGCAGCAATCAAAGCTTCAATCATTTTCTTTTTTTCGGTAATGTCGCGAATAACTCCTTGTACAGCTTTTTCTCCTTTGAAATCAATATATGAAACCGATGCATCAACTTCTTTTTTTTCTCCGGTTTTTGTAATGGCGGTAAATTCATATCTTGGATCAACGTATTTTCCCTGCTGCATTTTTTTAAAACGTTCTTCAATGTAAGGTTTGCTTTCGGGTGCAACCAGTTGAGCAAAATCAAAATCAGAACGGTTCACTTCATCGATCGAATACCCAAACATTTTTTCAAAAGAAGGATTAATAATCTCAAATTTACGGTTGAATAAAAGATAAATGGCATCGGCAGAATTTTCAATTAACGATCGGTATTTTTCTTCACTTTCGGTAAGTTGTTTTTGAATTTCAGCTTTTTCTTTTCTTACGCGGCTTTTTTCTAAGGCTTCCATAACAGCAAATGGCAGCCTTTTAATTTTTTCTTTCAGCACATAATCGTTTGCACCGGCTTTCATACATGCAACAGCCGTTTCTTCGTTCATCGAGCCGGTAAGCACAACAAAAGGTATTATTTTGTCTTTTGCCCTTGTTATTTTCAAAGCTTTCATCCCGTCGAAACTGGGCATCATATAATCTGAAACAATTATATCCGGATTAAATGCTGATAATTCTTTTTTAAATTCAGGTTCGGTATCAACTACTTTATAAATGAAATCAATATTTCCTTTCCTAATCTCACGAACGGCCAATTCAACATCGGTCGGAAGGTCTTCGATAATTAAGATTTTTATGGTTGTGTCTTTTTGTTTCATTTTAATTTTATGTCGGTTAATTTTTTACAGAATAAAAATTTATATGTATGTCTGTTTTTATGCATAATGAGCTATCTTGATTTTATTCGCTTTGCTCATGAGATAAATGTTCTTCTATTGCCCCTTGCCCTAAAGCCTGACTGTTTGGCAGACAGAGGTGAGAAGAAAATCAATTACTCCCTTTAGGGTTCGGGGTAAACAATTGATTTTCTGATAAATAATAGTTTAGTATGCATAAAAACGGACAATCAGAAATTAATTAAGGTAATTGATTTAATAACAACCAGTAAAAGCCCAAATCTCTTACAGAATCAACAAATTTGTCGAATTCTACCGGTTTAACAATATAGCTGTTAACGCCCAGTTTATAACTTTCTACAATATCCGATTCTTCTTTGGATGATGTTAATACAATAACCGGAATCATTTTTTTCTCCGGATCGCTTTTTATTTTACGCAACACTTCAAGGCCGCTGATTTTAGGTAATTTTAAATCCAAAAGGATTATTTTAGGATTTGCAGAATCTTTTCTGCTTTTAAATTTACCTTTGGCATAAATAAAATTAAGGGCTTCTTCCCCATCGCCAACAACAAAAATATTGTTGGTAAGGTTATTTTTGTTGAAGGCCCGCAATGCCATTTCAGCATCGTTTTTATTATCTTCAACAATGAGTATCTCTGTTTCTGTAAGATTATTCATATGCTTTCTCCTTTAATAACTAATGTTTCGCACTAACTTATAAAATAGTATAAATCAAAATTTTGTAAATTTTATAAAACCATCATACAATTAATTATCAATTACTTGACAATTCCATTTTTTATTTAATACTTAGTGAAACTTTGTGCCTACTTTGTGCTCTTTGAGGTTATATTCAGCGATTTATATTTTTACCACAAAGGCATCAAAGGGATTCACAAAGACCACAAAGACGCTATGTGCATGTAAATTAACTTATTAATTCTTATAAATTAAATGCGAAACATTAGTTAATAAGAATCTAATGTACCAAATTATTTTATAAATATCAATTAATTGGTGCGTTCTGTTTTGGGTAATAAAAAATAAAAGGTTGCTCCTTTATTAAGTGCTCCATCGGCCCAAACTTTTCCGCCATGCCGGTGGATGATTCGTTGTACAATGGCTAAGCCAACACCGGTTCCTTTAAATTCATCTTCGCGGTGCAGGCGTTGGAAAACACCAAATAATTTATTTTTATATTCAGGGTTAAATCCGGCTCCGTAATCTTTAACATAAAAAGTATATTCATTATTGTTTTCTTTTGCACCAATTTCAATCTTTTTTATTTTTGATTGAGCACTGTATTTCAAAGCATTGCTTAATAAATTTTGCCAAACCTGTTTTATTAATCCAGAATCGCAATTTACCGGTGGAAGTAGATCAATTTCTATTTCGAATGTTTTTTTCTCTTCATCTGAAGCAACTTCCTGGTACATTGATAATGCAGTAGCTTTCATATCTACCTTTGTTTTCTGCATACCGGCCCTTGATACACGCGAAAGATCTAATAAATCGGAAATAAGCATATCCATCTTAGTGGCATTATCCATAATGGTATGGATATATCTGTTCCCTTCCTCATCAAGTTTACTTTCATAATCTTCCATAAGAAATTTAGCAAACCCATTAATCGCACGCAGTGGTGCGCGTAAATCGTGAGAAACGGAATAAGTAAATGCCTCAAGCTCTTTGTTCGAGATTTCTAATTTCCGGCGTTGTTCTTTAAGTTCGGCGGTTGTTTTATTCAGGTCTTCGACCATATACAACATGGCCTTTTGGCTTTTGTCCAGTTTAAGAATTTTATCGTTAAGCTCTCGTGTTCTTTCGGCTACTGTTAGTTCCAACTCATTTTTTAGTTGGTGCAGTTCCTGCTCAACTTTTTTTCTTTCGGTAATATCCCAGAAGGTTACCACGGCTCCTGTAATTTTTCCATCATGAAACACAGGATGTGAAAAATATTCCGAGTGAAAGTTTGTGCCATCCGAACGCCATAAAACTTCATTATCGCTGTGCGTTCCTTTTCCTTTAAGAAAGGCCTGGTGAATTTTGCATTCTTCAACTTTAAGCTTTGTTCCATCTGCCTTGCTGTGATGAATTAGGTCGTGCATGTTTTTTCCTATGAGCTTTTCCATATTACTATAGCCTAATATCTTCAGTGCAGATTTATTAATAAATGTACAAAGTCCGTTATTGTCGATTCCGTAAATGCCTTCGGCTGTTGAATTAAGCAGCAGTCTTATATGTTGCTCGTTTTCTTTAAGTAGGGTTTGTTGTTTTTCGAGCTCCTTATAGGTTTGTTTATGTTCTGTAATTTCAGCCTTTAGATTTTGGGTTTGTTCACTTACTTTCCGCCTGAGATAATAGATAGAAAATAAGGCCATAATAATAAAAAGCGGCACAATAATATAAAGCGATGTAAGCACTATTTTCCAGAAATTAAATTTCTTACTTTCATCCGGGCCAAACCATTTTAGTTTAATCTCATCGTACGTATCGCTAGCAATGATGATGGAAAGCCCTTCGTTTAATTTAGTTAATAATGTATCATTTCCTTCCTGTACAGCAAAACAAAAATCCTGGCGAAATTCCGGAAGTTGTAAATCTAATGGATGAATTGATTTTAACTTCAATTGTTCTAATAAATGAATACCGGTAACTCTTTGAGTAATTACCGCATCATATCTGCCTTTTGCCAGTTTTTTAAATGCTTCTTCAAAAGTATTGGTGGTATAAATTTTATTGGATAACTTTTCACGTCGAACAAACTCTTCGGCATTATCGCCTTTCATTACCACAATCTCTTTATCTTTTAAATCGGCAAGCGTCTCAATACCTTCCGTTCCTTCTCTTACAAATATTGCACCATGCAAAGAAAGATATGGCATGGTAAAATCGTACAGATGTTCACGTTCCGGTGTTCTGCCAACTAACGGAAGCGCATCAATTCTTCCTTCGGCCAAATCCTGTTTAATCCGATTCCAGATTCCGATTTTTATTTCAACGTTTAGGCCAACAGCATCGGCTGCTGCTTTAAAAAGTTCTACGGCAAATCCATCTGCTTTTCCATCAGCATTTACAATGCAATAGGGTGGGTAATCGGGCTCGGAAGCAACTAAAATGGTATCATTAACATGATATTGTGGTTTAATGGAAGCAAAAGCAAAATCAGAAACCCAAATTAAAGAGATAAACAATATTATTTTCAATTTAAAATTGGCTTTAAATCCCACCGGAAGATATGTTTGATTTAATAATTTTAAGTGCATCTTAAGGTTAAATTATTTTTTTGATTGATTTTGTTTCAATAATTCAATTTCATCGCGTAACTCTTTAATACGAAACTCACGTTCGATGGTTGCTTCCTGGAAGCGTTCCAGGTCGGCAACTCTTTCCTGTAATTCTTTGGTTTTTTGTTTTACTTCTGATTCTAAATTTTCTTTTAGTTTATTAAGCTCGTCTTCGGCTTTTTTGCGATCGGTAATATCCAAAAAGGTTGAGAAAACCTGATAAGGTTTTTTGCTGCCCTTTTTAAATTGCGGTTTAGAGTTAGTGATTATCCATACATAATCTTTTTTCGTTGGATTATAAATTCCCTGTATAAAATTTTCAACTGATTTTCCTGTTTTTAAGGCAATCATCGCAGGATGTTTTTCACCAGGCAGCTCTTTTTTATCTTTATCTACAGCTCTCCATTCCGGGTCTACAGATTTTTTCCCTATCATTTGTTTAAAACTTAAGCCTAAGATAATTTCTGCGGCTCTGTTTGCCATGGTAATTTCACCTTTATCGTTTTGGTAAACAACACCCTGGGCCATGGTTTCGAACAGGTTTCTGAATTGCGCTTCACTTTCTTTTAAAGCCATTTCTGCTTTACGCTGCTTTGTAACATCGTCGTATAAGGCAACAATTTCTCCCGATGGGAGTTTATATACATTGTTCTTGCGCCAGCCCACAATATGGTTATCTTTGTATTCTTTTACAGGATGATATTCAGGTTTTCCGGTTTTCCAAACCCTTTTAAAAACATCTAACAGCCCAAACTCTTTTACCGCCGGAAAAACTTCGGTTACATATTTTCCAAGCAGTTCATTTTCTGATATTTTTTCTGCTTTTTCGGCTGCTGCATTAAAATCTACCAGAACAAAATCATCCCCATCATTAACTGCCTGATAAACAGCAACACAGCTACTCATGTTCTCGAAAAGGTTTCTGAATCGCTCTTCGCTCTGCTGTAAGGTCTTTTCAGCATTTACCTTCTCGGTAATATCCAGTAATGATGCTACACTTTTATCCGTGCCCGGTATAACATCAATGGTTAAAAAAATATTTTTTACTTTTTTGTTTTTATCTATAAATCTAAATTCATATTCTTTGAGTGCTTCCTGCCTGTTTTTACGCCTTAATTCGTGTTGCTGGCGCATTCTGTCTAAATCTTCCGGAACCACAAATTCCATCCAGGTTTTCTTGTTCTCAATTTCATGGATTGGGTATCCGGCCAGTTGAGCAAATTTTGTGTTGGTTAGTGATATGGTACCGTCTTTTTCCAAAATACAGGTAGCCGTTCCGGTATTTTCAAAAACAGTGCGGTATTTTTGTTCGCTTTCTTTTAACTTTTGTTCGGCTTCTTTTCGATCTGTAATATCACGGACAAATACCAGTGCACCGTCCTTTTCATCATAATGAATCGGTTCTCCAACTGTTTCAACCCAAACTTCAGAGCCATCGACCCGAATAAATTTTTGTTCAAAAAGTTTTGAGACCGATTCCCTATCCACATTTAACTTATGAATCCTATCATAAATTTCTTCATGAAAATCGGGATGAAAACGATCCATTACCGGTGTCCCCAGCAATTCATCCTGAGATTTAATACCAAATAACTTACATGCTAACGGATTTAAGTAGCTAAATTTCATTTCTGTTTGAATAAAAATAGGGTCAGGAGCTCCTTCCACTATTTTTCTAAAACGCTCTTCGTTTTGTTGCAAGGCTTTCTCTGTTTTTAGTTTTTCGGTAACATCCCTTATCATGCCAATAAATCCTTCAATTTCACCCTTGCTGTTTTTTAAATAAAAAACATTGGTTTCACCAATAAAAACAGTTCTGTTTTTCTTTTTATAGGATACCGGCAAAAGAAAATTTGGATTATCCATATTTTCTTTGATTTTTTGCCCCATTAATTTAAATTCCTCTAAATTTTTATAGATATACGAAGTTTCTTTTCCTATTATTTCCTCCTTACTGTATCCAAATAATTCAATAAATGCTGGGTTGCATTGTGTAATTTTACGGTTTGTATTAGTTACCAGAA
This sequence comes from uncultured Bacteroidales bacterium, assembly GCA_964606845.1. Lineage (GTDB taxonomy): Bacteria > Bacteroidota > Bacteroidia > Bacteroidales > UBA12077 > UBA12077. The sequence continues at coordinate 29,682 of CAZSIC010000012.1, forward strand.
TAGCATCCCGAATGCTATCAAATAAACTTTTGTGTCGTTCTTCGCTTTCTTTGAGTTCTTTATTCAGCTCGGATTGTTGTTGTTTATGTAATGTTATCTCACTAATAAGTTGTGTCATATTCAGTAAAAAATCCATGGCCTTCCGGACTTTTTCTTCTGAAACAACCGGTACTTTATCTAAAGCTTGTAAGTATTTTTTTTCATCGAACCCATATTTTTCGGCCTGCTTTTTAAAAAAATCACGATCGGGTTTCTCAAAAAAGAATTGCCCGGAAAAGAGGTTGGCAATATGTTCTTCATTTATAATTAAAGGCACTGCAACATCAACCAGTCCGTTTAAACATTTATAAAAATGGTATTTTTTGCCCTCAGCCATATTATTGGCCAGTTCCGTGTCGCTTTTTGTGCATTTTTTCGTGGTTTCGGGATGGATACGATGAAATTCGGTGCAAATTTGCCTCCAGCCTGATTTGGATAAAACATTCCCTTCCAAATCTAAAATAGCAGTTACAAAGCCGGTGGTTTTGTTGAATCCTTCGAGCAGGCTGTTTACTTTTTCAAAGTCGATAAATTCCGGCAGTTTTGTTTTCATATTGTACTGAATTTGTTACAATTCTTTTTATTCTTATCTGTCTTTATCCGCGTTCTATTTTTTTTAGCACGCAGATTACGCTAATCTCCGAACGCGGATTTTCACTGATCTTTTATCCGCTATCATCCGCGTTGCTTGCATCTGCGTTATCAGCGTTCTAATACCTTTTTAATTGCACGCTGATAAAACGGATTTCCAACCGCTGATTATCACTGATTTTTTATCCGCTATCATCCGCGTTGCTTGCATCTGCGTTATCAGCGTTCTAATACCTTTTTAATTGCACGCTGATAAAACGGATTTTCAACCGCTGATTATCACTGATTTTTTATCCGCTATTATCCGCGTTATCAGCGTTCTATCTTTTTTTTTGCATGCGGATTACGCTAATCTCCAACCGCTGATTATCACTGATTTTTTATTTGTTATTATCCGTGTTGCTTGTATTCATGTAAAAGTTTCATAACATATCATTTTATCCGTTTTTATCTGCGATGCTTGTATCTGCGTTATCAGCGTTCTATCTTTTTATCCGTATTTTCTTTTTTAATCGCTCATTCTCATTTTTTATGTGTTTAAAATGTTTCGTATCCATGAGAATTTAACTATTTATTAGTGAGCAAAATGTTTAATATTCTTAAAGTAAATTTACAATTTTAAATGCCGGTTTTCAAATATTATAAGCATAAAAGTTAATCAGACCTAAATATCTTTTTTATGATTGGATTTTGCAATATGATTTTTTTATGTGTTTATCAAGTGATTTTTTGTATTTCTTATTTACTATATTTACATCTTTTAAAATTTTACATATGGAATGGTATATTATTTTAGCGGTTGTAGGCATTGGGTTTGTCGCCGGATTTATTAATACCCTGGCCGGAAGTGGTTCATTGCTTACGTTACCTATGTTAATGTTTTTGGGCTTACCTGCCAATGTAGCCAACGGGACAAACCGGATTGGTATTTTATTTCAAAGCATTGTAGCTACGGGAAGTTTTAAAAAGCAGAAAGTGCTGGATGTTAAAACCGGTTTATGGCTTGCTATTCCGAGTATTATTGGGGCCATAGCAGGTTCAATATGGGCCGTAAACCTTACCGATGAAATTATGCGGGTTTTTATTGGTATTTTATTGGTTGTAATGTTTTTTATTATCTTATATAAACCCGATGTATGGATTAAAGAACAAGCTGGTAAAATAAAAGGGAAACCATCCGTTTTACAAATGGTCATTTTTTTTGTGATAGGCCTTTACGGTGGTTTTATACAGGCTGGTGTTGGTTTTTTTCTTTTAGGCGGATTAGTATTAGGCGCTGGTTATGATCTAATCAAAGCCAATGCTATTAAAGTATTTCTTACGCTTTTATTTACCATTCCGGCTTTAACCGTTTTTATTATCAATAATCAGGTAAATTTTTTATTGGGAATTATATTAGCTGCAGGAAGTATGATGGGTGCTTATGTAGCTGCAAAAGTAGCCGTTAGCTGGGGTGCTAAATTTGTACGATATGTTTTGTTGGTTGCGATCATGGGATCAGCATTAAAATTATTTGGCGTATTTGAATTGATTTTTTAACGATGGTTGAAGAGTTGTTACCATACATTTCCATTTTGGTTGGTTTTCTAGCAGGTTTTATCAACGTGTTTGCAGGTGGGGGGTCACTTTTAACATTACCCTTATTGATTTTTATGGGATTGCCGGCCAATGTAGCCAATGGAACGAACCGGATTGCTCTGCTGATGCAAAATGTTGTAGCTACCGGAAGTTTTAGACAGCAAAAAGTATTAAAATTTAAACAAGCTATATTCCTTGTTATTCCGGCAAGTATTGGTTCAATCATTGGTGCTTTAGTTGCCGTTAATGTGGCGAGCGAGGTTTTGGAGAAAATAATCGGCATCATGCTGGTGCTTATGTTTTTCTTTATCCTTTTTAAACCGGATAAATGGCTAAAAACACCCGAAGAGCAAACGATGGTGAAACCTACAATTATGCAATTCGTAATATTTTTTGCCATCGGATTGTATGGCGGATTTATACAGGCCGGTATCGGATTTTTTTTAATTGCTGCGTTGGTGTTAACGGTAGGTGTTGATTTGGTAAAAGCTAATGCGTTAAAATTGTTTATTGTTCTGATTTATAATACACTTGCTTTTGTTGTTTTTGTATTAAACCATCAGGTAGATTATAAAATTGGCCTAATATTGGGGATTGGCAATATGTTAGGTGCTTTTGTTGCAACCCGTGTTGCGGTAAAAAGAGGGCCGCAATTTGCCCGCTACGTATTGCTGGTAGCGCTGGTTATCTCTTCGTTAAAATTATTGGGAGCTTTTTAATATTATTGAAGCCTGAAATGATAAGTGATCGTTCCTTTCTGGTATGCCGGAGCATCGGGTTTGCGGTCAAATTTGGCTTTTAAAGCAGCTTTTTTAGCTGCGGTAAGCAGGCTGGCTTCTAATGTGGTACTCCCTTTAACACCAGGATTTGCATCGGTTACATTACCATGTTTATCAACGGTAATTTCCACTACGACTTTCCCTTCAATCTGATAGTTATATTCCGGTTTTGGCAGAGATTCTGGATTTCTTCCTTCAAGGCTATAATTAATTCCGGTTCCTCCGGAACTGTTTAAGTCAGAATAATTATCCGATTCAGTAGAACCCGTTGTTGCACCCTGGTTTCCTTCTCCTTCTGAGATTCCTTCACTTGTGCTTTGTTCATTATTTCGTTCGCGGCCAGGAAAAAGGGCTTGCTCATTCACTTGGCGTTCTTCTTCTTTCTTTTCTTCGGTTTTTTCTTCCTGTGGTTCAGGTTTTACTTCTTTTTTAACTTCTTCTGTTTCTTGCTTTTTACCTTCTTCTTTAACTGCTGGAGCTTCTTCAAAATCCTGGGTAATGGAACCATCTTCTGTTGGTGAAGGCGATGCTTCTTCTGTTGACTCCCTGCTTTGTTCTACTGTTTGTTGTCTTACAGGTTCTGATAAGCGAGGTTCCTCCTGTCCTGAACCCAATTCATCATCGCCAAAATTTATTAAAATTCCTTCTTCGCCGGGTAAAGGTAAGGGTGTAGAGTACCCGAAAAGCATGAAAAGGGTAACAATTATTGCATGAAAAATAATTGTTCCGATAATTCCTGCTTTATGTTTTTTAATAAATTCCGACATATCTAAAATCCTTTATTTTGCTGTTGTTGCAAGGATTAATTTCCACCTGTTGTCTTTTGCAATATTCATAATCTTTACTACTTCCTGCATGGGTACTGTCCTGTGTACATGCAAAGAAATGGTTGGTTCTTCAATATTTTCATCACTAAATCGATATTGTAACAAACCCTCAATATCTTCAAATGGGACTTGTGTTGTTCCAACATAAAAGTTTAGGTCCTGAGATACAGATATTGTAGCAATCGGCGATGCCGATGTTTGATGCGAACTTTGTGGTAACAATAATTTTAGTGCATTAGGAGCAATTAAAGTTGATGTTACCATAAAAAATATCAATAACAAAAATACAATGTCCGTCATCGACGACATGCTGAAATTTGGATTTACCTTACTTCTTCTTTTTAAAGCCATAGTCGGTTATTTTAAATTTACTCAACCGGTTCGTTAAGTAAGTCCATAAATTCAGAAGTGTTAGCTTCTAACTGGAAGATTACTTTTTCTACTTTTGCTACTAAAATATTATAAGCCAGGTAAGCGATAATACCCACCATGAGTCCGGCAACGGTAGTTACCATAGCCGTATAAATACCATTAGATAATAGCGCCACATCAATATTGTTTCCGGCATTGGCCATGTCGTAAAATGCTCTGATCATACCCATAACCGTTCCTAAAAAACCTATCATTGGAGCTGCTCCGGCCACTGTAGCCAGTGTTGGTAAACTTTTTTCCAGTTTTGATATTTCCAGATTGCCTACATTTTCAATGGCCGCATTAATATCATTTAAAGGGCGGCCGATACGTTGCATCCCTTTTTCAATCATCCGTGCTACCGGGCTATTGGTCGACTGGCATAATGCCAAAGCAGAATCAAGCTTATCATCGTGTATATAATCTTTTATTTTATTCATAAAATTAACATCTGTTTGCGATGCCCTCTTTATTGCTAAATATCTTTCGACAAAAATGTAAACAGCAACAACAGAAAGAATTGCAATTGGGATCATAATCCAGCCACCTTTGAGTGAAAGTTCCCAATAAGAAAGTGTTAATTCACCAGTTTCTTCGTTTGCTGTCGCAATACTGTCTGTTAAGTTTATTTGTAGTAATAAGAATAGGTTTTTCATGTGTTTATTTCATAAATTGTTAATTATAATTCTGTTTATTAACGTTTAAATCTAAATTAAAATATGTTCAAATGTAAAAATACTTTGAATTAAATATTTAATTTTCTTCATCTTTTTTCTTTCTGCTAAAATTGTTCCAAAACTTATTTAGTAATTCTGAAAACGAATTAAATTCTTCTCTGTAAAAAACTCCGACTCCTTGAGTATAGGGAGCATTTTCGTAGAGAATCCGGTCGTTTGTTTCGTTAAAAGCTTTTAATCTAAGCTTTCCGTTTTTAGTTAATTTTACATCAACCCTGAAATCTCCAACCAGGTTTGTAGTTTGTTCTGTTGTTTGCCCTCCGTATCCAAGGTTTCCATTGATGATAACTCGATCGTTTAGGAGCTGAGTTGAGAGAGCTACTTCAACCTGGTCGCGGCTTATTTCATCGCCCGGCCTGTAATTTACACCAATATCCCACTCTTCGCTTATTTGAGAAAGCCAGTGAGTAAGCTGATTTGATAAAAGCTCGCTTGTGGTAACAGAACCCAGTCCGGCAGTTCCACTTTCAGCAAGGTAATTAGAAGTGCCTTGCTGTTGTTCAGGCATAAATGAGTTGAGAACCAATAAAGATAAAAATTGCCTGTTTAATTTTTCCTGGGTATTTATGGCAGATTTGACCCGTGTGTTTATTTCGTCATCAGCAGTAGGTAAATTGATATCGAACCTTATATTTGGGTTCATTAAGTTATCAGATAAAAAAATCTGGCATTCAACAGGGATTCTTCTTCGATAAAAATCGGTTGAATCTTCGGGAAAGAGATTGGTTAACTGGGTACGCAAATTATAAATTGCTTCGATATCTAAATTTGCATCATATGGTGCTCCACTCCATAAGATTGTACCACCACGCTCGATTTCAAATTTTTTATTAATAACATTTTGAAGCGTAAAAAGGTAATCTCCTTCTTCAATAGTATAATCGCCAAACATGTTAAAGTTATTATTGGCATCAATTTCCATTTTAAGGTTTCCTTCCCCTCTAGCTCTTATTACATCACCAATTTTTGAATCAAATATCAGTAGAGCTTCTGCTTCGGGAGTTACTTCCAGGTCAAAATTTAACCCAAATCCAGAGAGGTCCATGCTGTATTCATCAATATCTTCATCGGATTTTTGATTGTTGATAAAAGTGACAAACCCTGATTCTTCGGCTGATTCAGACCTGGAAAGAGGTATGTTGACTTTAGTATTACGTTCTGTTCTTCCCGAAATATCAACAAAAACATCGCCTAAATTACTTCCGGAAATATTTATAACCCCTGACAAGAATGCAGTACCGTAAAAAATTTCATTATCTATACCTGTTGTGTTTAAGGCTAGTATATTATCTGTGTTAATATCAAAATTAAAACTTATGTTTTTTTGTGGTCCAAATTTTACATAGCCATTTGTTAAAGCTTCATTCCCAGAATTGTCAAAAATATTGGTATTATTAAAAATTAGCGTGTTATTTTCAATGGTTGTTTCTGTTGTAAATTGATATTTTGTTTTTATATAATCGATAGTCATTGAAGAATTATCTAACTCCAAATTGCCATTGAATAAGGGTTTGTTTAAAGTCCCTTTCATTTTAACATTGCCTGATGATTTTCCTGAAATGTCGTATGCAAAACTGCTCAGGAATGGATTAAGAACAGAAAGGTTTAACTGATTTAAGTCTATTCCAAAATCGATTGTTTGATCTCCTGGAAAATAATTTCCTGAAATAGTAAAGTTTTTTAAATTATTTTGCTGTGTATATGCATCCAGATTAATGGCTTTTTTTTCTTCTATCCAGGTAGTAAAAATTTGGGTATAACCTAATAATTCGTTGTTTAATTTAAAATCATCTATTATTATTTTAGAGTGAAACAGTGGGTTTTGATATAGATTTGAAAAATTCGCATTGCCATTAATCTTGCCGTCAAAATATAAATTTTTGTCTTTCGTAATGATGTTGACGTGAGATAAATTTAAATCAGCAAAGCTCAGGAATAGAGAATCCTCAGGATTTTCGGAAATTTTGCCATTTACTTTAAAATACTGATTTTTATGATTAATTGTAAAGTGGTTAATAGTAAAAGCTGTACTATCAATTTTTAAAGTTGATTTATTGATGTTCCATATAGAATCGCGAACAATTACTTTTGATGGAAGAACAGTTATATTAAAGGATGGATCGTCGTAAGCTTCTTTTTGTTTAATAACCGTAGAGGCTAAAATTTTGCCTTTGTATTCATCATCATCATTATCATCATTATCCCAATCAATTTTTAAATTAATTTCATTATTGCTGGTGATCGAAGTAGTTTTAAAATTTTCAAGGTAAATATACTCGTTTAACAGTACGCTGCTGGTTTTAGTTGAAGCAGTAAAAATACTGTCGTTCGACATGGTTTTTACAAAAAGGTTTTCGAATGTATGATTTTTAAAAGTGGTTCTTTTTGATTGTGCATTTAGAATTAATTGCTGCTTAGAAGCAAAATATTTTAAATTCAGATAAGCGCTGTCACTTAAAGTAATCGAAGGAATGAAAAATTGGGTGATAAGATTTGTATTTTTTAAATTTAAATTTAATTGAAAACTATTATCTAAATTCAGTTTTGTGGTGTCTGTAGGTTGTGTAATCAATGCAGGGACATAATTGAAAAATAAGTTTTTTAAAGATTGAAAAAGGGTTGATGATTGATAACTTCCTGTTAAATCCCCGTCAATATAATCAGAATTTAAAGTAATTTTATGGGTATCATTTAAATGTTCTGATATAATTTTAAGGGTGTCGAAATTCATGCTTTGATTAAACTTAATCAGTTCAGCTTCGGAAAAGTTTATTTCTCCTTCGGCATGATCAATATCTATTCCTTTAAAATTGGCATTTACATTAAATGATAAAAGCGAAGTAGTATCTTTTTTATCAATATTTAATCCGTAGAGTTTAGCTTTGGGAACATCTGCTGTAAAGTTAAATACAGGGATATCATCAGAAAAATCAATATTTCCGGCAAAATCCAGTTCAATATTTGGGTCGATAATGCTTAAAATACCGTCGTAAGTTTTTTCGGTTAAAAAACCGTCAATGTTAATATTTTGATAATTGTAATTGTTGATTTCAATATTTTTAATGGTTCCATCAGTATTAGCTTTAATGGTTTTATCGCGACCAATGATTCCATCAATTTCAGCATTCATCGTAATTTTTCCAACTACTTTATTGTTTTCAACTAAATCTCCAACCTTAAAATTGGTAGTTTGTAGCTTTCCATCAAAAGCAAGTGTTCTTGATGTGTCGGGCTTAAGAGAAAGGTCGGTTGAAACACTTCCAAGATCTGTTATAAATTTACCGTAAGTAACAAAATCATCAATAAAACCAGTAAATTTTCCCTGATAACTAATGATTCCCAGTTTATTAAAATTCTCAGGAATTGAGAATTTATTATTGTTTTTGGTAAACTTATTAATGATTTCGAAATCCTTGGCTGATGCAGTAAATTTTTTGAAATTAGCATATATAAATGTTTCGTCGATGTTTGGTAGCCCATTGAAATCAAAATCGGAAATTAGCTCGGTTTGTTTTCCAATCAAAAATTTTACGTCTTTTCCTTTTAAAGAACTGACTTTTCCATGTATACGTCCTGAAAGTACCAGGTTAATATCAATATCTTTTAACGTTGGAGCAAAATATTCAACATCACGGAGACTTACATTCGATTCGCGAAATGCAAAATCTAATTTAACCAATTGATCAAATTCTTTGTAATCTTCAAAATTATTATGATTGAATGATATTGAATCAGAATAAATAAACGAATGAGGTGTTCTTATTTTAACATTCTTAAACAACATGTGCTGTTTGCCAACACTCATATTAGTTTTTATGCTATATACCTGGAATCCTGTTTGTTCAGTGAATTTCAACTTTTTAATGTAGAAATGTGCAACTTGATCTTTTACTTTAAGATTTTTAACTTCCAGATCATCTATATAGCAAATGAGGTTGCTAAAATCAACACCATAGGGCTTACTTAAGTCTTTATAATTACGAAAACGAAATATTGACTGATGCATTTCGATATTCCTAAAATTAATTTCCCATCTTGGTTTAGTATTCGTGCTGTCACGTTTAATTTCATCAACAATAAATTTCAGGTTAACAGGTTGGAGAGAATCTGGTTTATTTAAATAAAAGCGTGCATTTACGAGGTTAATATTATTAATATCAACAATCCGGTTTTTGCGGTCAATCTTTCGCAAGTGAGTAATTAACTCGTTGGCAAATAGTAGCGAGTCCTGGTTTTGATCTTCAACATAAACATTATGAAGTACTATTTTGTTGAAAAATCGGTAATTTACAGATTCGACTTTAAATTTAGCATTTAAATTTTCAGAAACGGTTTGGGCTATTTGCTGGGTAATATAAGTTTGTACTTTGTTGTTTTGCAGAACAAAATAAGCTGTTACCGGTATAGCAATAATTACCAGTAAAATAATGATTAATATTTTATATATTTTTTTAATACTTTTGCCCATTAAATAGTTAACGCAAAAGAAATAAAAAAAATTATAAAAAACTTAAAATCGGGATAATAAATGAGCATTACGATATTAGGGATTGAATCATCATGTGACGATACTTCGGCAGCTATAATTAAAGACGGTTATATCTTATCAAATTTTATTGCTAATCAGAAAGTTCATAAAGCTTATGGAGGCGTTGTTCCAGAGCTGGCATCCAGAGCGCACCAACAAAATATAATACCTGTAGTTCATCAAGCCTTAAAAACCGCCGGTGTTAGCAAAGAAGAAGTTAGTGCTATTGCATTTACACGCGGTCCCGGATTATTAGGTTCTTTACTTGTGGGAACATCATTTGCTAAATCTTTTGCTTTGGCAATGAATATTCCTTTGGTCGAAGTTAATCATTTGCAAGCTCATATTTTAGTACATTTTATTAAAGAACTTGAAAAAGAAAATAAACAACCACAATTTCCTTTTTTATGTTTACTGGTTTCCGGTGGACATTCCCAAATTGTTGTAGTTAAAGACTATTTGAATATGGAAATTATTGGGCAGACTATTGATGATGCTGCGGGCGAAGCTTTTGACAAATGTGCAAAGGTTATTGGTTTGCCTTATCCTGGAGGACCTGTCATTGACAAAAATGCCAAACCAGGAAATAATGAGGCGTTTACTTTTAGTAAGCCTAAAATTAAAGATTTAGATTACAGTTTTAGCGGGCTTAAAACATCATTTTTATATTTTATCAGAGATGAAATAAAAAAGGATGCTGATTTTGTAAAAAATAATATGAATGATCTATGTGCCAGTATTCAGTATACTATTATTGATATTCTAATGGAAAAGCTGGAACTGGCTTCTAAACGAACCGGCATTAAACAGATTGCCGTTGCTGGTGGCGTTTCTGCTAATTCCGGATTAAGAAATGCATTATTAAAAAAAGCTAATATTTATGGTTGGGAAACTTATATTCCAGCATTTAAGTTTACAACCGATAATGCAGCAATGATAGCTATAACCGGTTATTATAAATTTTTGAATAAAGATTTTGCTTCCCAGGATATTGCACCATTGGCCAGATTTCCATATTAGATCATTTTATTGATAAATATGGAATGATTATTTTTTCCCTGGTTTATACAATAGAACATTTACCGGATCGATTGTTGCCAAACACCCTTTAGGCATTTCTTTCAACAATGGTTCTATTTGTTTGTAAAAGTTTTGGATTTTTTTATCTACGTCAATAATTTCAATTACCATGGGAAGTTTTTCTGTTAATTCCCAGAATTTGGATGAATGAATTACAGAGCTGGCACCAAATCCTAATACACCTCGAAGTACAGTAGCTCCGGCCAGATTTTGTTCTTTTGCCATATAAACAATCTTTTCGTATAATAAATCACCGGAAATACGATCGGTACTACTTACAAATATTCTTAGTAATTTGTTATTCTTATTTTTATGCATTACAATATTTTTGAAAGATTATAACCTAAATATACAAAAAGAAATGCTAAAAAAACACTTAAAGAAGTATATAAAAACATACCCTGAAAATTAGCATTGCGCATCATTAATAAATTTTCTCCTGCAAAGGTTGAAAATGTAGTGAATCCCCCACAGAAACCAACCATTAAAAACATACGCCATTCCAGACTTAAAAGGATGGAGCGGTCGGCAATGCCTGTTAAAAGCCCAAGGAAAAAGCTGCCGGCAATATTAACCAATAAAGTACCTATGGGAAGCATTGATATTGCGGGTATTAAATTTATTTTTGAAATGTAATAACGGGCAATACTTCCTAAAAATCCACCAAAACCAATAAAGAGTGCTATTTTCATGTTTACTAAATTTTATATAATATTTAAAAAATTGTTTTTGTAAGCCATTAAATATCTTCAATATTTTGATTAATGTTATTTTTTGCCAGGTATGAAAAAGATGTTAGCATTAAAAACAAAGCTACTATAGCAAGTGCAACCCCAACATTAAATTTATCGGCAATAAAGCCTAACACAGGAGCTATTATTGCAGCTATTAAACTCTTTGCCTGAGAGTTTGCTGATAGGGCTGTGGCTAAAATTTCGTTACTGTATAATTCGCTAACATAAGCAACACCTATAGGATTGCGTATGTTTTCAATAATGTAAATTAAAATATAAAAAACGATCGAAAGAAAATAGAAATTAAAGTGGTAAAATATACCGCTGAACAAGGCCAGTGAGAAGCCAACATAGAGGCTTATATTCAGGGCTTTTGGCATTGATTTAAGTTTTTCTGTAAAACGTCCGGATTTTTTTGAAGCAATTGAAGTAAAAATATAAACAATAAAATAAACAATACCGATACTGATTGCTGTACGTTGTTTCTCCTGTAATGCCACAATAACAGGAATCGAAAGGGCAAAAGTCTGAACAACTGGTTGTAAATAATCTTTTATAGCTTTATGAAAGCCGCTATGTACTGACAAATTAGCAATAGCTTGTAAAATGTGTATCTTTTTAAAAGAGTAAATAAAATCTTTAGTTACCGAAATAAATTTTTTTTGTATATCCTTTATTTTTAGTTTACTGCTTTGACCGTCAAGCACTTTTGGATAAGAGGCGATTAATATTAGGTCCAAAAGATAAGGTATTGTAGAGTAAATAAAAATAGACTGGTAATTTCCCGAATAGAAAACAATGGATGCAGCTAAAAGCGACGAAACTGCCGATCCCATTTGCGACCACGATCTTGTATGTCCATAATAATAAACCCGTTGATTTTTCCATCCTTTAATTTCAAGATACTTAAAAATCATGGCTTTGTGTGTACCTGTTCTGAAGGCATCGCCTAAAGCATAAAAAAGCATGGCTATAATAAAAATTGTGTATTCTTTTGATGAGAAAAAAATGATGAATGAAACGATGTAGAATAAAAAGGAAAAGATCATGGTTCTTTTTCTACCGAGCGAATCGGCAATTACACCCGATGGAATTTCAGTAATATTTACCAGGATTTCACGGATAGCATATAAAGTACCAATTTCTAGGAAACTAAGCCCTTTTTCGAGGAAAAAAAGAATTAAAAAAGGCTCGAAAAAGCGCAGGTTTTTAAGAAATCCATACATGCAAAACTTATAATATTGAATATCTTTTATAAAGTTTTGTTTCATTTCGTTAAAATTTTTTTTGAAACTTTTTTACAAAAAAGAAGATTCAATATTAAAAATTTGAACCATCAGAAAAAAATATTTTTATCATTTTAACCCTTTTTTGAAGTTTCCGTGTTGCCACATAAGTTAATCTAATAATGACTACTAAAAACATTAAAGTAAAAGCAATTTGCCGGGTTGTAATTTTTACAATCGGCTTATTTTTTCTTTTTTTTTGTGCGAAATAATAATTACACTGACAAATAATTTTTTAACGATTGTTTTTTTGAAAGTAAATATACTTATTAAGCTAAATAATAAATAATAAGATGATTAAGTTACTAAAAAAGTGAATATTAGCAAATCATAACAATAAAAACTTTTAAGAATAATATTTATTTTTAAATGAATAATAATAAAATCCTTAATTTAGCATCATAATGTTTAAATAAAAACTTAAGCTATGATTGATTTAAAACAACATCCATTATATAAACAAATGGAGGTAGATTCGGTATTAACTAACGTTTTTAATATTTACCTTAAAAAATTTGTTAATTTATTTATATTCAGTTTTGTTGCTGTATTTATTATTCAGCTATTAGCCTATAACCTTGGTTTTTTAGAAATATACAAACTATCCGATCAACCGGAACTAATGTTAAGAGAAATGTCCCGCTTAATGGGAAAAGTGGGAATTTATACGGTAGGTGCTGTAATTATTTATGGAGTGCTGAATGCTTTTTTAGTTAATTATATATTGAAAAGTGATATAGAACCTAAATTATCAGTTAGCGATTTATTTAGTGAATCGATTAAGAACTATTCCATTCATATGGTTTTCTTTTTGATTTTATCTTTTCTTATTTTGTTTTTTGGTGCTTTGGCTGGAATTATTGCTTTTATTATTGGATCATTTGTAGCTATTATTTACCTAGGAACCGTTTTATTTCCGGGAGGCACCATTGTTGTTGCCGAAGAAAAGAATGCACTGGAAGCCATCAGAAGAACATTCTCTTTAGCCCATAAAGATTTTTGGTCCGCATTAGGCGCAATGGTATTATTTGTTTTAATTATGATTTTAATCTCTATTGTTATTGCAGCAATAATGTCGGTTCCTTTTGTAATAATGTTTTTTGATAGTTGGCAAGAAACAGGGAATATCTTTGAAGCTTTTAATCTGCAAAAATATGATATTGGTATGTGGGCTGTTGTGCTTAATTCAATTGTTTCTGCAGTAATATATCCGCTATATGCCATATTTTCTGTTGTACTTTACTTTAAACTAAAATTTACCGAAGATCAAAAAGCTGCGGTTATTCAATAATTTTTTTAATCTGTTAAATACAGTAAAGCATAAAATAATTATTGGGATTACAGCTAATATCAAAAGTATTTTTAAATAAAAGATACATTTTTATTTATTTAAGAAGATAGGCTCGCAGTAATATGCAGCCTTTTTTTTGTGAGTTTTGATTAAAATGTAACCTAACGCAACCTTTTAGTTTTTCTTTACATCTAATGAACGTGAATTGAAATTATTAGCAATACCCTAACCTAAATATCGATACTGTAAAAATGCAGTACTTTTCAAAGACCAGAGCGGTGCGTAAGCGCCGCTTTTTTTTTATCGAACAATCAATAATTATTTTTTGTTACAGGGTAAAAAGTGTAAATTTATTTTTATTACATAAAATTTTAAATTATGATCACTATAATATCTCCGGCAAAAACGCTGGATTATAAAAATAAGGTACAGACTAAAAAATATACTCAACCCGAATTTCTAAAAGAATCGCAAGAGTTAGTTGATGAGTTGAAAAAGTTCTCATCCAAAGAACTAAGCAAACTTATGGATGTTAATACAGATCTTGCTCATTTAAATTATGAAAGATATTTACAATGGGAGTTACCTTTCAATCCATCGAATGCGAAACAAGCTTTATTGGCTTTTAAAGGGCAGGTTTTTGTTGGATTAGATGCTAAGACCCTATCAGAAAATGATTTGTTATTTGCTCAGGATCATTTTAGGATATTATCGGGTTTATACGGTGTTTTACGCCCGCTTGATTTAATGCAACCCTATAGATTAGAAATGGGAACTTCATTAAAAAATTCTAAAGGAGAAAATTTATACAAATTCTGGGGTTCAAAAATTACCGATTTTCTCAATCATGAACTTTCCAGTCAGAAAAAACATGTATTGGTAAATCTGGCTTCAAATGAATATTTTAAAGCAGTTGTACCCAAAAAAATTAAAGGTGAAATAATTACGCCTGTCTTTAAAGAAGCTAAAGGCAATGATTTTAAAGTAATTGCTGTTTATGCTAAAACTGCTCGTGGATTAATGAGTCGTTTTATTATTGAAAACAGGATTGATAATCCGGAACAACTAAAAGCTTTTGATAGCGAAGGTTATTTATTTAACGAAGAACTATCTACAACCAACGATTGGGTTTTTACCCGTTAGTTGCATTGGTATTATGATAACCTGCATTGCCGGCCTTTAGTTTTGTATTACTTTAACTTTCGGTAACGGGAAAGGGCGCAATCCTTCACCATTTCTAAATCAGGCTGGTTTAGAATTACTTTTGATCTTAACAAAAATTAATTACGAGCTTTAACACAATTTTGTGGTTGAAGTGAAAAATTCATGAATTTTTCGGGTTAAATATCATTATAAATTTTCTTTTATACCTTTGTGCAGAAAATATAAGTATAAATTATGGAAGAGAGGTTTGATAGCAGTATTGTTTATTCAGAGAAAGTTACAGAATTTGTTACTGTTGCCGGAGAATTTTGCAAATTTATAGAAAACACATATCGATTTAGTAAGCGTGATTTTTTGAATAAAGCACACAAAATATTGCCTTTACTTTACCTTAAAGTTTCTTTACTAACTAAATTTGAATCTGTTTTTGACGAAGAAAATGAAAAGTTTGTTTCCGAAGAGGATTGGGATTTTATACATTCAACGGTAAAAAAGAAATTAGGATATCATGATGAATACCGCGAAGTTTTTGATCCGTTAACGCACGAACAGGTGGAACAAAGTACCGCATCTATTGCCGATAATATTGCCGATATTTATCAGGATATCAAAAATTTTATTTCATTATATAATATCGGTACTGAAGAAATGATGAACGACGCATTGTGGGAATGTCAGATTAATTTTGAGGATTTTTGGGGACAAAAACTTGTGAATGCTTTAAAAGCAATACATACGGTTTATTACAGTGGTGATGATCTGGAAGATCAAGAGGATGAGGAGGATCAAAAAACGGATGATGAGTTAAATATTGATGACTGGATTTTTACCAAACGACAAAAAGATTTTAATAACGAAGATTACGATGTTTAATCAACATATTACGAATAAAGAAATTAACGACCTGCCGCTTTATCAATTCGATGGAGGGATTTTTATTATTGATTCTTTCGAAAAGCTGGATTATTATTTGCCATTAATAAAAGAGCAAAAAATTTTGGGTTTCGATACTGAAACAAAACCTTCATTTAAAAAAGGAATAGTTAACCAGGTATCGTTACTGCAATTAACATCTTCGCATGAAGCTTTTTTAATACGTATTAATAAAATCGGGCTGCCCGAAGAAATTGTTGAAATATTAAATAATAAGGATGTTAATAAAATAGGACTGGCAATTAAGGATGATATTAAAATTTTGCGCGAAATACAAGACTTTGAACCTTCAAGTTTTATTGATTTACAGGATTTTGTGAAGTATTTTAATATTGAAAGCCAGAGTTTAAGGAAAATAGCTGCTATTGTCTTAAATAAACGAATTTCGAAAAGCCAGCAAGTCTCAAACTGGGAAAAGGAAGAACTTGCCGAAAGTCAATTGCTTTATGCTGCAACCGATGCATGGGCTTGTTTACAAATTTATAAAACGTTAAACCAGGTAATTTAACATTTCAATGGATTATCCAAAAGTTATATTAAAATCAGGAAAAGACCAGTCGGTGCGTAGATACCACCCGTGGATTTTTTCCGGTGCCATAAAAAAGATTAAAGGAAACGTTAATGAAGGCGATTTGGTCTTAGTTACCGATAATAAAGATGAGTTTTTAGCCCTTGGGCATTATCAAATAGGCTCTATTGCTATTAGAATAATATCTTTTCAAAAAATTGATATCAATCCGGATTTTTGGAAATCAAAAATTAAAAGTGCCTATCAGTTAAGGAAAACTTTAGGATTAGCCGAAAACGAAAATAATAATGTATACCGGCTGGTTCATGCTGAAGGCGATGGATTGCCCGGATTAATCATTGATTTTTATAATGGAACAGCAGTTTTGCAAATGCATTCAATCGGTATGTATCTTAATAAAAAATTTATTATTGATGCATTAAAGGAAATTTATGGAGAGAAACTTCATGCTATTTATGATAAAAGTGAAAAGACCATTCCTTATAAATCGGACATTAATGCAAAAAATGAATACGTATTCGGAAAATCGGAGGATAAAGTTGTTCTCGAATGTGGCAATAAATTTAAAGTGAATTGGGAGGAAGGGCAGAAAACAGGCTTTTTTATCGACCAACGTGAAAATAGAAAACTTATTCAAAAATATTCAGAACGACGTTCAGTGTTGAATGTTTTTGGATATACAGGTGGTTTTTCAGTTTATGCTATGAATGGAAATGCCAGCCTTGTACACTCGGTAGATAGCTCTGCCAAGGCTATTGATTTAACCAATGAAAACATTGCTTTAAATTTTGACGACACATCACGCCATGAAGCTTTTGCTGTTGATGCTTTCGAATACCTGGAAAATGCTGATCAAAAATATGACTTGATTATTCTTGATCCGCCGGCATTTGCTAAACACCACAATGTTCTGCACAATGCACTGCAAGGGTATAAAAGACTAAATGCTAAAGCAATAGAGAAAATTGAGCCTGGTGGAATTCTTTTTACCTTTTCATGCTCACAAGTGGTTAGTAAAGAAAATTTCAGAAAATCTGTATTTACTGCCGCTGCCAATACCGGAAGAAACGTAAGGGTATTACACCAGCTTTCCCAACCAGCCGATCATCCCGTAAATATTTATCATCCTGAAGGGGAGTATTTAAAAGGATTGGTTGTGTATATCGAATAAATATTTTAATTTTAAGAATCTTAAAACTAACCTTATAAGTTTAAAAAATATTAATCCCCGGTTATGAAAAAACGATTTTTTTTTATTTTTGCTATATTATTGATGGTAAAACTAAATGTAGCCCAGTACATTTACCCTGTAACAGAATTTAGGGATAATATTCGCCATTTTGAACTCACAAATTTTGATATCAAGGATACTGTATTATTTCTTCCTTTAGGCGAGTCTGGCTTGCAAATTTATAATATTGCTGATTTTCATAATTTTGAATTATTGACAACTTACGAAGAATTTGAACGGCGATCGAGAAAGAAAGTTTATGGAAAAGCTTATAATGTAAAAATTGTTAATGATAAAGCTTTTCTGGCTTATGGTGAGCTGGGATTAAAAATTTTAAATATTTCTGATCCTACTGTGCCTTTTGTTTTAGGAACCTATTACCGGCATCAAAATGTTTATTCAGTTGAAGTTTATGAGAATTATGCTTTTCTCGGTTATATTAACATGGGCCTCGAAATTGTTAATTTTAGTAATATGGACGACATTAAAATGGCTTCGCGAAATAATGTCAAAGATTTTACTGTAAATAATATTCAGGTTATTCCTCCTTATACTGTTATTTCAGGGGGAAAAAGAGGACTTAGAACGTTTAAATTCAATGAACCATTTACATCATTTAAAAAGGCTGAGTTCCCAAAAGATTATTTAGCCGAGGCTACTGCTAATAAACTTTTAATACATGAAAAGACAGGGTATGTGGCAAATGATTTTAAGGGATTAACAGTAATAAACATGGGGTTACCATTGTATCCGTTAAAAGTGTATGAGGTAAAAACTACAGGAAATGCCCTGGATTTATTGATCGATCGCAATTACTTGTATATAGCTACTGATAAAAGTATTGAAGTATTTGATATTACAGAACCCGAAAAACCGGCAAAAATATTTGAACATTCAGATAAAAGTAAATCATATCAGTATTTAAAAATGAATGGTGATTATTTATTTGCTCTTTTCCAGGATGGTAGAAGAGATTATGGCATTGAGATTTTTCAGGTAGAATAAAAATTTTAATCATCTTTTTTATTCCATGAAAGAAGTTCTCCGGCTTCTTTTGTTATTTTTTCATTATCTAATAACCACTGAATAACTTTAATACTTTTTTCTTTATTAAACTGAAGCGACTTAATTAATTCATCAAGCGAAACTGATTCCTGGTTTATTTTTTCCTTAATTGCTTCTAATATTAAATCGAATTCGTACTTACTTAAATCCAGCTCGTTACGCCTGGTGCAAACATCGCACTCGCCGCACCTGTCTGGGTTACCTTCACCAAAATAGGATAATAAAATCTGACTGCGGCATTTAGTGTTCGATGAAGCATAATGCAAAACAGCATCTATTCGTTCAACAAATCTTTTCTTCCGGAAATCATAATTTTCTTTTGAAAGATGAAGTGTTTTATCATCCAGTCGCTCTTCAGTAAATACAATAAATGGATTGCTTTTTTTGGGTATATAATTTAAAATACCCAGATTTTTTAGTTTATTAAGATATTTATAAACAACATCAATTTCAACATTAGCCCTTT
>CAZSIC010000013.1:0-47468 GCA_964606845.1 uncultured Bacteroidales bacterium
TATTTATCATGATCAAAAAACTGTTTTTAATTGTTTCAATATTTTTGGTATCTGTTCATTTATGGTCGCAAGAGAAAACTTTAGTGCTTGTGCATCCTACCGAATATAATCTGGAGCTTTTAAACTATCTTGTCAATCAGGAAATTGTAAAAGTTGATGATTTAAATATTGTTGGGATTTATCATGAAAAAGAAACTTACGATTATACCCGATCAAAATTATTTATCGAAAAAAAAGCAGAGTTGCCTGTTAAATTAATTGAGGTACATGACGATATCAATGCGAATAATCTTTATCAGAAAAATAACTGCACAGGGATTTATTTGGAGATTTTTAACCAGAGTGATGGCATTCTTTTTATGGGTGGCCCTGATTTACCGCCGGATATTTACAATGAACCCATGAGTTTGTTAACCCGGATGACCGACCCTTACCGGCATTATTTCGAAGCTTCATTTTTATTTCATTTAATTGGAGGCACTCAAAATGCTGAGTTTGTACCGTTGCTTGAAAATAATCCCGACTATCTTGTATATGCTATTTGTTTGGGTATGCAAACCATGAATGTTGCTGCAGGTGGTACTTTAATTCAGGATATCCCTTCGGAGGTTTACAAATTGCATTATGTAGAAGATGTTTTAATGCAGGGAAACAATCAGCAACACCGGAATTATAATAACCATTTAATGGTTGATACCACTCTATTTTCAGGTAATTTCCATCAGATTAAAATATTGGATCATAACCCTTTGACAGGAAATTATAACGAAAATTTAGATCCAATCATTTACAGTAATCATCATCAGTCCATTGAAAAATTAGGGAATAATTTGGAGGTTATAGCAACATCAACCGACGGAAAAATTATTGAAGCGATTGTGCATCAAAAATATCCACATGTTTTGGGGATTCAATTTCATCCGGAAGGTACTTATTTGCACAATTCGAACATTCAATATCGCAAAATACCCGAGGATGAAATCAAATCTGGAAAACAAATTTTAGATGAAAGTGATAGTTATCTATTTCATTTAAAATTTTGGGAAACTTTTTCGAAAAAACTGGAATCGACAAATTAGGCAGGTTAAAGCATCTTATTTTTAGATATTTATATTTTACTTTATTGAACATTCTTTGACTTGTGTTGTATTTTTATATACATTTATTATTTGATTTATATACAAAACCTTATAAACTCAATTGATATGAAAATTAAAGTATTATTATTTTCGATTCTTTTTCTGGCATTTGCTTGCCAAAATGCACCGAAAGAAGAAAAAGATGTAGAAACTTCAAAAACAGAGGATGTTGAAAAAATAAATGTTCAGACAGTTCAGTTTGCTATCAGCGGTATGACATGTACTGGCTGCGAAAATGCTATTCAAAAAACCATCAATGAATTTGATGGTGTATATTCGTCTAAAGCAGATCATCAAGATGGAATTGCCCTAATAGAAGTTGATTCAGTAAAAGTTGATTTACAAAAAATTGAGCAAGCAATAAATGAACTGGGATACGAAGCAAAAGGGTATAAAAAATTATCTAAATAATAATATTTTCTTTATGCGTACCTATATTATCGGTAAGATATGACCTTAAAACAATTAATAAAAAAAACATGAAAAATTTAACAACCATCGGTAGGATATTATTTGCCATTCCATTTGCCATTTTTGGATTAAACCATTTTTTTATGGCTGATTTTTTTATTGGGATGCTTAACTCTTTTATCCCGGGCTCAAGTTTTACAATTATATTGACTGGTATTGCCCTTATTGCTGCAAGTATTAGTATCATCATAAAAAAGTATATCAAGCTTTCGTGCATTCTTTTAGCATTTTTGCTATTTATATTTATTGTAACTATCCATATTCCAAAACTTTTTGATGAAGCTACAATTATGACAGCTATGGTTTCCTTGCTAAAAGATACTGCTTTAATGGGTAGTGCATTATTTATTGCAGGCATTTATAGAAAAGAAGAAAATGAAACAGGAATTTTATAAAATCAGTATTATGAGAAAATTGATCTTATTAACAAGTATAATTATTTTTAATATATTACCTGCAGCTAATAGCCAGGAACCGGTTTTAAACAATGATTTGGAAATTGGCTGGATTGAACATTTGGAAGATACAATCCCCCTTGATTTAAAATTTATTAATAAACACAACGATACCGTAACTTTAAGGTCGCTGGTAGATAAACCAACGGTATTATCTTTCGTATATTTTAACTGCCCTGGCGTATGTAATCCTTTACAGGAAAGTATAGCCCGAACAGTTGAAAAACTTGATATGGAATTGGGTAAAAATTATCAGATTTTAACAATTAGTTTCGATATTACAGATACTCCGGAAAAAGCTCAAAAGAAGAAAGAAAATTTTATTCAAAATATAGTAAAAGAAAAAGCTGATCACTGGATTTATCTTACCGGATGGGAAGAAAATATAATATCGATTACAGAAGCGGTAGGTTTTAGATATAAAGAAACCGGATTGGATTTTGTCCACCCAGCCGGTGTGGTTTTAATTAGCCCGCACGGTAAAATTACAAGGTATCTATATGGCCTGGATTTTTTACCTTTTGATTTAAAAATGGCTATTATTGAAGCTCAACAAGGTTTAGCCAAACCAACCATTAATAAAGTATTACAATATTGTTTTAATTATGATCCTAAAGGGCAAACTTATACATTAAGCATAACCAGGGTTGCAGGTACTATTATTATGTTTTTTGCCGTAATACTAATATTATTTTTAATATTTGGCGGTAAAAAATCTGTAAAGAAAAATAATTGAAAAGCAAAAAATTCCTTTATTTAGTTCAATCGCTCCCTCAACTTATGCGCCTGGGGGTTACGTTGGCTGTAACTTTTTCAACTGCTACAGGATATATTGTTGTAGCCGGAACTTTAACCAGTGAGTTTTTTTTCGTGTTGACTGGCGTTTTTTTTCTTTCTGGCGGAGCTTCAGCATTAAACCAATATCAGGAAAGAGAAACAGATGCTTTAATGAGCCGTACTTGCAAACGGCCCATTCCTTCTGGAAAAATTTCTGCCTTAACAGGGTTGTTAATCAGTTTATTTTTAAGTTTTTCCGGTTTATTGTTATTACTTATTTTTGCAGGTTATATTCCTGCCCTTTTGGGTTTGTTTAATATGTTGTGGTACAATGGTTTTTATACCTACTTAAAAAAGAAAACAGCATTTGCAGTTGTCCCTGGTTCATTAACAGGAGTAACACCTGTATTGATTGGTTGGAGTGCGGGAGGTGGTAACTTGCTTGATCCGGTAATTGTATTTATTGCATTTTTTTTATACATATGGCAAATCCCACATTTTTGGTTGTTGTTAATTAGATTTAACAATGATTACAAGAAAGCTGGTTTTGGCTCATTATCATCTCTATTTTCCGAAAATCAGTCAAAGCGAGTAGTTTATTCATGGGTTATCGGTACCACGTTAGCATCATTATTTTTTCCCTATTTTGGGATCATTCAATCGAATGTTTTAATTGTTATTTTGGTAGCCACTTCAGCCTGGTTATCAGTATCTTTTTACAGTATTATTTTTAAAAAAACAAAAGTTGTTAAATTGAAAAAAGCTTTTATTGTTTTAAATGCTTATATGATTATTGTGTTGGTTTTGTTAATTCTTGAATTTTCAGCAATTTAGTAGTCATTCTTTGTCCGATAAGGTTTTAAGGTATTCAATGATTTGATCAATTTCATCAATGTTTAACTCATCTGTGTAAGATCTCATTAGTCCTTTAGTGTAACCTTTAACAATTTCCTCATCAGGATTATATATAGAATTAATAATATATTCTCTGTCAACAACTACTTTTTTTGTTTCTCCCTGGGTTTCAACTTCAACTTCATGTCCATAAATACCTTTATAAGTAGGCCCTACTAATTTTGATCCATCGATAGAATGGCAAGCAATACATCCTTTGTTTTTCAAAACCTGAAGGCCTGCTGCCTCGGGCGTATCAAACGTCTGAGTAACAGCTGTTGTATCTTCATACCACTCATCAAATTTATCCTGGGGTAGCACTCTAACGTCAGTTGTCATAAATGCATGCTGCAAACCACAATATTCAGCACAAAACAAATCATATGAACCGGTTTTTTTTGCTTCAAACCACATATTTGTTACTCTTCCTGGAACAATATCTCGTTTTACTCTAAAAGCAGGAATATAAAGGCTATGTAATACATCTGGCGAAGACATAAGTAATTCAACTGGCTTTCCTTCAGGAATAATTAATGTATCTGTTTTTTTTCCATTTTCATATTCAAATTTCCACGACCACATTTGGGCTGTTGTTTTAATCTCTATTGCTTCCTCCGGAGCATCAGACATCATAGGTATCCAGGCCATCCAGCCATAATAAAACATCCCTAAAACCAACCCAAGCGGGATTATAGTCCAAACAATTTCAAGCCACACACTTCCTTTAATTTGTGTAGGTTTAGGATTCCTTTTCTCATTATAGCGGATAAGAAAAAAGATTAAGACAATCGTTAATCCGATAAGAAAAAAAGCAATGATCGAAAAAATAATAATAAACGACTGGTTAACACCTTCTGAAAAATTTGATAAATTTGAATACATGGTCTATTATATTCGGTTAAAATCCATAATCAAAAAAAGTAATAATTAAAACAGCTGTAAAAACAAGCACCACAAGTCCTATCATATAGGTGTAAAATTTTGAATCATAGATTAAGTGCATAAAAAAAGCTAGCACAAGCAATGTTTTTATGCTCGCCAGAAGCAATGCAACAGCGGTACTTAATTGGCCTAAATCGATTTTTGTAACAAAAACTGATATTGCTGTAAAAATTAGTAAAACCATTAAAATTACCGAATAGGTTTTAAAGCTTATGATTTTGTGGTTTGATTTTTCCATAACTCAAGTAATTAAATAAAATAATGGAAATAAAAATATCCATACAATATCAACCAGATGCCAGTATAATCCGGTATTTTCCAGTTGAACAAACCTGTCGGAGTGTAATTTGCCAGAATACACTTTAGCAAACATTATAGCTATTAGTACCACTCCTATTATAATGTGTAATGCATGCAACCCTGTCATAAAATAATATAAGCCAAAAAATAAAGTTTCTCCATGTCCGAAATTTTGTAATTCGAAAGAGCCTGGAAATAATCCGTGTTCAATTTTAGCATTCCACTCAAAATATTTATTTACTAAAAAAATAATGGCTAAAAAAAGAGTTGCTGCCAAAAGCAATAACGTTAAATTTTTCTTTTTCAATTGTATTGCTGTAATTGACATGGCAATGGTAGCGCTGCTTATCAGCAGAATGGCCGTGTTAGCAGCTCCAATGGTTACATCAAGCTGTTCGGCAGCAAATGCGAAAGCATGCGTAAATTTGTAACGAAATACGGCGTAAACAATAAAAAGGCCTCCAAAAAACAGTAATTCGGTAAAAATAAATAACCACATTCCTATTTTCGACCCTTCATGGTCATAGTGATCTGTATGTGATTGGTTTTCTGTCATTGTTTTTTCGATTATTTGATATTGGGGATTTCTTCAAAATTTTCTACAATAGGAGGGCTGGCAACTTGCCACTCCAAAGTTTTTCCTCCCCATGGATTAACTGGTGCTTTTTCTCCTTTTCTGGCCGATTTTACAAGGTTTATAATGATTATAGCAGCACCAATAATCATTACAAAAGCTCCTAAGGATGAAATAATATTTGCCCCGTGAAACTCTGGTACATAGTCATAATATCGTCGAGGCATACCAGCTATACCCAGATAAAACATTGGAGCATATAATGTTAAAAAGCCAAAAAAGAAAATAATCCAACCTGTATCGGCCCAACCAGCATCGTACATTTTTCCATAAATTTTGGGAAACCAGTAATGTATTGCACCAAAAAAAGCAAACCCTACCCCTCCAAAAACAATAAAATGAAAATGGGCTACAACAAAAGCAGTATCGTGTAAATGGACATTGGCCGATAGCGATCCCAATACCATTCCTGATAGGCCGCCAATCATAAAAATAAAGAGAAAAGATACAGCCCAGTACATGGGTGTTTTTAAACTGATAGAACCTTTGTAAAGGGTTGCAAGCCAGTTAAATACTTTAATAGCGCTGGGAATAGCAACCAGAAAAGTTAGAAATGAAAAAGCAAAAAGGGATGTCTCACTCATCCCGGCTGTAAACATATGATGCCCCCAAACAAAATAACCCACAAAAGCAATAAGCAATGTGGATATTACGATGGCATTATAACCAAAAATAACTTTCCGGGCAAAGGTTGGTATTATTTCCGATATTACTCCCATAGCTGGTAATATCATTATGTATACAGCTGGATGTGAATAAATCCAGAATAAATGCTGATATAATATGGGATCTCCTCCTAATGCAGGGTCAAAAAAACCGATATTTAGAAGGCGCTCGCCAACTACCATTAATAAAGTGATACCAATTACCGGTGTGGCCAAAATCTGAATCCATGCAGTGCCATAAAGTGTCCAGGGAAACAAAGGCATCTTAAGCCATTTCATGCCAGGAGCTCTTAACCTGTGCATGGTTACAATGAAATTTATGCCAGTAAGTATTGACGAAAAACCAAGGATGAAGGCACCTATAAGTGCCGGCAATACATTCGATTGTGTTTTAAAACTATAAGGAGCATAGAATGTCCAACCAGTATCGGGTGCTCCATCTCCAATAAATTGTGACGAAATAGCAACAGCTGCTCCAATTATATATAACCACCACGAAAGAAGATTTAACCTGGGATAAAACACATCTTTGGCGCCAATCATTATAGGTAAAAAGAAGTTACCTAAAATAGCCGGAATCCCGGGAATAACAATCAAAAAAATCATGGTTATGCCATGCAATGTAAAAATAGCATTGTAAGATTTTGCATCCATAATGGTTTTTCCCGGAGCAATAAGCTCAAATTTCATTAGTAAACCAAGAATGGCTCCGATAATAAAAAAAGCCGCAATAGAATAAAGGTAAAGTAAACCTATACGTTTGTGATCGGTTGAGAAAATCCAGGCAAAAATCCCTTTATACTTTCCTTGATATTCTAAATAGTTAGGCAGGTTGGAAGTGCTCATATCATAATGAATTTGATGTTGACCAGTTAATGCTTCCTTATATTTCAATAAAATTAGAAATAAATTCTTTCAAATGATATAAAAGTAAATAATTTATTCATAAAACAACAATTAAGTAAGTAAATACAGGTTTGTAGAGGCGTTTGTAATGTGTTTATTGTTAGTTGTTTATGTAAAAAGGATTTTGTAAAATCAAGCTCTATTTAATAATTAATCTAAATAAGTTTTACGCTTAAAATTGGGAAATAAAAATTTTATTAACGAAATTGATGAAAAATTTTGCAATAAAATTAACCATGAAAAGGGAAGTAACTTATTATCTCAAGCCGAAATTAATATCATTAATACTTTGTTTGCTTTCGTTTAATTATGTTTTTGCTGATAGCAATGACACTATACAATCGAAAGATATTGAACTTGGCAAAAGGCTATTTTACGGATTAATAAATACTGGCGACCATACTATAAATTGTGCATCATGCCATAATACCGCCATAATTGACACGTTAAACTGGAATCCATCGGTTGTAGAATTAGCCATATCAACAGAACATATGGATAGTGCAGCATTTGCAAATACATTGCTAAATCCTGTTACCAAAAAAATCTCTGAGGCACATCAAAATATTCAGTTAAGTGCCGAACAAATAGTACTTGTTAGAAATTACATCAACTCGTTTAAAAAATCGGGATTAACCGAGCCAAAATTATTAGTTACCCGCTTAGCATTGTTTATTTTTTCAATTATTATTTTTCTTTTAGCAATTGCTGATTTGGCTTTTACTAAGATCATAAAATTTAAACCCCTGCATGGTGCAGTAATGTTATTGGCATTGTTTTTTATTTTTAAAATTATTTATGAAGATGCTGTTGGGTTAGGCCGATCGCAAGGATATGCTCCGTTGCAGCCTATAAAGTTTTCTCATAAGGTTCATGCTACAGATAATAAAATTGATTGTTTCTATTGCCATCATTCAGCAGAAGATGCAAAATCGGCAGGAATCCCTTCAACCAATGTATGTCTAAATTGTCATGAACTGGTTCGTGAAGGAACCCATTCAGGTAGATTTGAAATACAAAAGATTTTGACCCATGCCGAAAATGAGCAGTCAACAGCGTGGATTCGCATTCATAAATTGCCTGATCACGTATATTTCAATCATGCGCAACATGTAGGAGCAGGAAAGCTGGATTGTGCCGAATGTCATGGGGATATTAAAAATGAGCATCTGGCAAAACAGCATGCCGACCTTTCAATGGGCTGGTGTTTAGATTGCCACAGGACACGAAAAGTTCACTTTGTTGGTAACGAATATTATGAAACTACTTTTAAGGAGTATCACAAAAAATTTATAAACAACAGTTTAGATTCGCTTACCATTGCACAAATGGGTGGAGAAAACTGCATGAAATGTCATTATTAACAATTACAAAGATTTAATATTGTACTTATGGCCAAATACTGGAAAAGCTTAGATGGTAATAACATCCAAAACAACGAAAATAAAAAAGAGTCGATAATACCTACCAACCGGCGCGATTTTTTAAAAATGTTTGGATTTGGTTTGGCGTCCACTTTTGTGCTTTCGCGTTGCGAAAATGCGACCCATAAAGCCATACCTTACTTAATAAAACCGGAAGAAATTACACCCAGTAATGCTAATTATTATGCTTCATCTTTTTTTGGTGGCGATCGTTTTAATAGTATCCTGGTAAAAGTTCTCGATGGGCGTCCCATAAAAATTGAAGGAAATGATGTATCTGTAATTTCTAAAGGTGCAACCGATAGTATTACTCAAGCTTCCATATTAAGCCTTTATGATGATACACGATACAGAAAACCTAAAATCGACGGAAAAGACAGCGACTGGGATACTGTTGATAGTGAAATAATTAACCATCTGAAAAAGATTAAAGATAACAATGGGAAAATTGCTTTGGTATCATCAGGAATCATTAGCCCTTCAACTCAAAAAGTTATCGAAAATTTTAAGCAAGAATACCCTACTACTGATCACATTATTTATGATGCCGTTTCTTCTTCGGCATTATTGGATGCAAATCAGGAATCCTTTGGTAAAAGGGTTATCCCCAATTATCGGTTTGATAAAGCAAACGTTATTGTTGGAATCAATGCTGATTTTCTGGGAGCCTGGCTGTCGCCTGTTGAATATACAGCTCAATATTCAAAAATGCGAAAAGTAAGTGAGAAGAAAAGAGAGATGTCGCGCCATATTCAGATTGAAAGTGGTATGTCGCTTACAGGCAGTAATGCAGATCAACGGATTATTATTAATCCTTCGGAAGAACAAAACCTGGTAGCTAATCTTTACAATTATCTTGCTAAAAGGTTAAATAAACAACAAATAACAGCTTATAAATCTGATTTTGATATTTCCAGGTTAGCTAATGAACTTTTACAGAAAAAAGGAAAATCATTAATTGTTTGCGGATCAAACAATAAAGAAACCCAATTGCTGGTAAATGCAATTAATTATTTATTAGAAAATTATGGAAATACCATTACATTCAATGGAGCATTACGAATCCGCCAGGGAGATGATCTTAAAATGTCCGCTTTTGTTGGCCAGATTGATACTTATAGTGCTTTAATTTTTTATAATTGTAATCCGGTTTACGATTATCCTGCATCGGGAAAATTTAAAGAGACTGTTCAGAATACAGAACTAACTATTTCTCTTTCAACCTTGCCCGATGAGACTTCAGAACAGGTTAAATATGTATGTCCGGCCAATAATTATCTGGAATCGTGGAATGATTTATATCCGAAAGAAGGCTGTTATTCTCTGGTACAGCCATGTATTCATCCGATTTTTGAAACTCGCCAGGAACAGGACACATTGTTAAAATGGGCAGGAGTCGATAAAAATTATTATCAATATATCCATGATGTATGGAGAGATGATATTTATCCAAAGATAAACACGCTGAATGATTTTGAAAGCTTTTGGAAAAAGTCGTTACAACAAGGAGTTTTAGAACAAAAGATGAATTCAGACGAGCCTCGGTTTAATAATATACTGAACAGGATCAATGTAAATTCTCCAAAATCAGGATTAGAATTACATCTTTACGAAAGTGTAAATATTGGTACAGGAAAGCAGGCTAATAATCCATGGCTTCAGGAATTGCCCGATCCGGTTTCAAAAGTTACATGGGATAACTATGCAGCCATTTCGGTTGCATTAGCTGAAAAAGAAAATCTTAAAACCGGTGATATCATTAGAATTAATAACCTGTTTGAAATCCCTGTTTTGGTACAACCCGGGCAGGCAAAAAATACTATTTCTATTGCTTTGGGTTATGGCAGGAAAGTGGCAGGTAAATCGGGCAAAGATATTGGTAAAGATGTATATCCATTGGTTAAAACAAATAATTACAGAGATTATTTTTTAACTGATGTTTCTATTGATAAAACCGGTGGATTTAGAGAACTTGCAACTACACAGCTTCACGATTCAATGGAGGGACGTGACATTGTACGCGAAACTACGCTAACTAAATATCAAAAAAATCCGGAATCAGGGAATGAGAGGCACAAAGAAATCGAAAAACATCATCAGTCATTATATAAGGAGTATACTTATGAAGGCCACCACTGGGCTATGATTGTAGATTTAAATGCTTGCACAGGCTGTAATACCTGCGTTATTGCATGTAGTATTGAAAATAATGTTCCG
Source organism: uncultured Bacteroidales bacterium (assembly GCA_964606845.1). Lineage (GTDB taxonomy): Bacteria > Bacteroidota > Bacteroidia > Bacteroidales > UBA12077 > UBA12077. The sequence continues at coordinate 10,825 of CAZSIC010000013.1, forward strand.
ATTGTAGGCAAAGCAGAAGTATTAAAAGCTCATGAAATGCACTGGATGCGTATTGACAGATATTACTCCGGTAATCCTGAAAATCCGGATGTGATTCGTCAGCCTGTAATGTGTCAACATTGTGATAGTGCGCCTTGCGAAAATGTATGCCCCGTTGGTGCAACCAATCACAGCTCTGAAGGAATTAATCAAATGGCCTATAACCGTTGTATTGGCACAAGATATTGTAATAACAACTGCCCTTATAAAGTTAGGCGCTTTAACTGGCTGGATTATAATAAGTCGGATGCATTAAAGGGAAACCTGCATGATCCTCATAATCTGACAGCTGATTTACCACGGATGGTTTTAAACCCTGATGTTACCATACGTGCAAAAGGGGTAATTGAGAAATGCTCATTTTGTATCCAGCGAATCCAGGAAAAGAAATTAAAAGCCAAAAAAGAAAACAGGCCATTAAAGGATGGAGAAATTAAACCAGCATGTGTGCAAACCTGCCCGGCCAATGCAATTGTTTTTGGCGATTTAAACAATAAAGAAAGCAGAGTTTATGAGTTGTATCAACAGCAGCGAAAGTATCATCTATTAGAGGAATTGCATACATTGCCTTCAGTTGGTTATTTAACAAAAGTGCGTAATAAAAGAGAAATTATTTAATGATTAGGTATGTGATTTTTTAAATACTGGAGTTTATTTTTTTATTTTTTAATCTAAAATTTTGATAACGTGTCTGAAGTTTCAACCCGTGAAGAATTAATAAAAGGCAACAAAACCTTAAAAAACATTACCGACGATGTTTTCAATCCCATAATTGCAAAGCCAGGTAAACTTTGGTTTTTAGGTTTGCTGCTTGCTTCCGGAGCTGCCGGTATTGGAATTATTGCCATTGTTTTAACTGTTTGGAAAGGCATTGGCTTATGGGGCGTAAATAAAACCATTGGTTGGGGTTGGGGAATTACCAACTTTGTATGGTGGGTAGGTATTGGCCATGCCGGAACATTTATTTCTGCAATTTTATTATTGTTTCGACAAAAGTGGCGAACAAGTATTAACCGATCGGCCGAAGCAATGACAATATTTGCCGTTATGTGTGCCGGATTATTCCCGCTTATTCATATGGGACGTTTATTGTTAGGTTTTTTCATTTTACCCTATCCTAATACACGGGAAGTGTGGGTAAACTTTAATTCACCATTGCTCTGGGATGTTTTTGCCATTACCACTTATTTCCTGGTATCTTTAATTTTTTGGTATGTAGGATTAATTCCTGATTTAGGGACTGTACGCGACAGGATGAAAACAAAATTTAAAAAAGCTTTTTATGGAATTTTAAGTTTTGGATGGACAGGTTCGGCAAAGCATTGGCAGCGGTTCGAGGTTGTAAGCTTCACATTGGCAGGGTTAGCAGCACCTTTAGTATTATCTGTTCATACGATTGTAAGTTTTGATTTTGCCACTTCGGTAATTCCTGGCTGGCATACAACCATTTTTCCTCCCTACTTTGTGGCAGGGGCTATCTTTTCAGGTTTTGCCATGGTGCTAACTTTATTGATTATTGCCCGAAAAACAATGAATTTGCAGGATTACATTACCATCAACCACATTGAACTGATGAATAAAATTATAATCCTGACAGGATCAATTGTAGGAATTGCATACCTAACTGAGTTATTTATGGCATGGTACTCTGGTGTTGAATACGAGATTTTTGCATTTGTAAACCGTGCTACAGGCCCTTACTGGTGGGCATACTGGACTATGATGGCATGTAATGTAATTTCGCCTCAGTTATTCTGGTTTAAGAAACTCAGGCGAAGCGTATGGTTTACATTTTTTATTTCAATTTTAATAAATGTGGGCATGTGGTTCGAAAGGTTTGTGATCATTGTAACTTCGTTGCACAGAGATTATCTGCCCTCGAGCTGGGAAATGTATAAACCCTCTATTATTGAAGTATTAATTTTTATTGGAACACTTGGAATATTTTTTACGCTCTTTTTGCTCTTTGTCAGGTTTTTCCCTGTAATTGCAATGGCAGAAGTGAAAACAACGATTAAAAATAAATAATTGATTAAGATGAAAGAAATATCAGGATATTACGATAAAGAATCGAGTTTGCTGGATGCCGTAAAAACACTTAAGGAACAAAAGATTAAAATAAAAGATGTTTTTTCTCCTTATCCGGTACATGGCTTAGATCGTGCATTAGGTTTACAACGGTCGTTATTGCCCCGTATAGCATTTATTGGTGGTGCTATTGGCGCTATTGTAGGATTTCTGTTTCAGGTATGGGTTTTTACCAGAGCATATCCGTTAAATATTGGTGGTAAACCACTATTAGCAGCACCTTCTTTTGTGCCGGTAGCCTTTGAATCTGCTATTTTATTTGCAGCTTTTGCAATTGTTATTGCTTATTTGGTTCGTTCTAACCTGGGATTAGGAGCAAAAAATAAAATTTACAATGAAAGAGCCACTGATGACAGGTTTGTTGTTGTTTTAGATACATCAGCAAACAATAAAGCCGAATCAGAAAATATTAAAATACAGTTTGAAAAAACAGGGGCAATGGAAGTTAAATACGAAGAATAGAACCTTAACGATTTTAATATGGAAAATCTTAACATAACCTTTCGATTTAGTAAAAAGTTAAAATTTATTGTTTCAGTACTAGTGGCAATAGGCTTATTTGCTTTAATTTATGGAATTATATATTTACCAGCAGAAAAAATCTGGTCTGCTCTACTTTTAAATTCAGTTAATTTTATAACCATTGGTCTGGGAGCTACTTTTTTTATTGCGGTGCATATTATTACTCAATCGGGATGGCACATTTCAATACTACGGGTTCCTGAAGCAATTAGCACAACGATTGTTTGGGGTGCCATTTTTATGATATTAATGCTTTGGGGCATGAATCATATTTTTCACTGGACACACGAAATTCATCACGATTCTGTAATTGCCAAAAAAGAAGCTTATTTGAATATTCCGTTTTTTATTATGCGGCTATTGGTTTATTTGGCAGGATGGATTTTGCTGACTTTTATTTTACGTCGGTTATCAATAAAAGCCGATTTTAACGATAGTAAAAAGTATTATCAAAAGAGTAAAACCTACGCTGCATTATTTATTGTATTTTTTGCTATTACCATTGTTACATTTTCCTGGGACTGGTTAATGTCTATCGAGGCGCACTGGTTTAGTACCCTGTTTGGCTGGTATGTTCTTTCAGGTGTAATTGTTAAAAGCTTTGCTGTTATTATTTTATTAGTGGCATTATTAAAAGGGCTTGGATACCTTAAATATGTTACTACAGAAAATATCCATGATTTAGCCCGGTATCTTTTTTCTTTCTCTATTTTTTGGATGTACCTCTGGTTTTCGCAGTTTATGCTTATTTGGTATGCTAACATACCCGAAGAAACTTTTTATTTTATTAAACGGATTGAAAATTATCAATTCCTGTTCTTTTTAAATCTTTTACTGAATTTTCTAATCCCTTTTTTGGTATTAATTGTAAGAAAATTCAGGCGAATTTTATGGATTGTTTCAGCAATGGCTTTTGTGGTATTAGCAGGGCAATGGATAGATCAATATTTAATGATATATCCCGGAACTTTGAAAGGAGTACATCCTATTAACTGGTTTGATTTGGCTATTACAATAGGTTATATGGGTGTTTTTTTATGGGTTGCTTTATATTCATTAACCAAAGCCTATTTATTGCCTCAAAATCATCCTTATTTACAAGAAAGTTTCCATTATGAAAATTTATGATATGATCATGAAAAATTTAAAATTATTTTATATCACCTTTAGCCTGTTTTTAGTTGTAATATCTTGCGATAAAAGAACTACAGAACGCGGGTATAGTTTTATGCCCGATATGGAAGAGTCTCAGGCTTACGATACATATAGCAAAAACCCAAACTTTGCGGATTCGATGACCTTAAGAAAACCTGTAACAGGAGCCATCCCCAGAGAGATAATTCCTTACGATTTACCAAAAACCGACGAAGCCCTTGAAATTGCGGCTAAAACATATAAAAATCCATTAGAATACACCAAAGAAAATTTAAATACTGGTAAATTACAATACGAACGTTATTGTATGCAATGCCATGGCGAAAAAGGCAATGGCAAAGGCTATTTATTTACTAGCGGCAAATATTCTTTCCCACCCGGAGATTTGGGGCAGGAAAAAACCATAAATCGGACCGATGGAGAAATTTATCATATTATAAATGTTGGGATAAATATTATGGGCGCTCATGCATCTCAAATTTCGCAGGAAGACCGCTGGAGGATTGTAATGTATATTAGAAATGACCTTCAAAATTAACCTGAATTTAAAATTATACTTGATATTTTTTTTTATTTTTAACGATTGAATTTAAACTAACTAACATAAAACTTAAGTTATGAAAATCAAACTATTATCGGTGCTTATTCTTTTGAGTACTTTCGCTTTAGGGCAAACAGTTAAGGAAACTAATGTGTATCCAACAAATCTTGAGGAAAATATGTATTTCGAAAGTTTTGATCAAGAAAATAATCTGATCAAAAATATTTATTGCATGATTTTGTCGGATGGTGAGAACTCTGAATTTGTTACTCCTGCTTTTGAAGTTTCATTATATTTACTTCCCGACGGGAGTAATGACCCCAATGATTTGATTATTGTAAAAAAATATAATATCGACGGAATTTATCATTTTGGGAGTTATGATTTAAAAGATAACCTTATTGATTTAAATACAGTTGAAAATTTAAAACCAGGAGATTACAGGTTGGGGATTTGGGTGAATTCTAATACAGCCTTTGAAGAAAATACAGACGATAACGCCATGCTTTTTAAAGGGATGATAAATATAACCAAAATAAAGTCGCCCGATAAAGATGAAGATGAAGATTGGGATGACTGGGATGATGATGAAGATGAGGAATGGGATATTTAGTACAAAAATAGTATGGATTTGATAGAATAATTAAAATTAAAATACTAGACATAGAGTTTTTTTTAAGTGCCTGGTTATTCTGGCATTAATTTTGTAACTTGTCTTTTTAGTTCTTTTTATTCATTAAATCTATCTATTATGAAAAATTACCTATTACACTTGGCCATGGTTGCTCTTTTTTCACTTCTTTTGATAAGTTGTGAAGAAGAGAAAGCTCCTGAAGCAGCCTTTAGTGCTACAGAGGGCTCTTCCAGTGACAAATCAATTACCATTAATTTCTCTGATAATTCATCCAACAGCCCATCAGCATGGATATGGACTTTTGAAGGAGGTACTCCTTCAACATCAAATGAAAGTAATCCGACAGTAACCTTTTCTTCTTCCGGCATTTTTGATGTAACCCTTGAAGTGAAGAATGAAGGTGGAACTGATCAGATTACTTTGACTGATTATATTAGTATTGTAAAATTTAATAACCCTACCCATACAGATATTGATATTTCTATCAGTGCTAAAAATAAAACAATCCCCATTGATGATTATGTATTATTTGCAAGTATCGATAATACAACGTTAGATATTGATGCAGAAACTTATGGAACAACAACTTCAGGTAGCCAAATTGGAGAAACAATTACCTGGGAAGGGTCAGTAGACTTAACAGAATACAGTTCGTGGAATTTAGATGTTAATTCAGATTTTATATTCTTTTATGTTACAAACTCAGGCTCAGATAACCTTACGCCATTTTATGTTAATTATGATACAAATGAGGAGACTATTGACAATATTATTATTCCGAACAATAATAACACTATTTCAACAGGTTATTATTATGCCAATTCAGGTATGGAGGTAAGAGCTTATTTTGAATCATCCACAGAAGAAGGTGTTAATTGGATTGAAGGTAATAATTTTACATTACGCTGGGAAGATAATCAATTTAAAAGCTTAGGAAACGAACTTAAAAATAGCGAAGAGCTTAAATCTGTGAAAAAGAAAATTGCAAATCCCAACGCAGGAAATATTTACCAATCTGAGACAAAATAGTATTCTTTTTAGCAAAAGAAAAACAGGGCTGTTTTTTCATTAAGGCAGCCTTTTTTATGCTATCGGCTTTTCGATAATTTTCAAAATTACCTGAACAGCTTTTTCCATGGATTCAAGTGGGATAAACTCATATTTCCCGTGATAATTGTGCCCGCCGGTAAAAAGGTTAGGACAGGGGAGGCCCATATAAGAAAGCCTGGCACCATCAGTGCCTCCGCGTATGGGTTTAATTTCAGGTGTGATTCCCAGCTCAAGCATGGCTTGTTTTGCATTTTCTACAATATGTATTACCGGCTCTACTTTTTCTCGCATATTAAAATACTGATTTTTTAGCTCAAGTGTTGCTACTTTATGATTGTATTTTTGATTAGTAAGGGCGACAATATTTTTTATGATTTCTTTTTTTTGCTCGAATTTTTGCAGGTTGTGGTCGCGAATAATATATTCTATTTCTGCATTTTCAACAGTTCCTTTAAACTTTACGATATGGAAAAAACCTTCGTAATTCTGGGTTAGCTCAGGCCTTTGCTCCAGTGGTAACATTGCATTAATTTCCGTTGCAACTAAAATGGCATTAATCATTCTTCCCCGGGCATATCCGGGATGAATATTTCGGCCTTGAATATTAATTTTTGCCATAGCTGCATTAAAGTTTTCATACTCCAGCTCTCCCAATGGCCCGCCATCTAATGTATAAGCATAATCTGCACCAAATTTTTTTACATCAAAATGATCTACACCTTTTCCTATCTCCTCATCAGGAGTAAATGCTATTTTTATGGTACCATGTTTTATTTCCGGATTTTTTGTTAAAAATTCAATCGCAGTCATTATTTCGGCAATACCGGCTTTATCGTCAGCGCCAAGCAGGGTGTCTCCACTGGCAGTGATTATGGTTTGCCCGGTATAATTTTTTAATTCGGGAAAATCTTTAACTGATAAAATAATATCTGATTCTTTGTTGATTGCGATATTGTTTCCATCATAATTTTCAAAAATTTGAGGTTTTACATTTTTGCCGCTCATATCGGGTGCTGTATCCATGTGTGCAAAAAATCCTATTACAGGAATTTTTTTATCAATATTTGAAGGCAACGTAGCTGTAACGTATCCATATTTATCCAGTTTCACGTTATCTAAACCAAATGCTTTTAATTCTTTTTCCAGCAACCGGGCTAAATCCCATTGTTTTTGAGTACTCGGGTAAGTTTTGGAATTTTCGTCAGATTGTGTATCGATTTGAACATACTGTAAAAAACGGTTTAATAAAGAATTTTTCATGGTTTTTGTTATTTTTGGTAAAGATAATGTTTTGGATTAAAATGATAAATTTGTAATTGTTCTGGAAATATTTACAGGTTTAATTTTAAGTTTATTTTTAATTAAATATCATTTAACAACATATTTATTACTTTCGTTAACCAAATAAAATAGAAATTTTTATGGAAAAATTATTTTTAACTTTTAGTATTATTATAATATCTTTTTTTCAACTTAAAGCACAAACAAGTGCTGTTGAACTTAACCGTTTATTAACTAATTATTTTGAAATTGTAAGGACAGAACCTTATTCTCCTATGCCTGACAAAGAGCTTTACAATGAGAAAAATGCTGATCTTTTAATGGATTTACTTCAAGATTATTATAATGATACACTCCCAAAAATCAGGTCAAAAGCATATTATTTAACTTATAAATTAACATATCAAAGTCAAAATCAAAATTTTAGAAACCGAGGAGTCTTTCATCTGGTACAGGGATTAAAAGATCAAGAATCTGGTAATGTTGGTAATGTAGCTCTTTGGTTAACAAACTTTGAGTCTGATGATTTTAATAGCCGATCAAAAGACAGTTTAAAGGCAGTATTACACTCACAAAAAGTATATTTAGATTTAATTTTAAAATTAGTTGGATTTGTTGGTTTAGATGATCAAAAGGATTTTATAAAAAGTAATATAGTAAATGAAATTTATAAACCAGCAAAAGTAAAGTGGGCAGCTCACCTTGCTCTTGCACGCTTAGGAGTAGAAGATGAAATAAACTTTTGTGTTGACAAGGTTAAACTGTTGCCTGTTAATGATGATGTCGTTTATGAATTAATTCCAGATTTAATTTATACAAGGCAAAAGAAAGCATTCGATTATATAATAAAGATTTTGCATAGCGAAAAGAAGGATTGCTTTTCAGCCAATCCTGAAAATTCCCAAAAAATTATGTGTGGTTATAGAGTAATGGAATTTTTAGCTCCGGTAATTAAAGATTACCCCCTGGAAACTGATGAGACAGCTGATTTAATTGTAGATGACTATAAAGAAGCACTAATAATTGTTAGAGGATGGTTTATAGAAAATAACGGGCAGTATGAATTGATTAAAAATTCTTTTTGATTAAATTTAAAATTAATAATCATTTTAAATAAGGTGCATAAACGTTATTTAAAGGATTTAGAATTATTTGTTGCTTTACTCTCAATCGTTTGTTAGATAACTGTTTTATTATTTTTTACCAATTTATACTAACTGAATGCCAATAATATAGTAAATTTTTCTTGTTTAAAAAAATGTTATATAACACCTATCTCTCTATTTGAAATTATAGCATAATAGCTACTTTCGTTTTATTACAAGGAATAGGAATAAAAAATTATATCATAATTATACTAAGATTTATTAATTAATGAAGCAAGTACTATTACCTATAGCACTTGGATGGTGTTTTATAACTTTTTTACCTGCATCACTAGTTGCTAATACCAATAATTCCAATAAAACAGAATCAGAAAACTCTGTTAGTGATGATGTTCAAGCATCCAATTCTTCAGGCTATTTTATTAACCAAAAACGTAATTTTAATTTTTCTTCAAAAGATGAAAATTTAAATTCGTTATCAATCAGGGACAATGCTATATCAGAATTAGAGTTTAATAAAGAAACCGAAGCCGATTCAGCCATTTTTTACATCCAAAAAGCAAATGAGCTGTTAACACTTGTTGAAGATGAAAACAGGTTGATAGATAAGTTAGATTCTGCTGCCCTTATCACTTTGCCCGTTGGTATAAAAAAAACTATTGGAGGATTAGATTACACAATTTTAATAGATGAAGTTAATTTTAGGCCGGAAGGAGCTTTTTTTAATGCCCTTATGTCCTTTAAACCACCACAAGGTGAAGCCTTAATTTTTAAAGGAATAGATATTCCATTTTCGTTTAGTGGAGGGCTTCAGGGAGATGTTTTTTTAGAATTAGTATCAGATTTTAGGTTAAAATATGGTGATGGAATTAATTTAAAGATAAAAGGAGAAGGCGAGACCTTTGCTGTTTGGGATTGTTATGGCTTTAAAAAGATGAAAGTTAGTGCAGATATCTCCTTTTCAGAAGATTTAATCGTTCCTGAAAATGAAAATGGAGAAGTAATTAAAGGACAAAGAGTTTATACCAGTTTTACTGCAGAGATGTCTGACTGGAACGATTTAATTGTAAGCATTGACCTTCCTGCATTTCAAGTTAAAGGTGTTGAAGGAGTTGGTTTTTCCATAAATAATGCTGTTTTTGATTTTAGTGACCGTAACAATTTCTCCTCCATGAAATTTCCAGCCGGGTATACATCAACCTATTTTGTTGAAGGAAATAGAAATTTATGGAGAGGAATTTATATAGGTTCTGCTAAAGTCAGGTTACCCAAAGAAATAAACAGCAGCGATGGTAAACGCACATCATTTTTGGCTTATGAGCTTTTAATTGACGATCAGGGGTTTTCAGGAAAGTTAATCGCAGAAAATATCCTTTCCCTGGAAAAAGGAAGAATGGGTACCTGGGCCTTTTCTCTCGATAAAATTGGAGTAGAACTAAGTGCAAATCAATTAACCAAGGCCGGGTTTGAAGGACTTATTCAAGTTCCTGTATTAGATGAAGAAAATCCATTACAATATACCGCTCTTATCGATGTGGGCTGCGAATACTCGTTTACTATATCCACTACCGAAGAAGTAAAGTTAAGTGTTTGGTCGGCCGATGTTAACCTGGCTCCAACTTCATATATTGAAGTAAATGTAGTTGATAATGAATTTCAGCCCTGTGCCGTGTTAAACGGGAATGCAAACATTAAAATTGCTGATGATGGTGTTGAGCTTGCTGATTTAATTTTTGAGACCTTAGAAATAAAATCAACCAAGCCTTATATAAGTGTTGGAAACTTTTCTTTCGGGTCAGAAGCAGTTCAACAAACAACAGCAGGGTTTCCTGTTAGTATTGAAAATATAGCTTTTAAAGAAGTATCAGATGCTAAAGCAGGATTGAATTTTGATATTATCCTCAATTTAGTGGGCGAAGGCGATGGAGGGTTTGGCGCCGAGTGTGGGTTGATGGTTGTAGGCGAAATGGGAGATGCAGAAGGCATACAATCATGGAAATATAGTTACCTTGAATTAACAAAAATTGCTGTTGATATTGATGGTGGCGCTTATAAAGTATCTGGCAGCCTTACTTTCTTTAAGAATGACTATTATTATGGAAATGGATTTAACGGCCAGGCAAGCATCGAAATTATTGATCTTGTAAAGATTGAAGGAACGGCTATTTTTGGAAAAGTTGATGGGTTTCGCTACTGGTATGCTGATGCAATGGCAACATTTAAAACAGGGATTCCATTAGGTGCTGTTGCTTTGAATAAATTTGGGGGTGGCGTATTTCATCATATGCGACAACTTGATTTTGGCGAAGAGTTTGGAAGCACATTGGGAACAAGTGTTTCAGGAGTTGTATACAGACCGGATAGAGAAGTGCTTATTGGAATTAAAGCTTCCGTTGGCCTTATTTTGAATAGTGCAGAAACAGTATTTAATGGCGACGCTACACTCGAAGTTACCTTTAATCATGGTGGAGGATTAAGAACTATTGATTTTCAGGGCAATGCAAACTTTATTACTCCTTCATTACCAGGCCCAGCTGCCCAATTGTCTGCGCTTCGAGACCAAATTGATGGTATGACAAAAGGGGAAAACCCGAAAAGAAGTTCTTCTTCTGCTTTATCAGCTCAAATAAGAATTAATATGAATTTCCCTGAAAAAACACTGCATGCTAATATGAAAGTTTATGTAAATGTTGCAGATGTAATTCGGGGAATTGGGCCGGGTGATTTGGCAGGGGAGTCAGTTATGCATTTTTCTCCCGGAGAATGGTATATACACGTCGGATCACCGGATAATCCGGTAGGGCTTGAAGTGATAGGTATTCTGCAATTGCAAAGTTATTTTATGGTAGGTGATTATATACCGGGTAGCCCTCCACCGCCAGCTGAAGTGTCAAGAATACTGGGAGATATTGACCTGGATTATATGGGAGAAGAAAATCAATTGGCTTCAGGCCGTGGAATTGCTTTTGGAGCAAGAATAACAATGGATACAGGTGATCTGGAGTTTTTAATTTTTTATGCTCGATTTGCTGCCGGAATTGGATTTGACTTAATGATGAAGGATTATGGTGATATTCGTTGTGCAGGACGAAGCGGGGAGCTTGGCGTTAATGGATGGTATGCAAACGGCCAGTCGTTTGCATATTTTTCAGGAAAAATAGGAATAAAAGTGAAAATTTTTGGGAAAAGTAAAAAATATGAAATTATTGATTTGGGAATGGCCGCTGTGCTTCAGGCAAAATTACCAAATCCGCTGTGGATGCGTGGAATTGTTGGTGGATATTATAGTATTCTGGGTGGCATGATTAAAGGCGATTGCAAGTTTGAAGTAATTATTGGAGAAGAATGCGAGTTTATTGGAGAAGGAAGTGTGCTCGAAGGTATTGAAGTAATTGCTGATATCGCACCTGCCGACGGCAAAGATGAAGTAGATGTATTTAACTCACCACAGGCCGTTTTCAATATGGAGATAAATAAAATTTTCGAAATGGTTGACCTGGATGGTGAACGGAAAGCCTTTAGAATAAAACTCGATCATTTTAATGTATATCATGGAAATCAAAAACTGGATGCTAATTATAAATGGAATGCAGACCATACAGTAGTTGCTTTAAAACCTGATGATATTTTGCCGGGAAATTCAAACATTAAAGTAGTTGCTCAAATAAGTTTCGAAGAACGTGACCGGAGTATCTGGAAACCGGTTAAAGTAGATGGGGTTGTAATTACCGAATCAAGGGAGATTAACTTTACAACAGGCGAAGCCCCGGATTATATTCCTGTAAGTAATGTAGACTATTGTTATCCAATCCTTAATCATTATAATTTTTATTATGATGAATACTCCAAAGGCTACATACAATTGATTCAGGGACAGGATTACCTGTTTGAAAACAATCCGGGCTTTATTACAAAAGGCCGGTATACTTCTCATAACGGAAATGAATACTTGTTCGATATTCATTATAAATCAACAGCCAACGAAATTGAATATAATATACCCGACGGACTTGTGGGTGAAACAATATATAGCCTTGATTTGATTACTATCCCCGAAAGTGAAGATGAGGTGGATAAAAACATAACAACCAGTAGAAAAATTGTTGATTTAGGCGAAAAAAGTAAAGAACAGGATATTTCTGTAACTACACGTGCTGCCGAAGGTGAAATTAAAAGTTCCAACGAAAAAGTGATATTCACTTCTCACTTCCGTACAAGCAGATATGCCACTCTGGGTAAAAAACTAAATGATATGTTTATTTCAGCCGGATTTAGGCGAAATCTCCATTCCGATATTCATGAATTGGGCGTTACAATTTCAGGCCCCGAATTATTCGAAAAGTATGAAACGTACTGGACAACGGAAATTACTCCTTTAATTCAGTTTGAGGCTGTACTTACCGATAATTATTATCAAAATAAAATAAGGAACCTGGTTTACAACCCTTATAATTCACAATCCACATTACAAATTGAATGGAGAAATCCGAATTTTGATATTGGGTTTCCGCCTGTAAAAGCTTTATATATCAGACAAATGCCATTTAATAAAACATTAACTCAAAACGAAATAAACGGCGGGTACTTTATAGGTACGGCAACCGAAGGCGCTTTTGTATATAACCTGATATGGTTCTATGCAAATGATTTCCTTGACTTGCAGCAACAAGCAAGTTATCAATTAAACCAGGGAAATAATAATAACTGGTATCGAACCTTAATGGAAACATCATTCCCGATTGTTTATAGTGGGAATTATCCGTTTAAGGTTAAATATGTTTTACCAGGTAAAAACATTGTTACGAGTGAACATCAAATCACCATTTCTAATAATTTATAATAAATAAAATGAGAGTAATTAATGAACAAAATTAAAATAGCATATTTAATAGTTATATTATTATTGATAGTTACGGATCTAGTTGCCCAGGAAGATGCAAAAATCCGGGCTATTGCCAGGCCTTATCCCGATTCCATATCTGTTCGCTGGGCCCCCGATAATGCAGTTGCCTGGCATTATTTAAACGAATATGGATACAGAGTTTTACGGTATACCATGATGCGGGATGGGAAAGTGCTTGAAGAGCCAGATTCAATTGCTGTGTCAAATGAGTTGTTTAAACCCGAGCCTTTAAGCAAATGGGAGCCTTATTCCGAAACCAGTGATTATGTTCCGATTGCTGCACAGGCTATTTATGGCGAATCTTTTGAACTGGATCATGGAATTGCCGGCTCTGATATCGCTCAGGTAATTAATAAATCACGAGAATTAGAATCAAGATTTTCGTTCGCTTTGCTGGCTGCTGATTTTTCTCCTTTAACTGCAAGGTTGTCCGGACTGATGTTTACCGATAAAAACATCAGGAAAAATGAAAAATACTTGTACATTATTCTTCCTATGGTTCCTAAAGAAAAAATGGTTATTGATACCGGATATGTTTATGTAGGTGTTGATGATTACAAGCCATTGCCACAACCCCTTGATGTTCGCGGCGATTTTAACGATCAATCGGCATTAATTAGCTGGAACCACCAGCTTTTTCAAAATATTTTTATTGCTTACAACGTGGAGCGCTCAAACGACGGGGGCAAAACATTCAGCCCTGTTTCTGATAAACCGATGTTAAATACAACGCAGGGCATTTACGAAACTCCTGAACGTATGTTTTATATTGATTCATTGCCCCAAAATAATAAAGAATATTTATATCGTATCCGTGGAATTACGTCGTTTGGCGAAACATCTCCCCCTTCCGATACCATTGCCGGTATAGCATACCTCCGTTTGCCTGTTAATCCTTCCATTAGCAGCACAAAAGTTTTTGATAATAATTTTGTTACCATTGAATGGGAATTCCCTGATTCGTTGAATTCGCGCATAGCCGGATTTGAAATACTGCGGGCCATTGACGATAAAGGCCCTTACGATACCATTAACCAGGAAATTATTCCTGCTACGGATCGTAAATATGCCGATCAGCCTCCTTACTCGTACAACTATTACAAAATTGCAGCTAAAGACCACTATGGCCATAGCTACCTGTCTTATCCATACATGGTACAAATTATTGACACTATTCCGCCTGCAAAACCGGTTGGAATGGCAGGAATTGTGGATACAACAGGAATTGTGCAGTTAACATGGAATCATAATACCGAAAAAGATTTGTTAGGTTATCGTGTTTTCAGGTCGAATTTTAAAAATTCAGAATTTAGCCAGATTACGGTTGAACCGATTATCGATTCGTTGTTTATCGATACCATTAATATAAAAACATTAACACGAAAAATGTATTATAAAATTCAGGCAGTGGACCAACATTATAATCCCGGCGAATTTTCAGATATTTTTGAATTAACACGGCCTGATAAGATCCCTCCTGTTTCGCCGGTGTTTAATGCATACAAAAACAATGAACAAGGAATAACCCTTGATTGGTTTAACAGTTCAAGTATAGATGTAGTTGAGCACGTATTATACCGAAAATCGGAAAAGGAGCAAAACTGGAAAGTGATTGGTATTTTTTATCCGCAGGATTCGGTTCAATCTTTTACCGATACAGCCACGGTTGAAGGGAGAATGTATGAGTATACCATTCTGGCCGTTGACGAAGCCGGGCTGGAATCGAATCCGGCAAAACCATTAAAAATTAAACAATTTGAAAATAAGAATAAGCCGGCAGTTTCAAAAATATCGTACGATATTAACCGGACAGAGAAATACATCAGGCTAAAATGGAAATATGATGAACCCGGGGTTAAAAAGTTTTTAGTATATCGCGGGAATTCGACCGAAGAACTGGCACTTTTTGCATCATCCGGGCAGTATGAATTTACAGATACAAAATTGGCTATTAACAATACGTATTATTACGTAATTAAGGCCGTGTTTGTAAACGGGTTGGAATCAGGAATGAGTAATGTAATAGAAATTAAATATTGATGATGAAATAAAAAGTAAATAGATATATGAGAAGCAAGACAGGAATTAACAGATGGGTTGGAAGGACCTGTCAGTGTCTGAAAGACCTGACAGCGTCTAATTAGGAAGAGCAGACTAACAGTAATAAATAAAATTAAATACCAGTGAAAACAAAACATAAAAAACAACATAACATGAAAACAACTTTACAAAAAATCATTTTTTACAGCTTGCTCATCATAACAGCAGCTATTGTTTTTGGATGTGAGGAAGAAAATAAACTTCCCGAATGTATTATAGTTGTTAATCCGGGGGTAAGTGCCGGTGCTACACAAGGTGATACAGTATCCATTGCTGTGCGTGCACATGACCCTGATGGCGAAGTAGCAGAAGTATCCATTACTATTGATCAGGTAACTTTTTTTACAGGAACACAACTACCCTACAAATATATGTGGCCAACAGATTTTATCGAACCTAAAAATTATACTATAAAAGCTACAGTTACAGATAACAGCAACGAAATAACTACCGAAGATTTAGTTTATACAATTCACGGAGCAACACCAACCATAGAATTCTCGTCTGATGTAACCGATAATATAGCCGGAGGAGACATAACATTTACCGATAAATCCACCTATGAGCCAACCAGTTGGTTATGGGACTTTGGTGATGGTAATACAAGCACCGAACAAAATCCAACCCATGTTTATACTTCCGGAGGCACTTATTCTGTAAGCTTAACCGCTATCAACGAATATGGCTCTAAAACCAAAACAAAAACCGATTATATAACCATAGTGGGTACTACAGTAACAGATTATGACAACAATACCTACAAAGTAGTAAAAATAGGAGACCAATACTGGATGGCCGAAAACCTGAAAACTACCCGTTATGCCGATGGTACTCCATTGGTTGATGGAACAGGAGCAGGTGCTATTAGGGACGATTATACAAAATATTATTTTGCGTACGATGATGACGAAAGCAATGTAGATATTTACGGGCGGCTTTATTCCTGGACAGCTGTAATGAACGATGAAGCATCCAGCAACGAAAACCCCAGCGGGGTTCAGGGCGTATGCCCCGACGGATGGCATGTGCCCAGCAAATCGGAATGGGATGAATTAGTTAATTATTTGGGTGGTGCTGAAATTGCAGGAGGAAAATTAAAAGCAACAGGGTACGATTACTGGAAGTATCCGAATACTGGGGCTACCGATGAATTTGGGTTTAATGGTTTACCTGCAGGGATTAGAAGTTCCAACGTATTTTATGATCTTCATATCCTTACTAATTATTGGACATCATCTTACAATGATAATTATTCAGCTTATAGTTCCGATTTATATTATAGAAATTCAGTATTATCTATTCATTGCTATAATGAACCCTGGGTTGGACATTCAATTAGGTGTGTTAAAGATTGATAATAATTTAAAATGAAATGATTATGAGAAGAAGTTTACTTTTATGTAGGTTATTTTGGCTTATGACTGGCTCAATTCAGGTTTTTTGTCAATGTGTTACCATTAAATCTTTTTATAATAAAATTGTTAACTCATTTATTTTAAAAATAGTCCTTCTGTTTATTTGTATTACTGTTTTTAATAACGACCTAAGTTTTGGTCAAATTATAGGGGAAGATGAAGTTTGTCTTGGTGGAAGTTCCGAACCCTATAAATATTATATTGAAATGGATTATGGATGTGGAGTTACAGATATTGCATGGACTATTACCGGAGGAGATCCGGCAGCTGATTATGATGAATCTAGTAAAATAATTTACGTTAATTGGGATGAAAATAACTCAACAAAATCAATCTCTGCTACATATTTTTATTCTTGCGGAGGTACTATATCACATGATAACGAAGCTTATATGGATGTTTATACGGAAAGTGTTTTATCAGGCACCTTATCTACATTAACAGTTAAAGATACTTCAGACACAGAACCAGCAAGTCTGCCTATGTGTGAGAACTACACGCTCAATACAAACGTAATTACCGATGAATTAGGTCCAACTGTTTATTATCGCTGGTATTATAAAAATGGTGGTGGCTGGAATTTAATAAAAACAACAACCGCTAATGAAACAAAAATTCAATTAGATAACTTAGTCTTAGACCCGGGTTATAAAATATATTTTAAAGTTGCCGCCTGGTCTGTTTGTGGGAGTAATAAAGAAGAAATTGAAACGCAGAAATACCCTTTAAAATACTGTTTCAACGATTATGATATAACCGACTCGGTAACAAACCTTACCTGCTATTATTCAGACAATGCAACAATAATTATAGATAATATCCACGACCCTAAAGACTGCGAAACTTTTGAGCAAGGGGATTCTGATTCGCTGATCTTTACCGCTTCCAGGTTTGTCCATGCACAATTAAAAGAGGATGCTAATGAAGATTCTGAGTATAAAAGTGACTATACCTGTTCAGAAACTGGAGCTAACCCAAATGCTACCCCGCAAACTATTGAAGGCGTTGAAGGTTTTTTCTGCCCTGCAGGTTTTGCAAATAATGTAAAAGTTCCATACGCCCCTAAAATTATATTGGATCAAGATTTTGAATTACAGATTGATGATAATAATACTGTTGGTATTGACCATGGCATTTATGAAATAACGCTTGAACATGACTTGTTTTCTCCCTATAAATTTTTTACAGACTATATTACAGCTCCAGATACCCTGTTTTTTAATGGAGCAACACCTGATGAGCAATATGGATATTATCATGTTTCAGCTCCAAACGCAAACGACGGGCGGGTTGAGTTGAGTATAGAAGGTGAAACAGACGATTACTATTATTATATGGATGAAGAGGAGACAAAAACCACACTAACGCTGCAGGATGGAAAGTATTATGTTTCAGGACTGGATGATCAACCTCACAGCATAAAAATTGTTGATGATAATGATTGTAAATCCTCACCAGAATCTTATAGTATAGGATTGACATCACCTGAATCATTAAGTGTTACAGAAACCGAAAATGTGAGCGTTTCCTGTCATACGGATGATGATGGATCTGATGATGACGGTGCAATAAACTTTAAAATTGAAAACGGTATAGGCCCTTATTACGCTGAATTATTAAATCAATTTAAAAATAATGTTGAACATGAAAAGAATGTTAGTAATAATAATGAGCAATATTTTGGAAATTTAGAAAAAGGAACCTATTATTTAGCCGTACGTGATAATAATCCTACAGATGGAAAATCGAATGAAGATCCCTACCAGGTGGATACAATAGAAATTTATATTGATGGGCCTGGAAATCCCATCCAAATCTCTGTCGATGACTCTAAACCACCGGCCTGTATTGGTGGAGAAACAGGGTCTTTAACTCTTTCAGGCAGTGGAGGAACAGGACTGTATGATTTTTATCTTGATGGTGTTCCTAAAGATGAAGATGAAGAATCTTTAACTATAAATGGACTGTCTGCAGATACTTATTCTGTAAAATTAAGGGATGAAATTGAATGTTTTAAAACCATGAACAATATTATTGTTCCCGTAAATCCCGATACGGTTTACATCAGTTCAATTGTTCCTATTGATGTTGAATGTTATGGAGATTCTACCGGACAATTGATTGTAACTGCTACAAGCGGCCAAAATGACAATGGATATAAATTTTATGTAGTGAGCGGAGATGCGAATGGAACAGAGCTGGATTTTGATACTATTACGGCATATTCAGATGATACAATCACCAATCTTTCAATGGGTACATATTCTGTATTTGTTGAGGATGATAACAACTGCTTGCACGATGGTTTTGCCAACAAAAACGCATACAAAGAAATCAAACAAGTTGGACAAAACAGCTCTATTTCATTATCTACTGAATTAACTGCTATTGCAACAAAAGGAGATAGCACCGGAGAAATTCGCCCAACAATTAGTGGTGGAGCAGGAAAATACGAGTGGAAATTATTTAATTCGGATAGTGTAGAAATTAGCAGTGATATAGCCTACGATGACGTGAAGTTTTCTATTGAAAATTTACCGGCCGATACGTACCGGTTGTTTGTTAAAGATACGTGCAATTGCCCGTACCAGGAAGATTCATGGTGGACAAATGAAATTATTATAAGAGAACCAACCCATCCGTTGGAAATAGTGTTGGATTCGGTTTTTCATCCTTTATGTCATGGCGATAGTACCGGCAAAATATGGGTGCATGGATTTGGCGGCTGGGAAGAATATACCTACGACCTGTATAAAGATAATCAGTTTATTGAAACAAATGATAACGGCTATTTTGAGCATCTGCCCGAGGGAACTTACAAAATTGTAGTACGTGATACAATGCAGGTTGCCGACTTATTGTATACAAAAATTGAAGCACCAAAATTGCTAACACTTGACTCCGCAATCGTTGACCCGGTAAAATGTTTTGGCGAATCTACCGGAACCGTCACTTTGTCTCTTTCGGGCGGAACAGGCTCTTATTACACCTGGGATAACGAATACGAGGATACGCTTCAGTCTGTCGTTGTTGATCAATTGTTTGTGGTTCCCGGGGAGGATTCAACCCAATATACCATTTATTTTATGGATGATAATGGTTGCCAGGGTGATACTATGTTGTGGTTAACCCAGTCTCCACAGGTAACGTTCGATTTTGAAAGAACAGTTGCACAAACCGCTGTAAAAAACGGATCCATTGAAGTGGAAGTTGGTGGGGGAAAAGAACCTTATTCCTACGTATGGAATAAAAAAAACAGCACAGAAATTTTGAGTTCGGGCAGCTTTGTTTCAAATATCGGAGCAGGAGAATATGAACTGCACTTTACCGATGGTTATGATTGCAAGCATAATATTGATACGCTCACATTGGACGATAAACCGGGCCCTGAACTGGAAATTGTGGAATATAAAAAACCTACGTGTAATGATTATAGCGATGGCTATATCCATTTTACGGCACATGAAGGAAATCCAAATTATGATGTTGCCCTTTTGCAGGATACAGCCATTCAGAACCTGAGCAATCTGGATTCGGCAATGGTGTATCAGTTCAGTTCGTTAACGGCAGGTAATTACCAGTTGGCTATAAGTGATTCGTGGAACTGGACAGGGCTGGATACCATTTCGCAAACACTGGATGAAGTGCCTGAATTAGCTCTAAATTATTTAGATACAACTCACATCACACAATATGGTATTCCCGACGGGAAAATAGAATTTGAAATCATGGGTGGAAATGATGATTACGAATATTTCCTTTTCGATTCGTTGCGAATGGATACGGTTCAAAGGGCAAAAACCGGTGGTAAAGATTCAATACTAAATCTTTCTGAAGGATTTTATACCCTGTTTTACCGCGATACCTGCGGATGTACAAACTTTTTGGGCGACTGGATTACTAAAGACAGCATCCGGATTATTGAACCCGATTCGTTGTATTTCGTGGTAGATTCTGTAAAACAACCTTCGTGCTATGGCGATACCAATGGTATAGTGTTTTTGCATGGTGAAGGGGGCTGGAACCTGAAAGACGGGTACGATTTCAGAATCGACTCGTCTGACTGGACAAAAGATACTTTTTTTGAATACCTGAGAGCAGGGGATTATTACATTGAAATTAAAGATGACAAAGGAGTAACGCATGGCGAATGGGTAACCGTTACTCAGCCCGATCCTTTTATGCTGGATAATGTTGTGATAAATGATGTTTTATGCTATGGGAATGCTACCGGTTCGATTGATCTGGCCATGCAGGGTGGAACGTATCCATATATTATAGAAACAAATTCTCATATTACAAATGAAACAGATACCGTATGGCAGGAAAATAATGTGATTTCCGGATTATCAGCAGGCGATTACAGCATATCATTACAAGATATCCGCGGGTGTAGTATTGAACCCTTTGATAAAAAAATTACGCAACCACCATTGCTCGAAGATACTGTTTTAAAATGGGAAGCACAGGTCGATTCCAGCAACGGGTCCATGCAGGTTTTAATAGAAGGTGGTGTTTCTCCGTACGAGATTTTATGGATGCAGGGTGCAGATACCATATCCACATCAGATAGTGTTGTCGGGCTGCCAACAGGCGAATATGATCTGTTTATTACCGACGAACACGGTTGTGGTTTAAATCATAAGGTTTTTTTACCGGTAAAAGGCGGCCCCAAAACACATAACCTGGAAATTACGCCATTAACCTGTAATAATTATAACGATGGAATAATTGATTTTGAGCTGGTTGACGGGCATCCTCCATACTCTTTCCGGCTATTTAACCACGAAGATTCCACCGTGAAAACTTTCGTAAATGTTCCTGATTCTACCCATTATTCAATTGCTGATCTCGAACCCGGGAATTACACTTTTGTTGTTGAAGATTCGTGGGGATGGCTCGGCAAAGAATTTAACAATGTGGTTGAAGAGCCCGTTCCGATTAGTATAAAGGTTGATGTTACCGATGTTACTATTACAGGTGAGCAAACAGGAGAAGCGGATATCTCTATCTCAGGAGGAAACCTAATATATGAATACCGGTTTGAAAATGTCAATACCGGAGAAATAATTTCCAGCGGTGAATGTGGTAATAAACTACATTTTGATCAACTATTTGCTGGTCAATACAAATTGTACCTGAAAGATACTTGTGGTTGTACCAATGGCTATACCGGATGGATCGAGAAATCTGCCAATATAAGAGAACCCAAACCATTGCAGTTAATGGTAGAAAAAGTAAGGCCACCAAAATGTAACGGGTATAATGATGGTTCCATTAAAGTAATTTCCGATGGCGGAGGCAGGGAATATATGTATTATATTAATGGTGGCGACCCTACAAGCATAGGTATTTTTAATGAACTGAGTGCAGGAAAATATTATATCGAAGTGTATGATGAATTTGGAGCACATGCCGGAGATTCACTGAATTTAGATGATCCGGGGGTACTGGAAATCTCAGCACTGGATATTACAACCGATCACTGTGTTGCGGAAAATACCACATCGGTAAATATCAATGTTACCGGTGGAACACAACCATACTATTATTCACTGGATGGTGATCCATGGAAAACTGGAACACATATTTCTGGTTTAACGTATGGAAACTATAGCGTTTCTGTTCGCGATACCAATGAATGTTACGGTGGTAGTGAACAGTTTCAGGTTGAGCAAACCGAATTGTTAAATGTTGAATTTACTAAACAAACCGCACAACTGGGACACAACAACGGTTCAATTGAAGCAAACATAGAGGGTGGACAGCAACCCTATTTCATTTCATGGAAAAATAGCAGTGGAACAATTTTATCTGCCGATGAATTGCTAGATAGTGTTTCTACTGGAGCATATTATTTCAATGTAACCGATGTCAATGGGTGTTCATTTTCCCACATGGTAATTTTGGATGCAAAATATGGGCCACGAATGAATTCTACTTCCACTGTACAGGAAACATGTAAGGGTATGGCAGATGGATCTGCAGCTTTTACAATCAGAGATGGAAATAAGCCATATACAATTGATATATACAAACAGGGAACTTTCATTACAAGTGTTAATGCAGAAAATACAATTGATACATGTACGCTTTTTAATCTTGAAGCCGGCGATTATACGCTGGAAATTAAAGATCAATTAGGATGGACAGGAAGAGGTTCATTAACCATTTATTCACCCGAAGTTATTCAGCTAACACTGGATGAAATTCAAATTCCATCCTGTTTTGGTTACGATGATGCTTCGCTTGCAGTTTCGGCTTTGGGAGGAAATGGTGGTTATAAATACAACTGGAATACAGGAGATCAAACATCGCAAATTGTTGATTTATCAGCCGGAAGCTATTCGCTTACGGTTACCGATCAGTTTGGCTGCGAAGATACGGCATCCTATACGGTCGAAAATCCGGAATTGCTGGTTGTAGATTTAGGCCCTGATATTGAAATTTGTACCGGACAGGAATATTTTCTGACATCCAATGAATATACAAGTTATAGGTGGTATTTTGATGGTGATGAGATTAGTACACTGCAACATGCAGAAGTGGAGGAGGAGGGATTGTATGAATTGTATGTAACTAATCAAAATGGGTGTCAAGCTTCAGATGATATTTATGTTACCATCCGAAGCGATCTTCTTGTAGCAGATTTTTTAATGCCATCGGAGGCTTATACCATAGATACAGTCATGGTAATTGATATTTCATGGCCTGAACCGGAAAATGTTTATTGGACATTCGATGAAGGGATACATTCCATATATTCAGAAGATTATATGGAACAAATTGTATTCGACGAATCTGGAATCTTTCGTGTTTCAATTATTTCAACCAAAGGTGCTTGTATTGATTCTGTTTCTAAATATATCAACGTGAAAAGTGCAGAACAAGAGATGTTGAAAAATTCACAACTGGGAGCCAAAAAACCAATGATCAAAACTTTTGATGTATATCCAAATCCTAATACAGGAGAATTTAATGTAAAAGTAGAATTAAGAGAAATTAGTGATGTTGAGTTAGTACTGATTCGTATGGATAATCAACAAATAATAAACAGACAGAAGGCAAAAGGATATGAAAATTACTTGTTTGAATTTAATCTTGGATTTTTACGGCCGGGAATACATGTGTTAAGATTAGAGGTGCAAAACGAAGTAAAAACAAAGAAAATGTTAATTGCAAATTAAACAATCAAAAAATAACACATGAGAAAGCACAGAGAAATCAATGCGAATTGTCTCAGTGAATTCTGTGTAAACTCGGAGACCTCTGTGGTTAAATAAATAATAAAATTAAAAAATGAATATAAAGAAGTTTTTCTTTACAGGATTAGGAGTGGTATTGATTTTAACTGCTTATGCACAACCATTTAATAAATTGTCGGTTGGCAGCCTACCCGATATGGCAGAAGCAACACTTACACCTGCCGATTTTAACAGAGATGGATTTATGGATATCCTGGTAACAGGAACAACATCAACAGAAATAATTTCTGCCGTTTACAGAAACAAGGCTGATACTTCTTTTTTTAACCTGGGACTGGGATTACCCGCACTTAAAAATTCAGCTGCCCATGTGGCTGACCTTGATTTAGATGGATGGCCAGATTTTATGCTTGCAGGACGTATCGATGGTACCACCGATGGATATTTTAGAATATTCAGAAACCAGGGCAATGAAACTTTCCAGGAAGTAAATGCAGGAATACCTCAACTTAAATCAGCATCTGTTAAAACAGGAGATTTCAACAACGATGGGAAACCCGATATATTAGTTATGGGATTAGATGGATCAGAAAATTTTACAGGTATTTTTATCAACAAAGGAAATTTAACTTTTGAAGCACAGGATTATTCATTTCCCCAACTAACTGATGGAAAGGTTGCTATTACTGATTTTAACCTGGATGGTTATCCCGATATTCTTTTTTGTGGATTAAATGAGCAGCTTAATGAAAGAACATTTATTTTTATTAATAATGGAAATGGAGGTTTTACACAAAAATCTACCGATATTCCAAATATACAGCCTGATGTGGTAGAAACACCGGATATTAATTCCGATGGGTTTCCCGATATTTTTATCAGTGGACGCCAGGCTTCGGGCAATTACATTACAGCAGTATGGAAAAACAATAATTTTGAATCTTTTACGCTGCATCACACCTTTATCACACTTAAAAATGCAGGAATGGCTTATGCCGATTATAATCATGATGGTTTTACCGATATAATTATTGGCGGACAAATATCAGATGGTGACTATTTTACCGGGCTAAACGAAAATACTGCAGGAACAGGTTTTAATCCTTCAACTTTTGCTGTTGATAGCCTGGATCATGCTGCATTTTGCTGGTGGGATTTTAATAATAATCATAAGCCCGATTTTATAAGTACAGGATACACGCTCACAAATTCGCAAACCAAACTATATGCTGCCGGTGATTTAGCAGCAAATACAGCTCCTTCAGCACCACAAAATCTGAATACAATTATATCAGGCGATTCGGTAATTTTTTCATGGGATACATCTGATGATGATGTTACACCTACGCAGGCACAGACTTTTGAAATATATATGGAAGATTACCAGAAAAATGTATTGCGCACAACACTTTCAGACACCACATCAGGGAAGCGGTTTATATCTAAGTACGGAACAATATTTACAGATTCAAAAATAATTAAAAACATCCCCGAAGGGAAATATTTCTGGAGTGTCCAGGCTATAGACCAGGCTTACGAAGGCTCTCTCTTTGCTCCTGTCGATAGTTTTGTCATTTGTTTTCCCATATCTGCCGGCAATGATACAGCAGTTTGTTATGGCGAGCAGGTTTCTTTTTCTGTTGATGATGTGGAAGGAACAGCCGGGTGGTATTCTGCAAAAAACCCTGCAACACCTTTTAGTACGAATAAATCCGTTGAAATTCAAGTAATGGAATCAGATACTATTTGGGTGGATATAACCAAAGATTTTGGTACCGTAGTTTCCGATACAGTAATTATTACTATGAATCCCTTACCAATAGCCGAACTGGGAGATAACAAGTATATATGCCCCGGCGACATACTTAATTTGTCTGCAGGAACCGAAAACGATGTAGTAAACTGGTCTACATTATCAGGAAATTATTCTGAATTAGATACTAATTCTTTTGTTTATAGCTTTTTTAATGATGACGAAATATTTGTACAACTTACCGACTCTGACGGATGTACAGGTAATGATACAGTGGCTGTTTTTATGAATGATATTCCACAAATTGATCTGGTGAATGATACTTCCATTTGCAAGTTCGATACCATCCATCTTACCCCGGATAATACCAACGATTCCATTAACTGGTACTCGTTCCAACAGGAATTATTATTGGCCGGCAGCATTTCTATTGAACGATATATAGATAAAACCGATACATTGATTATTGAAGCATACAATAATTTACAGTGTACAAATTACGATACGATTATTATTCGTGCAAGGGAGTTGCCGGTTGCAGATGCCGGCGAAGATCAGCTGGTCTGTGAAGGATACGATATAGTAATTGGCCCGGAATCACCAAACGAAAACTATA
Source organism: uncultured Bacteroidales bacterium (assembly GCA_964606845.1). Classification (GTDB taxonomy): domain Bacteria; phylum Bacteroidota; class Bacteroidia; order Bacteroidales; family UBA12077; genus UBA12077. Next base: position 37,233 of record CAZSIC010000013.1, read on the forward strand.
ATTATTTATGGTCGCCCAACGAACATATTGATGATATTCATCTGGCCAATCCTACGGTAAATCCTGTAGTTGACTCGAAGTATTATGTTGAAGTAACCGATCAGTTTGGTTGTAGTGATCATGATTCTGTTTTTGTACAGATCAATCCGCAGGGTGTTTTTGATATTGGCTCCGACACATCCATTTGTCCGGGAGGAACTGTGGTGCTTGGAGGAGATCCTACGGCCGAAGGATCCATTCTGCCTTATGCTTACAAATGGTCGCCAACAGAATCGTTAAGTGGTTTTACTACAGCTAACCCTGTTGCTTTCCCTGAAGAAACAACAACGTATACCTTAATTATTTATACGGGCGAATGTCCTGTGGATACGCTGGAAGCTGCCGTAACAGTTCACCCGTTGCCTGAAATTTCGATCATGAACGATACGTTGGCAGGATACCAGGAAGATATACAATTATGGGCCAATGGAGGTGTTGAATATGAATGGAATCCTAAAGAATTCCTGGATAACCCGTATATCCAAAATCCTGTGGCAAATTTAGATCAAACAACTAATTTTACCGTACAGGTAACCAACACATACGGATGCTCAGACACGGCTGGAGTAAAAATCATGGTAAAAAACGAACTGTTTATCCCAGATCTTTTTACCCCCAATAACGATGGGAAAAACGACTATTTTAAAGTGTATGGTTTTGGAATTAAGGAGTTGCATCTGACTGTTTATAACCAGCAGGGAATAATTGTTTTTGAAAGCAGCCGGCTGGATGAAATCTTAAATACCGGATGGAACGGAGAAATGAATGGAAATCCCGTAAAGGAAGGAAAATATTTCTGGAAAATGAATGGGACATTCTATAACGGGCAAAAAGTGTTATTTAATGGGAAAAATACGGGTGTTGTAACTATTTTAAGATGACCGGAAAATGAGAACAAAAAGAATTATCATATTAATTGTGATTTGGATTGCTGTTTTACAAACAAAGGCGCAGGATGCCAATTTTATGTTGTATTCGAATACAGCACTGAATGTTAATCCGGCAATTATTGCTTCGGGTGATGATTTTACAGTGTCGGGGAATTATCAAAATAAAAGTTATATCAACGATGTGTCGGTACAAATGATGCATGTAATGTTATCAAGGCCATTATATAAAAACCATAAGCGATTTGGCGGATTTGGATTTTCTGTATTATCCGATCGTGGGGGAGATGCACAACAATTAATTTACGAAGGATTTACTGGTGCTTATGCTCACGAAGTACAATTAACTTCATGGTCGAGATTGAGCCTGGGGTTACAGGCCGCCTATTTTTTAAAACAGATCGATACTAAAGAATTTTCTACCGGAAGCCAGTGGGTTGATGGTGTAGGATATGATCCAACCATCACCAACGGCGAAACATTTGAAAAAGAAACAACCGGAAATTTTACCCTCAGCAGCGGACTATTTTGGTATATACCCAATAAAGACAGGTCTGTAAAATCATATTTGGGATTTTCCATGTTCAACTTAACACAACCGGAATATTCATTTTTTGGAGCAGAACAGAAAGAACCATTTAAATATGTTGCCAATGCAGGATACCAGGTATACAATAAAGGAAACTTTTCCATTATGCCACAAGCATTGTATTATAACAGTTACCATCAGAATAACTGGATTGTTGGTGCAAAATGGTCGTACCGCTTTAATGTGATCAAAGATAGCTGGATGATTTCATCGGGAAGTGTGGACTTAGTTACCGATTATAAAATAAATGAAGGCCCGGCTGTTGCATTACAGGTAAACCAGCCCGGATTTTCGTTTGGTATCGGCTATGGATTTTCAAGCACCTTTTCGGGAAATTATACGCCTGAAAAAGGAATTGTAGAAATTGCTTTCTCCATTAAAAAATCATTATATAGTGAGCCAGAGAAACAAACAGTTGTTGTTAATGATAAGTACTACCATGGACAGGAGCGTGATCTGGCATTTAAAAAACCTAAAAATGAGCAGGTGGTTGAAAAAGAAAAGGTAAAAGAAATAAGCAAAGATCTGAAACGGGAGCCGGACAGGAAGATTAAGTTTAAGCTCGAAAAGGATTTTCAGTTCGGATTTAATGAGGCTGCACTGAACGATGAAGCAAAATCATATATTAATGATATCGTAATCCTGCTATTAGAAAACGAAATGCTGAATATCGAGATTGTAGGACATACGGATAATGTTGGAACACGCGCAGCGAATCAGAAAATTTCCGAGCAGCGGGCTAAGGTTGTAAAACAATATCTAATTAAAAAAGGGATTGATAAAAACAGAATCAAAACACGTGGCGAGGCAGACAGGTTTCCGCTTTACGAAAATAATACTGAAGAGCATCGTTCCATGAACAGGCGTGTTGAATTTATAATTTATTATTAAAAAGAAAATAAAAATGAAACCTATAAATGAATCTTAGTGTCCTTTGCGGTTAAAAAAATAATGAAACCACAGTCCCGATAGTTATCGGGACACGGAGAAAGCACAGAGAAAACATTGCAAATTATCTCTGTGATCTCTGTGAAAAACTCAGTGCCCTCTGTGGTTAAAAAAGAAAATGAAACCAGGTTGAGAAGTGAAGAAATTGAAAAAATAAATGAGTAAACAAGGAACATACATATTAATCCTGATTATAATCCTTCTGTCAAAAGCTACAGAAGCCCAAAACCTTGAAGCCATAGGCCAGAAAGGCCAGCTTAATGTAAGTGGCGGAATATCAACCAACCAGGTATATTACGATGCTTTCGGTTCTGACGCACGCCGCGACCCATATAGCTATTTCCTGTCGGGAAATTTAAATTTCAGCATGTATGGCTGGAGTATTCCCCTGTCGTATACCTATTCAAACCAAAACAGTACTTTCCAGCAGCCTTTTAATCAATACAGTTTACATCCATATTACAAATGGGTTCGTGCACACATCGGATACACCAGCATGACTTTTTCGCCTTACACGCTAAGCGGCCATCTTTTTTACGGAGCCGGAGTAGAACTTACACCCGGCGATAAATTTAAAATTGAGATGATGTATGGCCGGTTAAAAAAAGCCGTAGATTTTGATACTACCACAGCAAACAACGAACCATCTTATAAACGTATAGGATACGGACTTAAAACAGGATACAAGATGAAAACAGGGATCATAGAAGCCATGTTTTTCAGATCGAAAGATGAAAACAGAACATTCGATACCATTCCACCGGACTTGAGCCTGTCGCCCGAAGAAAACCTGGTGCTTGGAATAAAAACCAACCAGAAAATTGTAAAAGGGTTAAACATTGGTATTGAATATTCGGCAAGCGCACTAACACAGGATACCCGGTTAAAAGACAGTTTAGATAAAACCGGAAATATATTTAGTTATTTGGGCCCATTGTTTCATGCCAACAGCTCTTCGGCATACTACAATGCGTTCAATACCAGCTTGCAATATACTTTTAATGTTTCATCGTTATCGTTACGTTACGAACGTATCGATCCTGAATATCAAACCCATGGAGCTTATTATTTTACCAACGACCTGGAAAATATTACCATAAATGCTGCCACATCCGTTTTAAAACAAAAAGTAAATGTAAGCGCAAATGTGGGAGTTCAGCGCGACGATCTGGAAAGTCAGAAAATGAGTAACATGCAGCGAGTGGTAAGCTCATTTAATGTTGGAATAAATGCAACAGAAAAATTAAATATCAGTTTATCATACTCCAACTTTCAGAGCTATACCAATATCAAATCCCAGTACGATAAAATAACAGAACTTACACCCTACGATAATTTGGATACACTAAATTTTACACAAATATCGCAAAATGCCAACGCCAATATCGGGTATAATATAAAAAATAACGAGAATGTAAGGCAGCAGTTAAACTTTATCGCTTCGTACCAACAGGCTTCCGACAAACAGGGCGATGACAATATAAATGCCGGAAGTAACTTTCTGAACCTGAATACAGCCTATAGCCATACGGCAGTACCCATGGGACTGTCGGTTACGGTGGCAGCAAATTATAACCGGAGCGAAACAGCCGGTTTACTAACAGAAATGCTGGGGCCTACCCTTTCGGCCAATAAATCTTTTTTTGATAAACTTTTACGCAGCAGTTTATCGGTATCAATGAATAATGCATACTCGAACAGCAAATTAGCTTCAAGGGTTATTAGTGTAAGGATGATTAATTCGGTAAAATATAAAAAACAACATAGTATTAATTTAAGCCTGGTATATGTAAACCGGCATAATCCACTGGTGGAAACCGGTGGTAACTTTTCCGAGTTTACGGCTACATTAGGGTATAATTATAATTTTAGATAAATAAAAATGAAACCACAGTCCCGATAATTATCGGGACACGGAGAAAGCACAGAGAAAACAATGCGAATTATCTCTGTGCCCTCTGTGGTTAAGAAAAAAAAACATAACAATATGGAAATAATAAATAAAGAACTAACAAAGGAAGTAATCGGAGTAGCAATAAAAGTTCATAAAGCACTTGGCCCCGGCTTATTAGAATCTGCTTATAAAGAAGTATTGTTTTATGAGCTTAAAAAAAATGGTTTCAACGTTCGAAAAGAAGTTCCGATGCCCCTAATATATGAAGAAGTAAAACTTGATTGCGGTTATAGAATTGATCTTTTAGTAAATAATGAGTTGGTAATAGAATTAAAATCTGTTGATGCTTTAAACGATGTACATATGGCACAAATTTTAACATACATGAAATTAGGGAATTACAAATTAGGATTATTGATTAATTTTAATGTGGCCCTTTTGAAAAATGGAATTAAAAGAGTTATTAATTAAAAATTTAAACCATGGAAAAATCCTCTGTGCCCTCTGTGAAAAACTCAGTGTACTCTGTGGTTAAATAAATTGAAACCACAGAGAGCACAGAGAGATCACAGAGAAAAAACAATACAAATTATCTCTGTGTACTCTGTGAAAAACTCGGTGTGCTCTGTGGTTAAATAAATAAGAATAAATATGAAAAAAACGGTACGATATTTTGGAATATTACTCATTCTTCAACTGATGTTGACTTTCCAGTCAAAATCACAAGTTTACCCTGTACAACTCAATGCCCAACTAATCCCGCCCTACTCATTAAAACTCTCCGATTATGTAGCCCCCGGCACCAACCGTGCAGGATTAAACATGATACTTACCGACTTAAATAAACCCGAATATTATGTGCGTCTCGAGTTAACCATCGAAGGCGACGGAATAACCATAAAAACAAGCCCAACGTTTAATCCCGGCCCCGTTATTCTCGAAGGTGGCGTACCACAATTCCTTACATCATCAGGCCTGGCACCCTATTTTAATCCGCAAAACCTTGATTTTAGCGGGTACAGCAAATCCGATTACCTGGCCAGCGGCAGCCTGCCCGAAGGTATTTACCGTTTTTCTTTCCGTGCATACGATTATAACAAAGGTGTCCGTGTATCAAACAACAGCAGCATTACCGCATGGTTATTATTAAATGAACCACCAATAATCAATTTGCCGTTGCCCAATCATAAGGTAGAACATATCGATCCACAAAATATTGTTTTTCAGTGGACACCCAGGCACACCGGCTCGCCTAACTCTGCTTTTACCACCGAGTATGAATTTACGCTGGTAGAAATATGGCCGGAAGGAAGAGACCCCAACAACGCCATACAAACAAGCATCCCCTTTTATCAAACCACAACAACAAACAACAGCCTGGTTTACGGACTTTCAGAAACATTTCTCGAACCCGGAAGAAAATACGCTTACCGTATACAGGCACGCGATACCGACGGGCGCGATATGTTTAAAAATAACGGGTACTCCGAAGTACGCATATTTACTTTTGGCGACGAGTGCAAACTGGCCACCAACCTCCAAGCTGATGCATACCGGTTTAACGAAGCCGAAATATCGTGGCAGCCGGCATTTACACAAACCGCTTTTAATGTACGCTATCGGAAAGCCAACGATCCGGATGCCGAATGGTTCGAAGAAGAAACATTTATAGACCACCTGAAAATTACCGGGCTGGAAGAAGCAACAGAATATGAATACCAGGTAATGGGATATTGCGGCACCTATGAAGGCGATTATACCGATACCAAAACATTTACCACACCCGTACCTAATATAGCCGATTTTGAATGTGGCGCCGGAGATGACGGTGTTTCAATTTCCAATCACGAACCGTTGCCGGTGCTACAAAAAGGAGATTATATCCATGTGGGTAACTTTATGGTAAAAATTGCCGAAGCAACAGGCAGTAACGGGACATTCAGCGGACAGGGATTTGCCATGATACCATACCTGGGATTTGTAAAACTCCTTGTTGAGTTCGAAAATATAAAAGTAAATACCGATAATCAGGTATGGGACGGCAGCGTACGATCGGTGTATGTCCCCGACAGCCCGTTTTTTGTTGACCTGGACGAAACTTTGGGTGATGATGACGAAGATGAAGATACCGGTGGTGATGACGATGATAGCGGCGGAGATGATACTGATGATACCGGAATTAATGATACAACAGTAAATACCGTAGTAGATTCTGTTTATATTGTAGAAGATGAAGATATAATTGTTATTATTAACGATGACGGAACCACAGATACAATACCGAATACCGATGATATTATTATAACCGACGAAAATGGTGATACCTGGGTAGTAGACGATGGAGTAATAACACCACCAGGCGGCGGAGAAGACAATCCTGATTCTGATGATGATACAGAGGAAGCAGAAGGAAAAATACTGGTAACTTTTGTGAAGTACAATGAACAACAAAACGGTTTTGATCCCTATGATAAAGAACTGAAATCCATGTTTAGTCCGCCATACGATATTGGAGGTGAAGAATATTTTGCTCCCTGGAAATCGTTGAAAGAAGGTAGTACCGATTATGTAAATGCTGTATTCGAACTGGAAGATACAACCTATAAACCCGAAGATATTAAGTTCAGAACAGCAACAGGAATTGACCTGAATGCACAGGAAATTCCGGATAGCGATGAACGAAAAGTATTCTTGTATGGCCAGGTAGACGAAACAGAAGATGAAGTAATGGCTTATGTTACCGAAACCGATACAGCAGGAAACGAAATAGAACATGAAGTAGGCAAGCTTCGGATTATAAGTTATAGCGAAGAACAGAACCAAATGCGAATTGTTCCTGTTAATATGGATAAGAGTGAAGTTAATCTGGCATCACTGTCTGACAAAATAAATAAAATTTATAGGCAGTCTGTAGTTAATTGGAATATCACAATCGATGACCGTTTTGATATAAATACAGAAGATTGGGATAGAGATATTAATGGATTGTTGGATGATTCGGAAAGTGGCATGTTTGCCAATTACACCAAGGAAATGAATAAAATTATTCGCAAGTATAAGAAAACCCGTGATGCAGATAAAAACACCTATTATGTTTTATTGCTTGGCAATATAACCCCCGAATCAGGAGATTTAGCAGGTTATATGCCATTTAAACAGCAATTTGGATTAATATTTATTCCGGTAACCGGAAAAGATGAGTCACATCTGGCACGAATAGTTTCACACGAAATAGGTCACGGAGCTTTCAGGCTATACCATACATTTAGCGATAGAAGTACATATATCCGTTCTCAGGGTACAACCAATAACTTGATGGATTACAACAATGGTACACATTTAAATAAATATCAATGGATAAAAATTCATAATCCGAAATCTATGATTGCCTGGACGTTGGATGATGATGAAAGTGAATTAACATGGACGTTTATTGATAGAAAGCATACTTTACTTCTAAATCACATTTATGAAAACAATAAAATTATTAATTTAGCATATTCAAATAAAATACAAGAAAATTCTAATGAAGAATCAATAAATTTGATTTATGAAGATGAAGAAGCTGAAAAATGGTCTGATGAAGAAAAAACATGGATAGATCAATGGGATATAGGTACTTATGACGGAGATAAGATATCTGAAAGCATTATTAATAAAATACAAAGTGCTAATGGTGGAGAAAAGATAGAGACAATAACACTTGAGAAAGACAGAATTTATATTGGAAAATATACAATAGATGACAAAGATTATCCTGTTGCGATTTATAGTAAAAAGAAAACCTTGGATAATTTAACTAAAATTCAAATAACCGATTTAGATGATTTAACAAATGATGAAAACAGGAAACACTTTTACTGCGATGAAGGAATTATTAAATATTTTATTATCGCTTTTTATGAAGAAGGAAATGAAACACCTTCTTTAATTATGCAGATAGAAAAGTTTAATGTTTCTGAATGGGAGAATACTAAGAAAAAATGGTTGGAATATTTGGGCATTTTACTTTCAGAAGAAGAGGAAGAGGAAACAAAAGACATTATGGTTAATGCTATATGGATTAGTCAATTTTCATCAGAAATTAATGGAAGAGCATGTCATTGGTGTGGAGAATTAGGTAAATGTTGTAATGGAGGAAAAGCATGTAGTAAGTGTCCCAACGATGATTCAAAAGAATGTTGTGAGGTAGAATGTAATGATACTACACTGGTTACAGATTGTGATACTTGTTCTTTAGGAACTTTATGTAAAACAAAATACTGTAGGTCAAATAATTGTTGTTATCAAGCTTCACTAGCAATAATTGAGAAATTTAATGTAACAACAGATAGAACTCAATCTATTGATATTGCAACATTAATAAGTGATACTGAATGGTCATTACAATCTGATTTACAATCCAATTTATCGTTATTTGAATTAAGTATTTCATATATAGATAAATCACTAAAAGCTGGCAAACCAATAGTAATAGGAGTTCACTATAATAATAATTACCCAAAAACATATAATACAAACAAGGCAACTTTTCATTTCATGGTTATAATTGGAAAAATTTATAAAAACGATAAGGTTTATTATAGATTTTACGACCCTGGTAGAACAAATGAGTTGAATGGGAAGAGTGAAAATAATCTTTTAAAAATAGATAATAAACAAAATTTAATATATGGAGACTATAGAAGTAAAACCTATACTGTAACAGAAGTAAGAAAAAACTTTTAACTTTAATAAAAACAATTATGAAAAAAATAATAGTATTACTAATAATAGGCATTTCTTTACTAAATGCATCATGTCAAAATTCTAGTTTTATATCTCATTTTCCAAAAATTAAAAATGATAGTATTTTTGATACTAGGGAAAATATGAATAATTACTATTATATTTTTAAGGACAGAGTACTTCCAGAATCAGTTGCTCTTAAATATTTTTTTAATAATGATACAAGTAAGATGCAGACTATTTTTGAAAGTTATAATATGGATGAAAATAAATATTCATATACACGCTACACTAAAAAAGTTTGTCCTTTATATAAGAAAAGATTTGAAAACATTTATTTATTATGTTATGGTATAGAATCAGTTATATATATATCTTTTTACAATCCGGAAAATGATAAAATATTAAACACATTAAAGATATCTGATTTTTCTGATGAATTAGGTAATATAGTTATGCATAGTACTATTTTTCCAAATAACTATATAGTAACAACACAAATTAATAATAATGTTATTTATAAACTTTTTAAAATTGATTTTGATAAACTTAAATTTAAAGAACTAAAAAAAAATACAATTGAAGAAAATAACGAAAGCCAAAACAAACAATTTGATAATGCTTATAAATTATTAGGAATAACAAAGAGTGGAGAGCTAATGGAATAATAAAATCACAACCCAGCTACCGTGTGATTGTATCGCGTGCAACCAGCTGGTAGTGAATTCTTAGCGACCTTTGCGGTTTGAAAAAATTGTATCTATAAATTTGTTTTTAAATCATTTTAATCAGCTTACCTACGATGCTCATAAATCTATGTACGAACAGGTAAACAAAGATGGAGAAACGAAATATGCACCATGGAAATCGGTATCCACAACAGGCTCGGACAGAGTACTGGTGAAATTCAGCGATTACGATACTACAATAACACCAGGGCATGTAGAATTCAGAACCACATCGGGAATGGTAATTACACCACTTGAGTATGAAGGAAAAGAAGACATGCGGATGTTGATGTTTAACGGCAAAACACACGAAGAAACCGAAGGTATTGAAGCTTTTATTACTTACATTGATGGTGAAGATGATGAAGTGTAATCGGTAAGCAAATCTGCAGAGTTTTTGGCAATTGAAAATGCAGAGAAAAT
>CAZSIC010000014.1:0-46892 GCA_964606845.1 uncultured Bacteroidales bacterium
ATAATGAAGAGAGTAAAAAACCTTTTTTCTGACCGGTACAAAGCATCAATACTTGCATCATAAAAAACGGGATTCAAATAACGCTCTGTATTCATCGTATCCCATACTTTTTTTATATGATTTAAGGTGCTAGGTGTGTTTGTAGAGCTTATTTTTATAGATATCCAGTCGCGCCAGTCATGGTCAATAAAAAATACAACGGGAACAATTTTGTTATGAACCGATTCGAAATGGAAATCTTTAGCTACACCCATAATTTGTCCTTTTCTTGGGAGCCAGTTATTGCCGCTTGAGTCTATAGTATATGTTTCAAAAGTTTTTCCAACAGCGTTTTCCCACCCGAATTCTTTCATGGCTGTTTCGTTAATAATAAAAGATGAATGCTCATCCGAGCTTATGGATTTGGAAAAACTCCTCCCTTGAATAATTTCATTGCCAAGTGTTTCGAAAAAATCATAATCTACAGTAACTAGTTTAATGGATTTATCTTCACTGTCTACATTTTCGGCTTTATACGACATGTTACTATTTAATTTGTGGGTTGGCCGTTTGTTCGATCCGGTAACTGAAAGTATATCAGGATTTTTTAATAACTCCTGCTTAAAAGTTTGGTATTGTTCTACTCCGGGATTCCGTATCATTATAATATTTGAGGGATCAATGCCCAATGGCTTATTTTGCATATATCGCCATTGAATAAAAACGACTAGCGTACAAATAATTAAGGTAACCGATATGGTAAATTGCAATACCACTAATACCTTTCTAAGGAACGAACTGGAGGAAGAAAATTTTACTTTTTCTTTTAGCACTTTTAAGGGCTTAAATGAACTTAAGACAAATGCAGGGTAACTACCAGCAATAATTCCTATAACTACTGCAACAATAATTGTTAGCAGGATAATCCATAAATTATTCATCCAGTCAATATTAATTTCTTTCCCGGCTAACTGATTAAATTTAGGTAATAACAAATCTGCCATTGCAACCGAAAGCCAAATGGCGATAAATGAAATAATAATAGCTTCGCCAATAAATTGGAAAATAAGACTGCTTCTATCGGCACCTAAAATTTTTCGGATACCTACCTCCATGGCTCGCTTTGTAGATCGTGCAGTGGCTAAATTCATATAATTTATGGTAGCAATCAAAAGAATAAATAGTGCAATAATTGAAAAAATAATAACATTTCTTAAGTTCCCGTTTGTTTCAAACTCATATCGCGTATTTGATTTTAAATGTATATCGTAAAGTGGTTGAAATAATAAATCGGCATCTGTATTATCTCTGGTTTCTTTGATGAAGTCTTTCGATAATTTTTTTAATGATTCTATCGAAACTTTTTCCGGTAGCATGATATAACTGAATTGTGAAGTTTCACCCCAATTATTTAATACCATATCATTATAAACATACTTGCCGGTTTTCATTGATGCTATGATGCTTAAATGAAAATGGGCATTTTCTGGCATATCTTTGATTACGCCGGTAATAGTCATTTCTGCATCACCGGTTTCGTGGTAAATACGTATTCTTTTTCCTAACGGGTTGGTATTTCCAAAGAACTTTTTGGCAACCGACTCGGTAATTACGCCTGCAAAAGGATTGTCTAAAGCTGTCCTTTTATCACCCGCAATCCATTCATAGGTAAATACATCAAAAAAGTTTTCATCAACCAGTGAAACTTTTTCCTGATAGAACTTTTTGTCTTCATATTCAATGTAAAATGAACCCGGCATACTTATCCTTACAAATTCTTCAATTTGGTTAAAATAGCTTTCAAATGATTCTTTTAACCTGTATTCGGTCATTGGAATTTGATGTATTTCGCCAGAGGGAGCTTTGTATTGATAACCTACACGGTAAATACGGTCCCCTTTTTCGTGGAATTTATCATAGCTCAATTCATCAATCACATAAAAAGTGATTAATAAACAGGCTGTTAACCCAATAGTTAATCCTAAAAGATTAATAAAGAAATAACCTTTTTGCCTTATTAAATTCCGTATGGCTATGATGAAATAATTTTTAAACATATCTGGTTAAATTTATTAATTAATATTTGAATTTAATGGTTACGATTAAGACAATGCTTGTGCCATAAAAATAAATAACTGTAAATCAAATTATTATATTTTTTAAAAGATATTGATGTGTGTAAAATTTTCAAACGGATGTGTAAATATTACTCATTTTTATGTAGATTTGATGATTGTCAAATTAATAAATGATAAATGGCTAAAGAAGGGCGAATATTAATTGTTGATGATAACAACGAAATTTTAGTAGCATTGGAAATGTTGCTTTCCAATAAATTTAACTTGCGTACCGAAAAAAATCCTAACCTGATTCCTGCAATTTATCAAAAGGGGGTTTTTGATGTAGTAATTCTGGATATGAATTTTAAAGCAGGAATTAGTACAGGGAATGAAGGAATTTTTTGGATGCACGAAATTTTAAAGATCGATCCCAATGCTATTATTGTCTTTGTTACTGCTTATGGAGATTTGGAATTGGCCGTAAAAGCTATTCGGGAAGGAGCTACTGATTTCATACAAAAACCCTGGGATGATGAAAAATTTATAGTTACCATTGAAAATGCATTTAAGTTGCGTAAATCCAGAAATGAAATAAACCATTTAAAGCAAAAGCAACAGCATTTAATTCAACATATTTCTCAGCAATTTCCACAAATAATTGGCGAATCAGCTCCTATGCAACATATTTTTAAAATGATTCATAAGGTGGCAAAGACAGATGCTAATGTTTTAATTCTAGGAGAAAATGGAACAGGAAAAGAGCTTGTTGCCAGAGAAATCCATAAATTTTCAAACAGAAAAAATGAAGTGTTTGTAAATCTTGATGTAGCAGCTTTACCCGATACGCTTTTCGAAAGTGAGCTTTTTGGTTATATAAAAGGCGCTTTTACAGATGCTAAAACGGATAAACCAGGAAGAATTGAACTGGCCTCGGGAGGAACACTTTTTCTGGATGAGATAGGTAATTTATCGTTAACCTCTCAATCAAAGCTGCTTTCTGTTATACAAAACAGAGAAATAAACCGTTTGGGAGCAAACTATAAAATTCCTGTAGATATCAGGTTAGTTTGTGCAACCAATAAACCTTTACCAGAAATGGTAGCCGAGGAAATATTTCGTGAAGATTTATTATATCGCATAAACACCATTCAGATCGATTTGCCTCCTCTCAGAGACCGTAAAGAGGATATTCCATTGCTGGTTGATTTTTTTAAAAAGCAATATGAAACAAAATATGACAAACCAACTTTCAAGCTCGAACCTTCAGGTATTGATAAATTAATGGATTATCACTGGCCGGGCAATATCAGGGAGTTACAACACGTAGTTGAAAAGGCAGTTATTATGAGTGAAAATGATGTGTTGGACGAAAACAACTTTTGGTTTTCATCACATCAGAAACATCCACTAAAAATTCATGATACCCTTGATTTATCCGAAAATGAAAAACAAATAATTATGCGAGCTATTGAAAAAAGCAAAGGAAATTATTCTAAAGCTGCCAAAGAGCTTGGTGTATCGAGAAAAACATTGTATAATAAACTGAAAAAGTATGAAATTGAATAGTTTTAGCTTTAAGCTCCTGGCGCTTTTGATAATTGTCTCCTTTTCAGGATTTTGTTTTTTCTGGTCTTTAGAATCAAGCCAGCTCATTTTAACGAAGTTGGCGTTTGCTTTTATTTTTATGCTGCTTTTTATTTTTACCATTCGTTATATTAATAAAACAAATCGTGATTTGGATAAATTTTTAGAAACCATTCAATACCCCGATTATATTTTGAATGAACAAACTTCAGATTTGTCTTACAATAAGTTAGATGAAACCTATCATAAAATCACTGAACAGCTTAAAAAGTCCTGGTTAGAGAAAGAAAAACAGCAGCAATATTTTAAATATACACTGGAGAATATCCCGGTGGGAGTTTTAGCTTTTGATCTGGATGGAAATATTGAGTTTTGTAATCAGGCGGCAAAAAACATTTTTAATGTTGCTCAATTAAATCATATAAGTAAACTTAAAAAAGCAGGAGAGGAGTTATTAAAAATTGAACCAAGGCAATCGAAGCTTTTGGAAGTCGAGTCTCATCTTGAGAAATTAAAAATTTTAGCTCAATCTATACAAATAAAACAGGATATTAAGTTGATCAATATTATTACCCTGCAAAATATTAAAACACAACTGGAAGAAAGTGAAATTGAAGCATGGCAAAAATTAATTCGCGTGCTGACCCATGAAATCATGAATTCGGTAACTCCCATAAAATCCCTTACTTACAGTTTACAGAAAAAGTTAAATTTGGATGAGGGATATGAAAATGACAAAGAATCTCTTTTAAAAGGTTTAAATGCCATTGAGGCCAGAAGCCGGGGTTTATTAAATTTTGTTGAGTCGTATAAAAATCTTACACAAATACCAAAACCCGCTTACGAACGGGTTTATATTCATCAATTGTTCGATAATGTTACAGTTTTACTTATTAACGAATTAAAAGAAAAGGGCATTAAAATTCAGAAACAATTAATAGCTGATGATATTTCCATCGTTGCTGATGAAAAGCTAATTGCGCAGGTTTTAATTAATCTGATTCGCAATGCAGTAAAAGCTCTTAACGGAAAAGAAGCCTTGCCTGCCGGCAGACAGGAAAAAACAATAGAGCTCAAAGCTGATTATTATATGAAAAAAAACGTAATGATTCAGGTAAAGGACAATGGACCAGGAATACCCGAAGAAATTATGGATAAAATTTTTATTCCTTTTTTCTCAACAACAGAAGATGGCTCTGGTATTGGGCTTTCGTTTGCACGTCAGGTTATGATATTACACAATGGACGTATTACTGTTAACTCAAGCCCTGGAAGTGGGTCAATATTTAGTTTATATTTTTAGGTGTAGATTATTTAACTTATTAGTAATATTATGTACATATAAATCCATTTACAATTTGTAATTTTGTGGTATAAATAAAGAGAAAAAGCCGCCACAAAGGGTACATAAACGTATGTGGATGGAAGTTCCACCGGCTCAAAGGCCCGGGAAAATCCCGGGCTTCTTTTTTTATCTTTTATGCCCCTGATAGATGATCTAAGGTATCGTCCTGAGTAGTATAATATGATTTCATTAAGTCAGCTGTTAAGCACGAATGAACAGGTATTACACCAATCATATCACCAATTTTTATCGTTTTTAACAATTTGTCAGTAGCCTGAATGGTTCCGTGCTCTTGCGAAAGCTTACTTACAAAAATATTTTCTTCGGGCTTTTTCCATCCTTTTTTAGTAAATATTACTACCTGTCCGAATAATTTTTTATGATTTATCATCAAATAATCCTTAGAAAGATGAACTGCTCCGCCATGTACAATTATTTCTTTCCTTTGATGATGAATGGCAACCACAGGGCATGCCACAGCCACAACTATTTGGTTAAAATTACATGCACCGAGCATTTTTTGCATTAAATCATAAAATACAAAATTTCCCGGACGTATCTCATCAACAGATTTAAAATCATCTAATAAACTACATGATGGTGTATCTCCTGTTGATATAATGATTTGTGGATAATCTTTAATATATCTGTTTTTTAAATTTTTAAGCTGTTCGGCACTGTGGTTAAAAATTTGTTCTATTTCATCGTTGTTTTTAGCATGATAAGTATCACCCGAATGAACCAGAAAGCCTTTAAAAAACATATTATTACAATCAGTTGTTTCTGAAAGTATATTGTCAATAAGTTGTATGTTTTCTGCTTCAATGCCCGTCCGGTGGTATCCGGTATCGATTTTAATAAAATATCCTACAGGAAATTTTAATTTTTTGCATAAAAACTTTACCGATTCAGTATTTTCTATGGTAATGTTTAATTGTATTTCTTCGGCAAGAGCATTTATGGTTTCAATTTCCCGGATGTTAACCGGAAAAGCTATGGTAATATCTTTCCAGTTATCGTAAGCAAAATATTCGGCCATTTTAACCGATGAAACGGTAATTTTATCAACTCCGGATTGTGCAAACCATTTTCCTATTGCTCTTGATTGATGTGTTTTAAAATGCGGACGAAAAATCAAATGATTTCCGTTGGCTTTTTTAGCCATGAATTCTATGTTGGCTAAACATTTTTTCTGGTCGAGAATAAGTGTTGGCTCGGTTAAATATTTTGTAAACATTTTTGCTGCTTTTTCTTTAACGGAATATATTTTTACAAAAATATAATTATTTCCCCTTTTATGTTGTAATAAATAGATTTTAAAAATATTCTTTTATAAATGAACATTTTCTTTTAACTAATGTTAATAATATTCAAAAACACATTTAGATCTGCATAATTGTAAGTTTAATGCGTTTTCATGGTTAAATATTAATTTTTTAAAAAAACAGCAAGATAAAATTGTCAATTATAGTTGGTTAGGGTTCATAATTAATTATATATAAGATTTTGCTGTTGTAGTTAGGCATCTGTCTGTAAATATGGTTTTGTAAATTAATTAAGGTTGATGATTGATTAATTTATTATGTTGTAATCTTTGAAGATGGATAATATTTTACAGTGCGGATGTTACGGCTCACAAGGGTTTTGCTCTTGTGGGCTTTTTTTTAAATCAACCCAAGTTTTTTGGCTCTTTTCTCCCAGTTTTTCTTAGCTTGCTCCTGCATATCTTCAATATTATCAAGCTCATCCATGATTTCTGTTCCCAAAAGTGTTTCAATAATATCTTCCATGGTTACAATACCTACCATTTCGCCATATTCTCCAACAACCATTGCTATATGTTCTTTTTCATCGATAAGTTTATAAAATAAGCGTATAATTGGCATTTTCTCGTTCACCACTTTAATATCGCGCCGGATATTTTTTAAAAGAATTTGGTCATCTTTTTCGATTATAAAATGCATAATATCATCTTTTAATACATATCCGGAAATATTATCAATATCATCAATAAAAACCGGTATTCGCGAAAACCTTATCATTTCGTTTTGTTCATAAAAATCTTTAATTGAAATGTCTTCAGTGGTAGCAAATACTACCGTTCTGGGAGTCATAATACTTTTTACTACAATGTGTTTAAACACCATTAGGTTCAAAAGTATTTTCGATTCTTCTTTTTTAAAAATCCCTTCTTTTACACCAATTTCTGCCATTGCCTGAAATTCTGACCTGCTTAGTACGCTTTCAGTTTTCTTTTTACTTAATAAAACGGTAATCAGTTTACTGAGCCAGATTATAGGGTAAAGCGGTGAATAAATCATAATGGTAAGTGTAGTTGCTGCAAAAGGTGCAAGTTGTTTCCAGTAATTTGCACCAAGTGTTTTCGGTATAATCTCCGAAAAAATTAAAATAATAATGGTTAAAATAGCCGATGCAATACTAACAAACTCATTACCATATAATATTTGCACCTGTCCGCCAACTCCCGCCGCACCAATCGTATGAGCAAAAGTATTGATGGTTAAAATGGCAGCCAGTGGAAGATCTATTTTTTCTTTATATTGTTGCAGCTTTATGGCATATTTTTTATTCTCTTTTGCTTTTGACGCTATATAGCTTGGTGTAATGCTTAACAATACTGCCTCGAGTATTGAACATAAAAACGAGAAAAATAATGCTATCAATAAATAGGTTAACAATAATCCCATTGTTTTTTATTTTTCGTAAAAATGATTTTTTTTCATATAATCATATACACCGCAAGGTAAAAAATATTTTATTTTTTTTCCTTTCTGTAATGAATCGCGAATAAAACTTGATGATATTTCCATTAAAGGCGCATTAATCAATGAAATATTCTTGTATTTTTTGTATTCTCCGATACCATGTCCAGCCCTTGGATAAACCAAAATATCATAATTTGTTAATATTTCCTTGTAACTTTTCCATTGATCAAACGATTCAAAATTATCGGTGCCTAAAATGATTTTAAATTGCTTATCGGGATAATTACCCGATAAAAAATTCAATGTATCAATAGTGTAAGATGGTTTAGGTAAATTAAACTCAATGGCTGATGCTTTGATCTTTGAATCATTAGATAAAGCCATCTGAACCATTTTTAATCTTTCGTTTTCGTCCAACAGGGTTTCTTCTTTTTTTAAAGGGTTATGCGGGCTTACGATAAGCCATATTTCATCCAATTTGCCAAATTCCAGCATATAATTGGCAATGGCAAGATGCCCGATATGAATTGGATTAAAAGAACCAAAAAACAATCCGGTGTTCATGTTTATTTTTGATTTATAAAATTTGTTACAGTTTGTTTAGCTTCATTTACAGCCTGATCGAGGTTATCATTAAAAATAGTTATATCGAAATGTTTTGCAAACTCAAGTTCTTTTTTTGCTTTGGCAATTCTAATTTCAATATCTTCGTTACTATCCGTAGATCTATTTTTTAATCTTTGTTCTAGCACTTTTATATTGGGTGGCATAACAAAAATTGAAAGTGCTTTTTCAGAGTATTTCTTTTTGATATTTAATCCACCAACGACATCCACATCAAAAACCACATGATTTCCTTTATCCCAAATTCTTTGTAATTCGCTTTTGAGTGTACCATAAAAACGGTTACTATAAACTTCTTCCCACTCAACAAATTCGTCTTTTTTAATTTTCTGTTTAAAATTTTCGGTACTTAGAAAATAATAATCTTTACCATCGGTTTCATTGTCTCTTTTAGGGCGGTTTGTAGCCGATACAGAAAATTCCAACCTGATATCTTCAGCCAGCAGCTTTTTAACAATGGTTGTTTTACCAGAACCAGAGGGTGCCGAAAAGATAAATAGTTTACCTTCCATTATAAAATATTTAAAACCTGTTCTTTTATTTTTTCCAGCTCATCTTTCATCAAAACAACATTTTTTTGTATGTCTGAATCGTTAGCTTTAGACCCGATGGTATTAATCTCACGGCCAATTTCCTGTGCTATAAACCCTAATTTTTTTCCTATGGCATTGCCCTGGTTTAACATCTCAATAAAGTAGCTGCAGTGGTTTGTTAACCTTACTTTTTCTTCAGTAATATCTAGTTTTTCAAGATAATAAATGATTTCCTGCTCCAACCTGTTTTGATCCATTTCTTTCTCATCGAAAAGTGCTTTAATATTTTCCCGTAATCGCAACTTTACTTTTTCTATTCTGGCGCTTTCGTAATTCGATAAATCATCCTTTAACTCTTCAATGGTTTTAATTCTTTGCTCCATATCTTTTTGCAGATGTAATCCTTCCTGTAAACGAAACTCATCGATCTGCTCAATGGCTTTATGTATGGTATTAAAAATAGTTTTCCATTCTTCATCATTAATTTTTTCTTGTTCAACATATAATGTGTCGGGAAGCCGCATAACGGTTTGTAACATTTGTTCCTGTGAGGTGATATTTAATTCATCTGCTACTGCTTTTAATTGTTCGTAGTAATTTTTAACCACAGAAGTATTAATTGTTGTTGCTTTGCTATCGTTAGTACTTTCGTAATAAAGGACAAATTCAACTTTACCACGTTCTAATGTTTTAGAGATTTCAGTTCTTATTTCCAATTCTTTTTCGCGGTAAATGCCGGGTATTTTAGTGAAAATATCAAGATTTTTACTGTTTAACGATTTAATCTCAATCGTTACTTTTTTATCTTTTAATTCACATTCGGCTTTTCCATAGCCGGTCATCGATTTTATCATGGTATTCTTTTCAAATGTTTGAATTTACAGGGCAAAGGTAAGAAAAATACTTAACAGGTTTTGTTTTTGTTAATTGAAAGTTTGTGTTTTGGTATCATTAATAATTAAATTACCACTTTCTTTTTCCAGTTTCCTGTAAGGTAATAAATATAAGCAAGGAGTAACCCCATAACCCATCCGATGGGTATAGCCCACCAAATTCCTTTTTCGCCAAAGTGTTTAGACAAAATTAAAGCTCCCGGAATACGTATAACCCAGAGAGAAATTAATGTCGTAAACATAGGGATAATCGTATCGCCGGCGCCTCTCATTACTCCCGATATGGCAAACATGGCTGAAAGAACGATATAGAAAGATCCAACAATCATCAGGTATTCTTGCCCAATTCGAATTACTTCACTGTCATTGGTAAATAACCCCATAATAAGATTTCCAAAAAAAAGAACCGCGGCAGTAACTGTAAGTGAAATTATCGATGACATTTTAAATGTGGCAATAAAACCTGATTTTACCCTCTCGGTTTTTCGTGCACCCAGGTTTTGCCCTACAAAAGTGGATAATGCTGCTGCAAAATTCATAGCCGGTAACGATGCCAGCGAGTTTATCCGTGTTGCTACGGCATAAGCAGCAATAACATTGGTACCAAAAGTGTTTACAATACCAATTAAGGCCATCATTCCCAGAGCAACGAAAGTTTGCTGAAAACCCGTTGGTAGGCCAATACGAATACTTTTCTTAAAAATATCTTTATCAAAAACCAGATTTTTAAATGAAAACCTGATGATTTTATGATTTTTATTTAAATAGATAATGGCTGTTAAAAATGCACCGCCCTGGGCAATAACTGAAGCTATGGCTACTCCGGCAATTCCCCATTTAAAAACAATTACAAACAGCAGGTCGAAACCAATATTAAAAAAAGTGGAAATGATTAAAAAATATAATGGAGTTTTAGAGTCACCCAAACCTCTTAAAACAGCACTTGTTCCATTAAATCCAAACGAAACAACAGCTCCGGCCATGAAAATATTAAAATAAATTTTTGCGGTTGGAATGATCTCTTCGGGTAATTTCAGAAATAAAAAAATGTCCTCGCTAAAAATTATAGCAATAATACTAATGCTGATAGAAGTGAAAAACAGGAAAATGAAAAGTGTATCGATCGTACGTTTTACTTTTTCAATGTTTTTAGCTCCAAAATATTGTGAAATTACGATAGTACTTCCTGTAGCAATACCTATTATAAGTGATAAAAAAGCAAATATTATGGGAAAAGATGCACCAACAGCAGCCAATGCTTCTTTACCAATAAAATTACCTACAATAATACTATCAACAATGTTGTAGAGTTGCTGAAACACATTGCCAAGCAACATGGGAAGCGCAAATTTTAATATTAAAGGGCCCTCTTTTCCCTCAGTTAAATTTTTCATCGTTGAAATTTAATCGCGGCAAATGTGATGAATTAAAATCTATAATCAAAATAATATATGAGGTCTAACCAAAAAATATTATGATTGTTTACTAAAAAGCCCCGTAAAATTACGAGGCTTAGGGTTTATTTATGCTCTTTCTAATTCAACTGTGAAATGCCGCATAATGGGTGCTTCGTTAATTATTTTTAAACCTTTTGTTATTTGGCCTCTGCGATCGAAAACATTTTTCAGAGCAACGGCAATCACATCCATATGATTGTTGGTATAAACTCTTCTTGGAATTGCCAGCCGTAATAACTCAAGAGCAGGATAACGGTTTTCACGTGTTTCCGGATCACGGTCTGCCAATAACGTGCCTATTTCTACACCGCGAATTCCGGCTTCCAAATATAATTCTACCGCCAATGTTTGTGCCTGATACTGTTCTTTCGGTACATTGAGTAAGAATTTTTTGGCATCCACAAAAATGGCATGTCCACCGTAAGGCCTTTGTACAGTAATTCCAAATTCAGTAAGTTTTTTACCAAGGTATTCAACTTGCCTTATTCTTGTATCAAGATAATCAAATTCGGTTCCTTCATCCAATCCTTGGGCTAAAGCATTCATATCTCTGCCCGACATACCTCCATATGTTAAAAAACCTTCGAACATGATATTATAAACGGTAGCTTTTTTAAAGATTTCTTCGTTGTTTAAAGCTATAAACCCGCCCATATTTACAATGGCATCTTTTTTACTGCTCATTGTCATGCCATCGGCATACAAAAACATTTCTTTTACAATTTCTTTAATGGTTTTGTTTTCGTACCCTTTTTCACGCTTTTTAATAAAATAGGCATTTTCTGCAAACCTGGCCGAATCATAAATTAAAGGTATTCCGTATTGGTTGGCAAGTTTTCTAACGGCTTTCATATTTTCTATAGAAACCGGTTGCCCGCCTGATGAATTACAGGTAACGGTAACTACAATGAAAGGGATTTTTTCTTTTGAATGTTTTTTTATCGTTTCTTCCAATTTATGTAAATCAATATTCCCTTTAAAAGGATGTTCCAGCTCAGTGTCAAAAGCCTCATCAATAGTGCAATCTACAGCTTTTGCTTTTCTGAATTCTATATGGCCCTTGGTGGTGTCGAAATGTGAATTGCCGGGAATAATATCACCCTCTTTTATAAGTACCGAAAAAAGAACATTTTCAGCAGCGCGGCCCTGATGTGTGGGTAAAAAGTAGTCAAATCCGAGTAACTCTTTGATGGTATTTTTTAATTTGTAATAAGATGAAGCTCCTGCATAACTTTCATCTCCCAACATTAAGGCCGACCATTGTTTGTCGCTCATGGCTCCGGTGCCCGAATCGGTTAACAGATCGATGAATACTTGTTCGCTTTTTAAATTAAATAAATTGTATTTGGCTTCTTTAATCCATTGTTCACGTTCTTCTCGTGTGCTTTTTCTGATGGTTTCTACCATCTTAATTTTATACGATTCTGCAAATGGTAATTCCATAATATAATTGTATTAATAATTAAACAAATTGAAAATAATGTATAGGTAATTGCTAAAGTGAGGTTTTAAAAAGAGAAAGAATCTCTCTTTTTAATATTTAGGTAAATGAATTTTGTTGATACTCTTATGTTGAGCAAATTTTTCATGTAACCCGAAAATTGTATTAACGTTACAAATATAAAAGTTTCCTTAGAAATAAGCTAAAATTAAATAATTTTGTATTGTTTTAATTATTAGTTTGCTAATTTAAATGTTTTGAATATTAGGATTTTACGATCTTTTGACAATAATGTGAAAAGATATTTTTAAACCTGAATATAATTTATTAATCTTAATAAAGGGATTTATTATATTAAAAAAATCTATTAATAATTTGATGAAAAATATATTGATTTTTATTGCAGGCTTATTATTGGTTTGTCAGCCTCTGCTAAAGGCCAATACAAAAGTTAAAATAGATAAGTTTGTATCTATAGAAAAATATTTATCAGCAAAAGACACAATAAAAACTGATTCGGCTGAAGTTGATCATCAGCTTAACGATGATTTAATGATAAGAGATACTTTGCTACAAATCATCGGTGTCGGTGAACCGGATATTTCAGTAGATGAGCCTGATACATTGCAAAAAGCTAATACTGATTCTTTATCACCAGTTTCTGACACCACAAAAATATTAGCATCGGATTCTTTAAAAATTTTAAACCCAATTTATGATTCTTTATTGTTTGATTTTAAAAAAGATACTTTACACTTTACAGATACAATCCAAACAACTGATTCATTAGCTGTTTCCGACACAATAATGATGGAAGATACCATCGTTATAAAAGAAGAAACCTATGAGGAATTTATTGAACGCTTAAGCGATTCACTTATTTTTGAATCGCCCGACACTACTTATTTTGTGATCAAAAATATTCAAAATTTTTTAGCGACAGATACTCTAGAAATCAATGATACTACTGTTCAGGCTATTCAAAAGTTAATTCATTATAAGTATAGTTATCATAAAATAGATTCAATTAAACAGTACCTACGAAAAAAATTTAGTGAAAGCCAGTTTTTATACCTTTCAAACGATTATACAGTACAAACTTTAAATGATTCGATTAGAAATGCTGTTCAATACATTTTAAATAGTTTTCCTGAAGATTCGCTAAAACTGGTATTTAAAAATACAGTTAATGACTCGGTACAATTAAAAACAGCCGAAAGCCAAATTGATTCTGTACATTTTAAACTTTTTGACCATAGAGGTGAATATGCTGTTTTATGGATTAAAAAATTTGATAAAAATGCATATGACCTAATGCTCGAAGAAGGTACTTATATCGAAAAGGCCAAGCAACAAAAGGTTGTAGCACGAAAAGTGGATACTGAAGATACTAAATCAGGACTTAAAAAAGTTCGTAAGGTTGATATTATTGTACCAATTTGGAGATTTGGCAGTACAGCTGATATTAGATTTAATCAAGGGTATCAGTCAAATTGGGTTGAAGGTGGCGAAAACAGCTTGTCTGCTCTATCAGTACTCAGATTTAATGCCGATTACATTTATGGTAAAAAGCGTACATGGGATACAGATATTGAATATAAATTGGGTTACTTAAAAGCAGGCGATAATCCGTTGCAAAAAAATGACGACCGGTTTGAGTTTAACTCTAAATATGGGCGTACTGCATTTAATGATTGGTATTACAGTTTATTATTTAATTTTAAAACCCAATTTTTAAAAGGTTACGATTATCCAAACGATTCTGTTGCAATATCTAAATTTATGTCTCCCGGTCATTTGGTTTTTTCCTTGGGTTTGGATTATAAACCCAATAAAAATTTAACGGTTTTAATTTCGCCAATTACATCGAAATTTACGATTGTTTCAGATACAGCAAATTATGATCAAACCCGATTTGGTGTTGGAGCTGATGAGAAAACAAGAAAAGAAATTGGTGCTTATATTAAAGCTATTTGGAAATATGATATAACCAAAGATATTCGAATGGAAAACAAAATTAATTTCTTTACCAATTATACCGATAACCCTCAAAATGTAGATGTTGACTGGGAATTAAACTTAAAAATGAAACTTACCCGTTACATCAATATGTCGATTAATACCCATTTAATCTATGATGATGATGTGGATATCCCTGTATTCGAAGATGGTGAACAAGTTGGGGTAACTAAAGGCCTCCAGTTCAGAGAGGTAATTGGTGTGGGTTTTTCATATAGTTTTTAAAAAAGGGAAAGTTTAATAATTTGTCAAACTCATTAATAATCATGAGTTTTGCGTTTTCTTTTCCATCTTTTGTGTGACCAAAGCCAGTTTTCAGGTTTTTCATTAATAATTTCTTCCAGCTTATGCATGTATGTTTGAGTAATTTCACCTTCGTTAGTATCAGCAGGTTTTTCAATTAATTTCTCGGCGGTTAGTTCGTAATATCCTCTTTTAACGCGTTGTATCTTTAAAAAAATAATAGGATAATTATTGTTTCTTGCATGTTTTTCAGGCCCGTGCAGGCAGGCTGTATCCTGGTTAAGAAAATCAACCCAATAGGCTTTTTTTATGGTTGATGGGCTTTGGTCGGCCACCAGAATAAAAATACAAGATTGATTTTTATATTTTTTAAATGTTTCTGAAGTTTTATAAAATGATTTTAATAATGTTCCGTTCTCAGCTCTAATTCTTTTTAAAAACCGGTTTATATACTTGTTTGTTAAGGGTTTGTATATGGCAATTGCTTTATGTTTTATCTGTAAACTGCCGGCAATGGCTCCCCATTCCCAGTTGCCATAATGTCCGGTTACACCAATTACACTTTGCCTGTTGTAGAAATATTCATTTAAAATATCGGGATTAACAATTTTAAAACGTTTTTTGATTTGTCTTTCCGAAATGGTAAATCCTTTGAGGCTTTCTATAATAATATCGGTTAGGTTTCGATAGGTTTTTCTGGATATATTTTTAATCTCTTTATCAGATTTTTCAGGAAATGAATTTCGAAGGTTGGTTAAAATAACTTTTTTTCTGTATTGAAAAACATAATAAAAAAGAAATGCTAAAAGATTCGAAAGCTGATATAAAAACCAAAATGGGATAATTGCTATAAAATATATTGATATCAAAAAAATAATATAAATAAAATACTGCATTGGTGGAAGAATGGTATTAAGATTTTTTACTACTGATTATTTAAACGCTCCAGGTATTTCTTGTAGAGTTCGGATTTGAATTTTTCTGCTTTTTCTTGTCTATCCTTGAAATCTGATCGTGATTCGTTTCTTTGTTTAGGTTTAAATAACCCTGATTTTTCTAGTTCTTTTGCAAATTCATCAGCAAAGTAGTATTCGATTAAAATTTCAGGGTGTAGTTCCCATACAATTATTGATTTATCGCTGGATCCACTAATAATAAATTGATTATCAGGACTAATATCTACTGCGTTTACGGGTAATTTATGTCCTATAAATTGATGTATCTGCTCACCTGTCTCAACATCCCATAATCTTACCGTGGCATCATATGAACCTGAAATAAGATAACGCCCGTTGGAGCTTAATTTAACATCCATAACACTTCTTTCGTGTTTATCGAGTAGATGGATGATCTCCATGCGAGTTGCATCCCAGATTTTAATATTACCATCTCGTCCGGCACTGGCCAGTAATTTTCCATCAGGGCTAAAATCCAGGGCATAAACATTACCACCATGTGCACTAAATGTGTGTATTATTTTATAATTATCGAAAGTAAATAACACTATTGTGCCATCTTGAGTTCCACATGCAATGAAATAATTGTCAGGGTTTATGGCTGTAGCCAGTATGCTTTTCTTATCAATATCAAAAATATGTAGTGTTTCACCTGCATAAATATCCCATATTCTAAAATTATTATCGAATGAACCGCTAACAATATACTTATCATCTTTTGATATATCTATAGACCAAACTGCAGTAGAATGTCCGGTTAATGATTTTACAAATGTTCCGTCATTCTTCCAGATTTTAATGGAATTATCACCACCACTTAGTAAATGCCTTCCATCATTTGTATAGGTTAAAGCATAAACCGGCCCATGATGCTTTTCTAAAATTTTGAGAGGTTTTATTGTTTCAAAATCCCAAATAATTATTGATTTATCTGCCGATCCTGAAATGAAAGACTTACCATCAGGCGAAAAGCCAATGGAATGAACCTCATCTGTATGATTATTAAGGGTAGCAAATATATATTTATCTTTTTGTGCAGAAGTATATTTTGTGGTAATTGTTAATAATACAATTAAACTAATTATGCTTGTTTTATAAAAATGCATATAAAGTTTTATAACTGAGTAAAAATTACCTGTTTCGGTCAATAATAAATTTTGTCACAATTAGTCCGCAGGCAAAGGTTCCGCCAAGTGCAATACCTGTATTCACATCGGAAGCATTATTGGTAACAAAATTGTCGGGATTGTTTGTTAGTATAAGAGCTGCAGTTGCAACAGCAATGCCTCCGGCTACATATAGCATTAAATAATCGTCTTTACCACGCTTTCTTAAACTGGAAAAATCTTGAGATTGTTGAGTTTCAAGGCTTAAGATTTGTGTTTTAAATTGTTGGTAATTGGTATTGAGAATTAGCTCAGTATTCTCATCAACCTGAGATAAACTTCCTGTTTTATCTTTTACAGATAATGGTTCGAGAGAAAAAGAAACTTTGAATAGTAACAAACAAAATGTAATTAATAACAGTTTTTTCATCTTTACAATTTTTTTCGAACGCTGTAATGCTTTTTAATCAAAGCTAATACAAATCGTTTAAAAATGATAGATCAAAGTTAAAATTTCTTTTTTAAAATCTTAAGGCTCTTGATACTATTTATGATTAATGGTTGATAATTGTACTTTAAATGAATTATTTAATAAATAAAAAACCCTACAAATATACTTTCATTTGTGAATTATCAAATAAGTTTTATAAAAAATAACAGGGCATTTGATTAATTAAGCCCTGTTTTGATTAGATTTCATATGTTTTTGAGGTTTTCTTCTTTGTTGGTTTTGATTTATTATGCTGAATTTCAGGGAAATTTTTTTTAAAAATTTATTTCTTAAAGAATCCATTCTTCTCATCATTTTTTCAAAATGAAACCTTTCTTGTTCGAATTGTTGCATAAATTCACAGAAAATCCGAAAACCGCCTCAATGATTTATAAGGATGCTGTAACCCATAAGATATTTTTACACAAATAAATTAAATTTTATGCCAACATATTGCAGTAAAGTGTGTTATGACATTTTATCTTTTAGAATAACCAAATATCAAAAATTAATTCGGTGATGGTAAATACAGCAAAAATAATACTGGCAATTCCGTTGGTTGTAAAAAAAGCCAGGTTAACCTTACTTAGATCATTGGGTTTTACCAGCGTATGTTGATAAATGAGTAGAATTATAAAAATGATGCTGCCCAGCCAGTACATTAGACCAAACCCGGCTTTTAAGCCTGCAAAGATTACAATTACTGCCGACAGGAAGTGTAGTAATATCGAAGCGTTTAAAGCACCTTTACGGCCGAAAAATACAGGAAATGATTTTAATTGTTCTTCTTTATCAAAATCTAAATCTTGTAATGCATAAATAATATCAAATCCGCTTACCCATAATAAAACTACAAATGAGTAAAGAATAGGCAGCAAATTGAATGCTCCTGTTACTGCCAGGTATGCGCCAATGGGAGCAAGGGATAAACCTAAGCCCAGAATTAAGTGGCAAAGAGCAGTAAATTTTTTGGTAATACTGTACCCTAAAATGATTAACAGCGCTATGGGCGATAAAAAGAAGGTAATTTCATTGATAAAGTATGTTGTTGTAACAAATAAAAACGAATTAATAATTACAAAAATTAATGCTGATTTTGCTTTTATTATTCCTGATGGTATTTCGCGTAAAGCTGTGCGTGGATTTTTGTTGTCAATTTCGCGGTCAATAAAACGATTAAAAGCCATAGCTGCATTACGGGCAAAAATCATACATAATACTATAAGCCCTAAAAGTTTCCATTCAAAATTGGCGTTGGTTTGATGTAATGCTAAAAAGTACCCAATGAAAGCAAATGGCATGGCAAAAACAGTATGGCTGAATTTAACGAGCGAAAGAAAATTTTTAACTTTGGTTTGCGCTTCTTTAATCATAGACTTAAAAAAATAATAGCAATGTTAAAATTGAAAGTTAAACAAATGCTATCTTTTGAAATTATTTATAGAATATTTTTATAAAGGTTATAATTTTCATTATCGAAGCAGATAAAATAGACTTTTTCAATTTTTTTATTATTTTTTAAAAAATCGGAAACAGTATTTATGGCTATTTGTGCAGCTTTATCTTTAGGGAAAGCATATACACCGGTACTAATGTTTGGAAAAGCAATGGTTTTAATGTTATTTTCTACAGCCCGTTGTAAGCTGTTTTTATAACAATTAGCAAGCAATTCGGGTTCATTGTTAGTACCTCCATGCCAAACCGGCCCCACGGTGTGGATAATAAATTTTGCCGGTAGTTGGTAGCCTTTGGTTATTTTAGCTTCACCGGTTTCGCATCCGTTCAACGTTTTACATTCTTCGAGTAGCTCGTCTCCGGCAGCTCGGTGAATAGCGCCATCTACACCTCCGCCGCCAAGTAAAGATTTATTGGCTGCGTTTACAATAGCATCGACTTCCAATTTGGTGATGTCGTCCTGAATAACTTCAATTTTTGACATAACTTTTAAAATTATCTGATTTGTGCTTCCAATTCTTTTTCAAAAACTCTGATAAAATTATTCATTATTTTATCAATTTGTTTATCTGTAAGGGTTTTGTTTTCGTCTTGTAAAATAAAACTTACGGCATACGATTTTTTATTTTTGCCTAGTTTTTCACCTTCAAAAACATCAAACAACGAGATTTGTTTTAAAAGTTTTTTCTCAGTTTTATAAGCCAGTTCTTTTACCTGGTTGAAACGAATATTTTTATCCAACAATAGTGCCAGGTCGCGCTTTACCTCCGGGTATTTTGGTATTTCGGTAAACCGGATATTGTGTTTAGCTGTGGCTTTTAATAGTTGATCCCAATTAAATTCAGCATAATATACCGGCACATCGATATCAAAAACTTTTAAGATTTTTTTGCTAATGATTCCACAATCAACCAATATATTTTTATTGAGTGTATAGCTTAATCCGTCTGAAAAGATGTCTTTGTTTATTTCGTTTTGTTCTGTTTGGTTTATATCAACACCTAGTTTTTTTAAAATATTTTCGACATATGATTTTATGTGGAAGAAACTGGTTGGTTCTGTTTTGTTAACCCAGCTTTCGGCCGTTTTGTTTCCGGAAATAAATAGTGCCATTTGCCGGTTTTCGTTAAACTTTTTAAGTGGATTTTCGCTATCTGTTTGTTTCATGTGATAACAATTCCCAAATTCGTATAATTTTAAATCCGGATTTCGCCGGTTAATATTATGAACGATTGATTCAAGCCCACCAAACAAAAGAGTCTGGCGCATTACATTTAAATCATTACTTAACGGGTTGAATATTTCAACTAAATTTTCGAGCTTATATGATTTTAAATCATTATAATATTCGGCTTTTGTTAACGAGTTGCACATGATTTCATGAAATCCATTGGCCGTTAAGGTTTCAGAAATCAAATTTTGAATTTTCTCTTTATCAGGTTTTTCTGAATATGAAATACTTGAATTCACATGCTCCGTAATTTCAATATTATTATATCCGTAAATTCGTAATATCTCTTCGATTACATCCGCTTCGCGGGTTACATCTACTCTATAAGTAGGTACTTCAAGTATTAAGCGATCATCATTTTCATTAATAATCTTAATATCCAATGATTCAAGTATTTTTGTGACAATATCCTTGTCAATTGCTTTTCCTGTTAACTGTTTTAAGTTTTTAAATGTTAATTCTACTTCATTATTTAAAACCGGTTTGGGATAAACATCTACAATGTCAGAAGATATCTCGCCTCCTGCAATTTCTTTGATCAAAAGAGCTGCTCTTTTTAATGGAAAAATGGTGTTGTTAGGGTCTGCACCGCGCTCAAAACGGAACGAAGCGTCGGTATGTAATCCATGCCTTTTAGCCGTTTTTCTGATATATACCGGATTGAAATATGCACTTTCGATAAAAACATTTTTTGTGTTTTCGGTAACCCCTGATCTTATACCGCCAAATACGCCGGCAATACACATTCCATCTTTAGCATTACAAATCATCAAATCATCAGCCGATAATTTTCTTTCTTTTTCATCAAGGGTAGTGAAAATAGAACCTTCTTTTAATGTTTTTATAATTACTTTTTTCCCTTCGATTTTATCAGCATCAAAAAAGTGTAAAGGCTGCCCTGTTTCGTGTAATATGAAGTTGGAAATATCTACCAGGTTATTGATAGGGTTCAGCCCGATTGCTTTAAGTTTGTTTTGCAGCCATTGTGGCGATTGGCCTACTTTTATATTCGATACTGTAATTCCCGAATATCGTGGGCAGGCTTCGATGTTTTCTACCTCAATTTTAATAGGCAGATTGTTGTTATCAACTTTAAAATGATCTACCGATGGTTTTTTTATATTGGTTTCAAGTTTAAGATTTAAATAAGCAGCTAAATCTCTTGCAGTTCCTATGTGCGATGCTCCATCTATTCTGTTGGGTGTAAGCCCGATTTCGAAAACCGTATCGGTTTCAATTTCAAAATATTGGTTAGCAGGTGTTCCTACTTTTGCCGAATCGTCCAAAACCATGATTCCATCGTGTGATGTTCCTAATCTGATTTCATCCTCGGCGCAAATCATTCCTTCAGAAACTTCTCCACGTATCTTTGCTTTTTTTATTTTTAATTCATCATCGCCAAAATATAAAGTTGATCCAACTTTTGCCACAACTACTTTTTGTCCTTCGTCAACATTGGGAGCTCCACATACAATAGGGAAATCTTTTTCATCTCCGATATCTACAGTTGTAACGCTTAATTTATCAGCATTTGGGTGTTTTTTACACGATGTAACTCTACCAATTACCAGGCCTTCTAAACCGCCTTTGACTGACTCAAAATGTTCTATACCCTCAACCTCTAAACCTGTATTGGTTAATATCTTTGCTACCTCGTTGGGCGATAGCTCTGTATCAATGTAATTTTTAAGCCAGTTGTATGATATCTTCATAAGTTAATTTAATTTACTGTTTGGAATAAAGAAGCAAAAATATAAAAAAAAGAGTAAGTATTAAGCGATGAATCCGATAAATTGCTTTTGTTGAAAATTGGACTGGTTGATATAAAAGTATTGAATGTAAATGATTATCGACTTATTTAGCCTGCATTATTCATGAAATTTATGAATACGTCAGGTTAGCAATAAATTAAAAAATGATTGTATGGAAACTTCGTGTGAATTGAATATCTTTGCAACAGTAATTTTAAAAAGAGAAAAAAATTGGAAAAGAAAAAGCCTTTAATACTGGTTACAAACGACGATGGAGTGCATGCAAAAGGAATAAGTGCATTAATTGAAATGGTTAAACCTTATGGTGAAGTAATTGTTGTAGCTCCTTTGCACGGGAATTCGGGAATGTCCCACGCCATTACGGTGAAAGTTCCATTACGATATAAGAAGTTAAAAGAAGAAGATAATGTTACCATCTATGGTTGTAACGGAACGCCTGTAGATTCGGTAAAATTAGCAATGAGTGAGATTGTGCACCGTAAGCCTGATTTGTTGGTGTCGGGTATTAATCATGGCTCAAATGCTTCGGTAAGTATTGTATACTCTGGTACAATGGCTGCTGTAATCGAGGGTTGTATATATGGAATTCCATCAATCGGTTTTTCGCTTTTAGATTACTCCAGCAATGCCGATTTTTCGGAAGCCATCCCGTATGGGAAAAAAATTATTGAAAATACTTTGATTAATGGTTTACCAGAAGGAACATGTCTTAATGTAAACTTTCCGGCTGACCCAAAAGAAGATATTAAAGGGGTAAAAATATGCAGACAAGCCAGAGGTATGTGGAAAGAAGAATTTGATAAACGCCTTGATCCTCGGAATGGCGAATATTTCTGGTTAACAGGATTTTTCGAAAATTCTGAAAATGGGTCAACTGATACAGACGAATGGGCATTGGGGAATAACTTTATATCCATTGTTCCCATTGAAATAGACTTTACTGCTTACGATAAAATGGACTTTTTTAAACAGTGGAAGTATGAAATCTAGGTTTAATAACCTCCCTTTAGGATTAATCCTTGGAATTATTGCTCCCGTTATAACCATGTTGATTGTTTATTACGCTAGATTTAGTAATTATGTTTTTAATGAATTGATTGATTTTTTATTAGACACTCAGATATTTACCAAGATCGTAAGTTTATGTGTAATCCCTAATTTGGTATTCTTTTTTATTTTTATTCGGTTAAATTATTTGTACTCAGCACGAGGAGTTTTATTGGCTACTATATTGTTTGCCATTTTTGTGTTTATTACTAAGTTTGCTTTATAATTGTTCCACAAGAAATGAAATATTATTTAATAGCAGGCGAAGCTTCAGGAGATTTACATGGTTCAAACCTAATGAAAGGGCTTAAAAAGGTTGATGCTGATTCTGAATTTCGTTTTTGGGGTGGTGATTTAATGCAGGAACAAGGCGGAAAATTAGTAAAGCATTACAAAGAAACAGCAATCATGGGTTTTTTGGAGGTAGTTTTAAATCTCCGTAAAATCAAAAAGTTTTTTAAGGTATGTAAAAAAGATATTCTTGAATTTAACCCTGATGTTTTGATTTTAATTGATTACCCTGGGTTTAATTTACGAATTGCTGAGTTTGCAAAATCAAAAGGAATAAGGGTTTATTACTATATCTCTCCCAAGGTTTGGGCATGGAAAGAGTCGAGGATTAAGAAGATAAAAGCCTTTGTCGACCGCATGTTTGTTATTTTTCCTTTTGAAGTAGATTATTTTAAAAAACATAATTACGATGTTGATTATGCAGGCAATCCATTGCTTGATGCTGTGAAGGAAAAAATAAAAGAAAAAGGTAGTTTTGATGAGTTTATAAATCAAAACGGATTAGAAAACAAACCCATAATTGCAATTTTAGCCGGAAGCAGAAAACAGGAAATTGACAGGAACCTGGGTGTAATGCTGAAAATAATTCCCGAATATAAGAATTACCAGTTTGTAATTGCAGCTGCTCCTTCTATTGAACATGATTATTACAATAAATTTGTTGAGGGAAACAATGTAAAAGTTGTATTCAATCAAACATATGATGTATTAAAATATGCTCATGCTGCTTTGGTAACTTCTGGTACAGCAACGCTTGAAACAGCCTTGTTTGATGTTCCTCAGGTGGTTTGTTATCGGGCGGGTAATATTTCATACTTTATTGCTAAACAGTTTGTTAAAATTAAATTTATTTCATTGGTTAACTTGATAATGGATGCTGAAATTGTTAAAGAGTTAATTCAGTTCGACATGAATCCGAAGACATTAAAATCTGAATTGAATAAAATTCTGTTTGATAATAATTATCGACAAAAGATGCTTGATAATTATGAAGAATTGTGTAAAAAATTAGGTGGAACAGGCGCCTCCGAAAGAGTAGCTCAATTGCTTTATCACTATTTACAGAAAGATTAATCTATTTTGATAAGTTTTGCTGTAGCTTCATCGTTAACATAATCAATTATTTCAGGATTCCCTTTATAATATACTGTCCCTGTATTTAAAATTTCTGCAGAGATATATTCGGTGGCATAAATATAGCAATCGCCAATGCTTTCATTTTTAATGGTGACTTTATTGGCTATGAATTCATCGGCAAAAAGTTGTAAAGATGCTCTTGCCCATACACCAAAACTATAGGTATGCCCTTGTATGGTTATTTGTCCACCGGATGTTCCTGAGTTAACTAAATAAAAATTGTCAGTATCAATTAAAATAGAAATATCGGCAAAATCAGAAATGGAAAATATTTTAAGCTCAGGTGTTTTGAGTGTATCGATACAAACAATGTTTGATGGCGCATTTAAGGTTATGGAACGTAAGGAATCAACTGTAATATGAAGTTCTATTTTTTCATAATCTCTTGACCACCTTGCATTATTTAAATCATTTACTGCTAATGTGCCTTCATCATTAACATCAAAAGTTAAGTTTGAAACAAGGTTACTTCCACACTTAACAACTATTTTTTGTGCTGTATCTTGATAAAAGTAAACATTAAATATATTATTGATTTCTACTCTGTGAAATGTATTGGTTTCGATCTCTTGTGTAATAATTTCGCCCTTATTGAACAAGGAATCATTGCAACTAAGTAATAATAAAAACGGAATTATAAAAACAATCTTATTCATTGTTTAAAATATTAAAATCAATTACTTATATAAATTATCGTGTAAATTTTTAAAAAAATTAATTAAACACATATCCAATTCCCCACTCAATATAACTTGCAATAGCCCAGTGTGATTTTAGTGTCAGGTTTGCAATATATTTTTCAGCAAATCGGTAACGTAATCCTATACGGCTGTAAATTGGTGCTTCTTCTTCAACAGGGGCATATAAATATCCGCCCACGTTTATAGTTAATGCCATATTTCCCATTACCATTTCATGGCCCACATGTAAACCTACTTGATATAAATCGGAATTTATAATATTTGATTTTTTGTTTTTATCTGAAAATTGTCTTTTTGTTTCATCGTAAAAAAGATCAGTTCCCAAGCCCCAGCGTCTTTTTAACGAATAGTTACGATAGTAATTTATAATTAACGATGAAGCATAGTAATATCCTGGCTCATATCTCGATTTTGTTTTTATGCCTCCGGCATATATTATCATGTATTCATTTTTGTTTTTTATTTTGGGTAATTTAAACTGATATTTTTCAGCGGGTTCGTTAAAATGATATAAAAGTCCAACCGAGCCAGATATAACATTTAAACCTTTATTGGGCGATTTTACTTTTCCATTGGAAAAATGGGTAAACCTCACATTATTGGTTAAATTCATTTGTTTAGATAAACGAATTTGTGATTGCAGGCTAAAATCAACATAAATATTTAAATTAGAACCAATTGCTAAATTTTGAGAATTTTCTTTAATATCAAAATGTTGTGTCAGATATGATGCTCCAAATCCTATTTGCCAACTTAAATTTATTGTTTCCCATTGGCCAATAACAGGAACTTTAACATAAGAATAAAGAGCATTTACATAGCCGAAAACTTCTCTATTTCCTAAGTTAGCACGGTAAAACCCTAAACCATAATATGGGTAATTAAATAATTGATTCCAATATTTTGTTCCATAAGAAGCATAATTTAACTTGATGTCGAATGTTTGAATATGGTCTTCTACAAAATATTCAATCGATTTGTGATGAGGCATGATAAAACCGTATCCATAATCAATTTCAGCTCCTAAACCTGATATTTCTTTTTGAAATATTTGAGCATAATTAGAAAATCCATAAAAAAATATAATGATTAGGATTATTAATCGTTTAAAATGCATTTAACAGGTTTTATAAGTTGCAATACAAAAATAGCAATTGATAAATTTAATTGGTATGATTTTGTTTAAAAGATTTTAAAAGTAAATTTGTGTTCTAATAAATAAATAGCCAATGTATACACTTTTAAAAAAAGAGATTAACGGTTTTTTTAGTTCTTTAACAGGATATATTGTTATTATTGTTTTCCTGGTAATTAACAGCTTGTTTATGTGGGTTTTCCCTGGGAACAATAATGTTCTCGATGGCGGTTATGCAACCCTCGATTCTCTGTTTACGATTGCTCCCTGGATTTTTTTATTTTTAGCACCGGCCATTACCATGCGTCTTTTTGCCGATGAAAAAAGATCTGGGACTATTGAGTTACTTTTAACCAGGCCATTATCTGATTTTCAGATTATTTTTGCCAAATACCTGGCTGGTTTAATTTTAGTGCTTTTCTCGTTATTACCAACATTAATATACTTTTATTCTGTTAATCAACTGGGAAACCCAGTAGGAAATATTGATACAGGCGGAACGTGGGGTTCTTATATTGGCTTGTTTTTTCTGGCAGCCATTTATGTAGCCATAGGTGTTCTGTCATCTTCATTTACTGATAATCAGATTGTAGCTTTTATTGTTGGAATGTTATTATGTTTTGTTACCTATATCGGATTCGATTTTATAAGCGAACTTTCTTTATTTAAATCGTTTGATGCAGTGATTATTAATTTGGGAATTAATGAACATTATAAATCAATGAGCCGCGGTGTGATTGATAGTCGCGATATTATTTATTTTGTTAGTGTAATAGCATTCTTCCTTTTAATTACAAAAACCATTTTACAAAGTAGAAAGTGGTAAAATCAAAATGTTTCTGAAATGAAAAATCAAAAAAAACAAAATATCATACAATTGATGCTTGCGCTGGTAATTATTTTGCTCATCAATTATATTTCATCTCAAACTTTTTTTCGTTTAGATTTAACAGCCGATAAAAGATATACTTTGTCTGATGTAACCTATGAGTTGCTCGATTCACTTGATGAAATTGTTTATATCGAAGTATATTTAGATGGAGATATGCCTATTGGTTTTCAACGAATGCAAAAATCGATCAAAGAATTATTAGATGAATTTAGAGTGATTGCTGGTAAAAATATACAATATAATTTTATTAATCCATCAGCATCTGGAAGCCAATCTAAAAGGGAAGCGATGTATCAGGACCTTTATGAAAGAGGATTAGACCCATCCAATGTTAAAGATAAAGACCGTGAGGGAGGTGTGGCTGAGAAGATATTATTTCCGGGTGCAATTATTTCTTATGGAGATAAAGAAACACCGGTAAATTTTTTAAAAAATAATCCTGCATTTTCTGCCGAAGTAAACCTTAACAATTCAATTCAAGGGCTCGAATATGAACTTGTTGACGCTATAAGGAAAATTACAACTCAAAAACGTAAGAAAATAGCTTTTATAGAAGGGCAAAATGAGTTGGATGAATATGAAACCGGTGATATTACCCGTGAACTGGCGGAGTATTATGAAATCGACAGAGTAACCATCAAGGATTATTTGAATATTCTCGATCCGTACGATGCTATTATAATAGCTGGCCCAGAAGAAGAATATACTGAAAAAAGTAAGTTTATAATCGACCAGTATATTATGAATGGAGGAAAGGTGCTTTGGTTTATCGATGCAGTAACTGTAAACATGGACAGTTTATCAACAGGGAGTTCTACTTTTGCTTTAATTAATGATGTAAATCTCAACGACCAGCTTTTTAAATATGGCGTGCGTATCAATCCTAATGTGATTCAGGATGTGCAATGTGCGGTAATCCCTGTTAATACAGCCGTTAGTAACAGACAGCCTAAGTTTGTGCCCGCTCCATGGTTGTATTTTCCATTACTTGTATCGCCAAATAGTCATCCCGTTACAAAAAGTTTAAATATGATCAAATCAGAATTTCCAAGTGTTATTGATACTGTGGGCACAAATAGTATTGTTAAAAAGGTACTTTTATCATCATCGGCCAATGCCCGGGTTTTAGATGCTCCGTTGCTGGTTAATTTGGCGCAGGTTCGTGAACAAGTTAACCCTATAGCTTTTAATCAATCTCATTTGCCCATAGCCGTATTACTAAAAGGAAGTTTTGAGTCGGTATTTAAAAACAGATACCTTAATAATATTATTGGCAATGAGGATTATAAATTTCAAGAGCATGGCAAGCCTACCCAGATGATTGTAGTGTCTGATGCCGACATTATTCGTAATGATGTTCGGGAACGAGCCGATGGGATTTTTATTTCTCCATTAGGGTACGAGAGGTATACTAAGCAAACTTACGGGAATAAGGATTTTGTAATGAATGCTATGCATTACTTAGTAGACCAACAAGGTTTGCTTGATTTACGTTCCCGCGAATTTAAACTTCGTATTTTAGATAAAGCAAAAATTATCGATGAAAGAGTTAAGTGGCAGATTGTTAATACAGTTTTTCCAGTAATATTTATCATCGTTTTTGGGGCAATCATTCTTTATTTCAGGAAACGAAAATATACCGCTTAAATCATGAAAATGCTTAAAAAAGTGGATCATACAAAAAAAACAATGCTTATTGCTTTTATTTTATTGTTTTTTGCTGCTATTTATTTTTTTTCAAACTCAAAAGGAACATTAAACAGGCGTAACACACATTTTGCAGTTGAATCAGCAGGCCAAATTAATAAAATTATAATTTCATCGAGTGATGAAAAACTTCTACTTATTAAAGAAAATGAGCAATGGAAAATTAACAATAAATATATCGCAAAGCAACGTGTTGTTGATAATTTTCTGATGGCCTTAAGTATGTTACAGGTTTCGTCGCCATTGCCTAATAATGAAAAAGAGCAAATATCTAAAATGCTCCAAAGAGAGGGTATTCAGGTTGAAATTTATAAAAATAACCGCATCCTGCGTAATTATTATGTAAGTACGCCTGCAATGACTGATGATAAAACTTATATGATGATGGTGAAAAGAGGAGAGCCTTTTACTGTTCGTATTCCTGCTTTTAAAGGATTGGTGGCTGAATTGTTTTCTACAAACGAAAGCTTATGGCGGGACAAAACAATCTTTGATTACCAACCGCAAAATATTAAAACTATTAGCATCCAATATCCCGAGCAACCATCTAATTCATTTGAAGTAATAAATTATGGCGATGGTACTTTTTCATTAAAAAATCCTAATGAAAACTCATTTATTGAAGATTTTAATTTAGAAAAGTTGGTTCGTTATTTCATTTATTTTAAGGGAATTAAATTTGAGGGTATAGAAAATGAATTGTCACAACAAAAAACAGATTCGCTCTTAAATTCAGAACCTTATTGCAGAATTACTGTTACCGATATGGAAAACTATGAAAACAGCATAACCATTTTTAGAAAACCTCCTGAACAGGAATATGACGAATTTGGGAATAAAGTAAACTATGATTATAACAGGGCTTATGCAATTTTTAATCAAAATAATGAATTAATTATTATTCAATATTATATTTTTGATCCTTTATTAAAAGAAATTGATTATTTTCGCTAGCATAAAAATCCCATAGCCTTATTGGCTACTTGATATTTTTTTCGTATTATTGATTTCTATTTCGATAATTAAGAAACATTAAAAATTTAAAATAAGTACAAATGAAGTTTGTTATTTCCAGTACAGAGCTACTAAGTCACTTACAGGCTATTAGCAGGGTAATTAGCACAAAAAATACGTTGCCAATACTTGATAACTTTTTATTTCAATTAGAAGATAATGAGTTAAGAATTACCGCATCGGATTTGGAAACGACCCTGATTACGAAGATTAAATTGGAAAACGTAACCGATGAAGGAAGCATCGCTATTCCTGCCAGAATCCTGACCGACACACTTAAAGAATTTCCTGATCAGCCATTAACTTTCGATATCAATACCGAAACATTTAGTGTGGTTATTACAACCGAAAACGGTAAATATAATGTGGTAGGCCAGAATGGTGAGGATTTTCCTCAAATGCCTGTCATTAAGGATGACCAAAAAACATCCATTCAACTACCATCTGAATTGCTTTTAAATGGTATTTCGAAAACACTTTTTGCAACTGCTGACGATGAGCTGCGCCCCGTAATGAATGGTATATATATTGAGCTTTTTACTGATAGCATGACATTTGTTGCTTCCGATGCTCATAAACTCGTAAGATACCGCAGGATGGATGCTAAAGCTGAACAGGAATCATCATTTATTCTGCCTAAAAAACCAGCTTCGTTATTAAAAGCTATTTTACCCAAAGAAGAAAACGATGTAATGGTTGAGTTTGATGATAAAAATGCATTCTTTACATTATCAAATTATAAACTGGTTTCAAGGTTGGTTGAAGGTAATTATCCAAGTTACAATTCAGTTATTCCAACCAATAATCCAAATAAATTAACCATTGACCGTTTAGAATTGTATAACGCTTTAAAAAGAGTAGCACTATTTTCAAATCAAGCAAGTAACCTGGTAAAACTGGAAATGAAAAATAACCAGATGACTGTTTCTGCTCAGGATATTGATTTTTCAATCTCAGCAAATGAAAGATTAAATTCTCAATATGAGGGAGATGAGATGGAAATTGGTTTTAAATCATCATTTCTTATCGAAATTCTTTCTAATTTAGCATCGACTGATGTTTTAGCAGAATTCTCAGACCCATCAAGAGCAGGAATCTTTTTCCCTGCCGAAAAAGAAAATGATGACGAAGATGTGCTGATGTTGTTAATGCCAATGATGATTAAAGGATAAGAAATAATTATAAATACCTTGAAAAAGAGTTTCGGACTGAAACTCTTTTTTTTTAAAAGGGCAAAAAACATAATAATGGATTTAAATTTAAAAAAGCCGATTGTATTTTTTGATTTGGAAACTACAGGTGTTGA
Source organism: uncultured Bacteroidales bacterium (assembly GCA_964606845.1). GTDB lineage: Bacteria > Bacteroidota > Bacteroidia > Bacteroidales > UBA12077 > UBA12077. The sequence goes on from CAZSIC010000014.1 coordinate 31,145, forward strand.
TATTGCAAACGACCGAATTGTGGAAATTTCAATGCTAAAAGTTTTTCCTGATGGTACAGAAGAAATGAAAACCATGTTAATTAATCCGGGTATCCCTATTCCGCCTCAAACGACCGAAATTCATGGTATTAGCGATGAAGATGTTAAGGATAAACCTACCTTTAACGAAGTAGGAAAAAGTGTCGCTCAATTTATTGAGGGATGTGATATTGCAGGATACAACTCAGCCAAGTTTGATATTCCTTTATTGGCCGAAGAATTTATTCGTGCCGAAATCGATTTTGACCTAAAAAAATTGCGCTCAATAGATGTACAGGTAATTTTTCACAAAATGGAACAAAGAACCCTGAGTGCTGCTTATAAATTTTATTGTAACAAAATTTTAGAAGATGCACATAGTGCCGAAGCCGATACAAAAGCAACATTCGAAATTTTAAAATCTCAGCTTGAACGGTATCATGAACTTGAGAATGACGTAGAGAAATTATCGAAATTTTCTACGCATAACACCAATGCCGATTTTGCAGGACGAATTGTTTATAATAATAAAGGACAGGAAGTATTTAATTTTGGAAAATATAAGGGAAAAGCCGTTGAGTCGGTACTTGAAAAAGATCCCGGATATTTTGGATGGATTATTAATAATGAATTTCCTTTATATACTAAAAAAGTATTAACTGCCATTAAATTACGCAAATTTAATAACTGATAAAACAAATTATAAAAGATGAAAATTATAGGCATTGGGCGTAATTATGTTGATCATGCAAAGGAGTTAAATAACCCTCTTCCTAAAGAGCCTATATTTTTTATGATGCCCGAAACGGCTTTGTTGCGAAACAATCAGCCTTTTTTTTATCCCAATTTCTCAACCGATATCCATTATGAGATTGAAATAGTAGTTAAACTTAATCGTTTAGGAAAAAACATTGCTCCCGAATTTGCTCATCGATATTTTAACGAGATAGGAGTGGGCATAGATTTTACTGCCCGCGACCTGCAAAAAAAATGCAAAGAAAAAGGATTGCCATGGGAAATGGCTAAGTCATTCGATGGTGCTGCTCCCATTAGTAAGTTTTTATCACTGGAGAAATTTGGTGATATTAATAATATTAATAATATTAATTTCCGGCTTGAGTTGAATGGAAATATTGTGCAACAGGGAAATACCAAAGATATGATTTTTCCGGTAGATCATTTGATTGCTTATGTTTCGAAATTTGCAACCATCAAAATTGGCGATTTATTATTTACCGGAACACCCGCAGGTGTTGGACCCGTAAAAATTGGCGACAGGCTTACTGCTTATATCGAAAATGAGAAATTGCTTGACTTTGTGATTAAATAAATTCTTTTTGCATTTCTTCAAAAAAATTTTTGGTAATTAAATAGCGCGATTCATGTTGCCTTATTAATTCCGGATAATCTTGGTAAGTATTATTGAAATGGGTAAATCGTTTTTCGAGATTTTTGATTACTGCCAATGGGAGTTCATTTAAGGTTAGCCCACGCACTAAATATATTTCTGTATACCTTATAATACCAATTCTTCCGAAAGCATCCAAATCGTCGGCATTACAAATAATGGATAAAAGCGAATCGGGATTTTGTTTTTCCGACAGGTAATTTTTGTCATCATGTTTTTCGATAGCCCATAAAATTTCGTTAAAATTTGTTGGCCTGTCAATATTTTGATTTTTAAAATAATGGCTGCAGATTTTTTTACTTTCTTCTCCGTGAAACTCATCCAGGGTTTTGCTTAATCCTGTATCATGAAAAAAAGAAGCTATCATGCATCCTTCAACTAGGTCATCATTCATGTTATAGTTTTGATATAACGCAGCAAGGATTTCTTTACAATATTCCCATACGCGATAGTGATGGTTGTGATCGTGCGAAGTAATTTTAGTATTTGAAAAAATCGACTCGCAGTAGGTGTAGAGCTGATCCAGCCATTTTTCTTCCGCTTTTTCTATCATGTAATTTAAATCGTTCATCCACTAAAATTTCTTTCAGACAAAAATACATACCCTTTAAAAACAAAAAAGCAGAAAAGTTATTTTTTCTGCTTTCTCGAAGGAATTTCTTTAAAACTTAGTTTCTAGATTGCGTTTCTTCGGTCATTTTAATAGCCATATCTAGTATTGTTGTGTCATCAATTTTTACGAGTCCGCCATCGGGCCCCTGTGAAAAATGGATTCCGGCACTTTCGCCTTCGCGATAATTTGTGCCACCGAAGTAATTCCTTACCGTCTCCTCATTCAGTTTTAAATCACTGGCAATTTTTCGAATTGCACCATGTGGCAAACGGTCTTTGATTTTTCGTAACTCATTGAATGTTATTGTCATAACGTGATTATTTTTTAGTTAGACACGAACTATAAAATTACTTAATAAATTTAAGAGAAAAAAATTTATGTTTGATTTTAAGAAAATTTAACATTAAAATGATAGGGAATTTAGGTCTCTTACAATATAAACATCGTAATCTCCTAAAAAGGTAAATCCAAGTTTCTTGTAAATCTCTATGGCTTTTTTATTCGTTTGATGTACCTCCAGTTTTATTTGGTATCCTTTTTTTTGGGCATGCTTCAAAGATTCTTTGGTAAGTAATTTCCCAAAGCCCTGGTTTTGATATTCGGGTTTCACGCCAATATGATGCAGATGAATTCTACGGCCGTCAAAAGTCATCCAGGATGAACCCATGATTTCTTCTGTTTCGGTATTTTCAATTACTATTAACCTTCCTCCAATTTTCAGGCTATAGGCAATAATTTTATCATCATCATCACGATGACTGCCGCTTAATCCGGTTTCCTGCCATAATTTGTTTAATCTTTGATAATCTCTATTTTGATAATCTCTTAAAACAAATTTTTTATCCATAATCTACGCTTCAGCTTTTACTACATAAATTTGTCCTGAGCTATATTTAATTACTTTTACATTTTGGCCCCTTTCAATAAAGCCAATTTCAGATTTTGCATCGTACATCTCATCATCTATTTCTACTTTTCCACTGGGCCTTAAATTGGTAAGTGCAATCCCTGTTTGCCCTATCACATCCTTTTGCTTGCTGTCAAAGCCAAAATATCCTTCATCTTTTTTCTGTGTTGAATTAAGTACAATCCATGAAAAAGTATTTGAAGTAAGCACTTTTTGACTCAAGTAAAGTGATAAAATAAAGGCTAAAAAAATTGAAATAGCTACTATCATGAATGATTTTAGAACAATTCCAAGGGCTTCTATTGCATGGAATTCAAACTCGAAAATGATATTATCCACCATGCTAAGCACTAAGCCGGTAAAAGCAAGAATAACGCCGCTTATTCCGGCTATTCCGAAGCCGGGTATCACAAAAATTTCCAGGATTATTAATATAAGTCCAACCACAAAAATGACCATTTCCCAGTTTTCTGCCAATCCTTCCAGGTAGAGCGGTGCAAAATAGAGTATAGCGGCAAATACTGCTGCAGCAAGAGGAAAGCCAATTCCGGGCGATTGTAATTCAAAATAAATGCCTCCTACAATAAGCATAATTAAAATGCCATGAATGGCAGGGCTTATCAAAAAACCAATAAATTTCTCAAGGCTTGTTGGTTTATATTCATATACTTCATGATTTTCTATCCCTGTATAATTTATTACTTCCTGAACACTTTCTAAAATAGCTTCGCAGTATCCGTTTTCTATGGCTTCGCTTGCCGTAAAAGCAACAATTTTCCCGGTATCAGAAATATTTTCAATATAGAGGGAAGGGTCAACCATGGCTTCTGCAATAGCCGGGTCGCGATGCCATTGAATAATTGTGTCGGTATCTGAAATTAGAGTGTCTTTTCCATGCGATTCAGCAGTAGCGCGCATGGTTGAACGCATATACGATTGATATTTTTCGGGCATCACTTTTCCGGTTTGGTCAACCACCGAAGCGGATCCGATTTTTGCTCCTTTTTTCATGTATATACTGTCGGCAGCTATGGCTATTAATGCACCCGCTGATGCTGCATTGTTCGTTATAAAAGCATAAACCGGAATCGGACTTTCCAAGATTTTTGTGCGTATGGAGTCGGCCATGTTAACCATACCGCCATAGGTGTTTAATTTTATAATAATATAATTAGCTTTTAACGCATAAGCTTCTTCAAAACTTTTTTGGGTTAGCCGCCACATCGGTGGTGCAATATCTTCGTTAATACTAAAAACATAAACAATGTTTTTTGACGTGTCTGCAACACTTGTTGTATCCGATTTTGCCAGGGCATTACCAAGGGCAAAAACCGAAAGAATAACGGTTAAAATTGTTTTTCTCATTTTAATTGAATTTAGTCAATGCTAATTTCCGAAATATTATTTAAAATCGTTTGCCAATTGCAAAAATAGTTGCATTCCTTTTTGTTTTATATCATCCAAATTAAAATCAATATTTTTTACCAGATACTCTTTAGCATCAATATGTTTTGGTAGATACGAAACATCATAAACTTTAAGCATATCTTCAATATGCTGCAAACCGAACTGTAATGCATTGTTAAATTCTTTTTTAAAAGTGTTGTCAATCGGTTTGTTAGCTACCCATACCGCAAAAACAAAAGGGAGGCCGGTAAATTTTATCCACTCTTCGGCTAAATCATAAACGTAAGGGAATTTTGTTTCTGCTTCAAGGGCCTTGTCGCCAATAATTACTGCGGCTTCATTATCTTTAATTTTTTCAATAAAGCCTTCGGTAGTTCTCGCCCATTCAACATTAATTTTCCAAAATTTTTTAGCTAAAACCCGGCTAAGCATAACCGATGAGCGGGAATGAAAATCAAGATATATTTTTTGAATTTTTTCCAATGGTTGATTGGAGCCTAAAATAACAGACCTTACCTTTTCTGATGCTCCAATGCAATAATCGGCAACAATTTCGGAATAAGATAATTCAGGAATGGCGGCCACAGGAACAAGTCCGATGTCAACCTGATTGGTAAGCAATTTTTGTGCACAAACCGAAGGGATATCTTTACTTAATGATATTTTTTTGATGATATCATTATTTTCAATTCCGTAAATAAACGGGAAAGTATTGGTGTAAGATACTGCTGATATTTTTATTTTATTCATTGAGTTTTTATTTTAACCTAACAAAGATACAATTGCTCCGATGATTATAATAGAAAATAAATTGTTTTTGTTTAATTTGCATGAGATTTTAAAATGGATAAAAAATAAAATAATGGATATTAATACACTTTTAGCCATATCGCCAATCGATGGGCGCTATAGAAACAAAATCAACGAATTGGGTAACTATTTTTCGGAATTTGGGTTAATAAAATACCGGGTACTTGTTGAAATTGAGTATTTTATCGCTTTATGCGAAATTCCATTACAACAGCTTTCAGGTTTTGATAAAAGTAAGTATGAATCATTAAGAAAAGTTTATCATGATTTTAAGGTTGAGGATGCTCAACAAATTAAAGATATTGAAAAAGTAACCAACCACGATGTAAAAGCGGTTGAGTATTTTATTAAAGAAAAATTTGACGAATTACAACTTGAACAATACAAAGAGTTTATCCATTTTGGTTTAACATCGCAGGATGTGAATAATACAGCTACACCTTATTCTTTGCGTGATGCAATGGAAGATGTTTTTTATCCTGTTTTTTTCGATTTAATCAATAGACTCAAACAATTAAGTAAGGATTGGGAAAAAATTCCTATGCTTGCACGGACTCATGGTCAGCCCGCTTCACCTACACGATTAGGCAAGGAAATGGCTGTATTTGTAGTACGTTTAGAAAAACAGTTGGAACAACTAAAAAATATTCCATACTCGGCTAAATTTGGAGGAGCAACAGGCAATTTTAATGCTCATCATGTGGCTTATCCTGAGGTTGACTGGAATAGCTTTGGCAATCATTTTGTGAACAATATTCTGAAACTTAACCGGTCATTTCCTACAACTCAAATCGAACATTATGATAATATGGCTGCATTTTTTGATGCGTTAAAACGTATAAATACCATTTTTATTGATCTTTCCCGTGATTTTTGGACCTATATATCGATGGGTTATTTTAAGCAAAAAATTAAAAAAGGAGAGGTGGGGTCGTCGGCTATGCCACACAAGGTAAATCCTATCGATTTTGAAAATGCCGAAGGAAATCTGGGGATTTCTAATGCGATCTGCGAACATCTGGCATTTAAATTACCGATATCAAGGTTACAACGCGATTTAACCGATTCTACCGTATTACGAAATATTGGGGTACCTGTGGCGCATTCCATCATTGCTTTCCAATCGTTGTTAAAAGGACTGAACAAAGTTTTGGTTAATGAATCGGCTATTGAATGTGATCTGGAAGAGAATTGGGCTGTTGTAGCCGAAGCAATCCAGACTGTTTTACGCCGCGAAGGATATCCAAAACCTTACGAAGCCCTAAAAGAATTAACCCGTACCGGCGAGAAAATTACCAAAGAAAGTATCCATCGGTTTATCAGCGGTCTTAATCTGAGTGATGACATTAAAAGAGAATTAAAAAATATTACACCTTTTAATTATACCGGTATTTAATTTAATTTTCGAAAAATATACTAAATTATTATACCTTTGATTGAATATCAAAGGAAAATTTTAGTGAAAAAGTTTATTGCCATATTGCGTTACCTGATTCTATACTGGAAAAAATCCTTTTTGAGTGTGTTTTGTAACTTATTGGCAGCGGTTTTTTCTGTTATATCCTTTACCATGGTAATTCCTTTCCTGGGAATTTTATTTTCTTCACAGGATTTTAACCTTATGCCTGTACCCATTGAACTTAATGTTGAATCAGTACAACATAATTTTAACTACTTGCTGGGTCGAGTAGTATTAAATTATGGAACTGTAAATGCCTTGCTTTTTATTATAGGTATTGTTTTGGTTTTTACCTTCCTAAAAAATATTTTTCTCCTTTTGGGAAAATCTTTAATTATTCATATCCGAACAGGGGTGGTTAAAGATATTCGAAACGAGCTTATTGAAAAGGTCCTTGATTTTGATTTGAGTTATTTTTCAAACGAAAAACGTGGTGATATTATCTCAAAGATGATTGTTGATGTGAAGGAGATTGAAATGTCTATTATTAGTTCGCTTGAAATGTTTTTTAAAGACCCTGTATTATTAATAGTGTATGTTTATGTTTTATTTTTGATGAGTGCGAAGCTTACGATCATAGCACTTGTTTTATTCCCGATTTCAGCTATTATTATTGGGAGAATAGGAAAATCTCTTCGAATAAAAACTTTCCGTGGACAACAAAAAATGGGCGCTTTAATGGGCATGCTCGAGGAAGTTTTATCGGGAATTAAAATTGTTAAAGCTTTTAATGCTGAGAATACAGTAAAAAACAGGTTTATTGGCATGAATGAGAGATTTACCCAATTGTTTAACAAGATTGGTCAGCGAAGAGCATTGGCAAATCCCATTGGCGATATTATTGCAACTTTTTCAATATTAATTATTATGTGGTTTGGAGGGAAAATGGTTTTATCGTCTGATGCTGAATTAAGTTCACAGGTTTTTATCGGCTATCTGGCTGTATTTACTCAGGTCATTACTCCGGCAAAATCCATTTCGAACAGTTATTATAATATTCAGAGGGGAATGGCTTCAATTTTAAGAGTTAATTCAATATTGGAGCATACCTATACTATAAAAGATAAAGATGATGCTTTATTGATTGATGATTTTAAGCAATCAATTGAATTTAAAAATGTTTATTTTTCTTACGAAACTGATCAGTCCAGTATATTAAAAAATATCAACCTTAAAATTAATAAAGGGGAAACAGTTGCATTAGTTGGGACTTCGGGTTCAGGAAAATCCACTATTGTTGATTTATTGCCTCGTTTTTTCGATCCCGATCAGGGAGAAATTTTAATCGATAATATTTCGGTTAACGACTTACAGATTTCATCACTACGCAAATTATTTGGCTATGTAAATCAGCAGCCTGTATTATTTAATGATACCATTTATCATAACATAACTTTGGGCGATGAAAATGTTGATTTATCAATGGTTCAACAAGCTGCTAAACTGGCGAATGCGCATGATTTTATTACGAAAACTGCACATGGCTATCAAACCAATTTGGGCGAAGGTGGCGATAAACTTTCGTTTGGTGAAAAACAACGAATTACTATTGCCCGTGCTATTTTAAAAAATCCGCCTATTTTAATTCTTGATGAAGCCACTTCGGCTTTGGATTATGAATCGGAATATATGGTTCGTGAGGCTATTTATAATCTAATGAAAAATCGTACGACTATTGCTATCGCCCACAGGCTGTCTACAATTAAGAATGCCGACCGGATTGTGGTAATCGATCGAGGGGAGATTGTAGAACAAGGAAAACATGATGAATTATTGTCACAAAACGGAGTTTATGCCCGCCAGTTTCGAATGGAAACTTTTTAAACTATATTTCATAGTTTTGCTAATGGATTCAGATATTCAATAATACAATGAATAAAAAAATAGTTATTGGCTTGAGTGGAGGAGTGAATAGTACCATTTCAGTTTTGCTTTTAAAGCAACAGCTTTTATTTTTTGCGGAGAAAGTGCCGAATTTGTTTTTCAAATTCGTGCATCCACGAAAATTTTTAATTTTCGGGAAGGGATTACTCGCAATTTTGTGATTAAAGGATTTTGTTTTTTATATTCTTTTGATTTTAATTTTTTACTAATGGAGGGTAATATTAAGGTTGCTCGTGAAGGCTTCGCCGTTCGAACCCCTCCATCGCTTCGGTTCTCATCCCTCTTTGTTTTGATATTGAGTTAGTTGTAATAAAAAAAGCTGCTCCGGTTATGGAACAGCTTTTATTTTTTTTGCGGAGAAAGAGGGATTCGAACCCCCGGTACCTTTCGGTACAACGGTTTTCAAGACCGCCGCATTCGACCACTCTGCCATTTCTCCGTCGGCAAAATTATAATTAATTTTTATTTGCACAAAATTTTTTGAAAAAAATAATGACTTGTTTTTTATAAAAGAATCTTCCAGTTTTTGTGTAAATTTTACCCATAAACAGCCTGAAACATGCATATTTTCGTTCAATTATTAACAAAATCAATATATTTATCAATAAATCAACATTTTTTTTTACTTTAGATTTGCTAAACTTAAGAAATACTCTATATTTGTAAGTAGAAGCTAAAAAAATAATTATTTTACTAACCCTAAAAAATTTTTTATTATGAACAAAGCAGAATTAATTGATGCAATTGCTAGTGGAGCTGACTTAACAAAAGCAGACGCTAAAAAAGCTTTAGACGCTTTCATTAAGAGTACTACAGGCGCTTTGAAAAAAGGTGACAGAGTAGCTTTAGTTGGTTTTGGTTCTTTCTCTGTAGCAAAAAGAAATGCACGAACTGGTAGAAACCCACAAACTGGAAAACCTATTACTATTAAAGCTAAGAATGTAGTTAAATTTAAAGCTGGTAGTGATTTAGCAGATGCAGTTCAATAAAAAACTTTAACTAAATAATTGAAGGGAGTACCATATTTATTGTACTCCCTTTTTTTATAGGTATATCATTATGACTCCTGATTTAATCAAATACCTGGAACAATTTATTACTCAAAAGCGGCTTGATTTATTTAATCAGGTTCTTAATGAACGTACCCGATATATTACGGTTGTGTTAGAAGATATTTATCAGTCTCAAAATGCCAGCGCTGTTTTACGAACAGCCGATTGTTTAGGAATACAGGATATACATATTATCGAAAATAAAAATGAATATCAGATTAACCCTGATGTGGCTTTGGGCGCATCCAAGTGGTTAAATCTTATAAAATATGATCAGCAGGAATATAATACTTTAGAAGCGATCAGTCATTTAAAAAAGAAAGGTTACCGAATAGTCGCTACAACGCCTCATACTGATGATATGAACCTCGAAAATTTTGATCTAACAAAAGGTAAGATAGCTTTATTTTTTGGAACAGAATTAAATGGACTAACTGATCAAATGATTGATAATGCGGATGAGTATCTAAAAATTCCTATGGTCGGTTTTACCGAAAGTTTTAATATATCTGTTTCTGCTGCAATTATTTTACATCAATTAAGTTTTTCGTTAAAAAAGTCTGTAGTTAATTGGCAATTAACTGATAATGAGAAACAAGAGGTTTTGTTGGAATGGCTGAAAAAAACGATAAAAAAATCATCGTTACTTATTGATGACTTTTTATCTAAGAAAAACAACTTTTAATCACGAAAATTCGTATATTGATGTAATTTTTTTCATCTTTATAATTTTAAACATCATTTTAATAAAATATTATAATTTGAAATAAATTTACACTGCGATTAGTATGAACTGTATTATTATAGATGATGATGCCCTCTCAAGACGTGTGGTGGAAGAATTTGTTGAACGAACAGATTTTCTTACGCTTAAATACTCTTTTAAAGATGCTGTTGAAGCAATTAATTCATTTAATAAAGGAAACGAAGAAATTGATTTAATTTTTTTAGATATTGAAATGCCTGAAATGGATGGCATCGATTTTATGAATACCCTGAAAAACTTGCCACAGGTAATTATTGTTTCCTCCAAAGAGAAATATGCTGTAAATGCTTTCGATTATGATGTTACAGATTACCTATTAAAACCTATAACATACAGCCGGTTTTATAAAGCTGTATTGAAAGCAAAAAATATCCATGATATTAAAGAACGAAGCGATGTAGATGAAATATATATCAAAAAGAACTCAGCTCTTGTTCGTTTAAAATACGATGAAATTCTTTGGGTAGAGGCGCTTGAAAATTATGTGATTATAAATTCATTTAGTGATAAATTTACGATTCACTTTACAATGAAATCTATTGAAAGCCAATTGCCTTCAAAACAATTTAAGCGGGTACATCGTTCTTATATTGTTAATGCAAAAAAAATTGACCGTATCGAAGATAATTCAGTGTATATTAAAAATTCTGAAGGATTAAAAAGTATTCCAATTGGTAAGGCATACAAAGAAAGATTTATGAATGATATAAATCTTATGGGTAAATAAAACCTTATGATTATTTTTGTATTTTAAATTGGGATTTATCCCAATTTTTTTTGTTTATAATTATAATATGATCAATATATGATATCAAATCGACAATTATTTTTACAACATGTTGGACAAACCTCCGACTTTCCTTTGCAGTTGAAAATTGATAGAGCTAAAGGTATATATATGTATGATGCTGATGGAAAATCATATATCGATTTAATTTCCGGAGTTTCTGTTAGTAATGTAGGACATTTGCATCCAAGCGTTGTGAATGCCGTTCAAAAGCAAGCTGAAACCTATATGCACCTTATGGTATATGGTGAATATATTCAATCGCCACAGGTAACGTATGCTAAAATTCTAACTGATTTTCTGCCTGAAAAATTAAGCTCTGTATATTTTGTAAACTCAGGAAGTGAAGCCATTGAAGGTGCACTTAAGTTGGCTAAACGATTTACCGGCCGAAGTGAAATTATTGCATTTAAGAATGCTTATCACGGCAGTACCCATGGTGCACTAAGTGTTATGGGAAACGAGGATTTTAAAAATTCTTTTCGTCCCTTATTACCCGATATTAGGTTTTTAGATTTTAATGATGAAAAATCAATATTACAAATCAGTGAAAAATCAGCTTGCCTTTTAGTTGAACCAATTCAGGGCGAGGGTGGAATCAGGGTTCCGGAAGATAATTTCTTGCAAAAACTCAGGAAACGATGCGATGAAACCGGAACATTGCTCATTTTCGACGAAATACAAACCGGATTTGGACGAACAGGGAGTTTATTTGCTTTTCAGGAATTTAATGTTGTTCCGGATATAATGGCTATTGCCAAAGGAATGGGGGGTGGAATGCCAATTGGTGCGTTTGTTTCATCAAACGAAATTATGTCGGTATTTAAAACCAACCCGGTTTTAGGCCATATTACAACTTTTGGCGGACACCCGGTATCATGTGCCGCAGCTATTGCTTCGCTAAAAATTATTATAAATGAAAAATTACATGAAACTGTAAAACAAAAAGGTCAATTATTCAGAGATTTGTTGGAACATCCGCAAATAAAAGAAATACGTGGAGTCGGCTTGTTTATGGCTGTTGAACTAAAAGATTTTGAACAGGTTAAGAAAGTAATTGATATTGCTGTAACCAAAGGATTGGTAACTGACTGGTTTTTATTTCACGATAGCGCTTTTCGAATTGCTCCGCCATTAATCATAACTGAAAATCAAATTAAAGAGGCTTGTAATATCCTTTTAAAAGCAATTGATGAATCGTTATAAATCGTTACAACAAATTAAATATACTATGTTCGAATGAAAGATTTGGATTTATTTTTGCTATTAAATTTAAAAATTTTAAGATGACACGTTTTGCTTGCTTTATTTTATTTATTGGTTTTTATTTTGCGGACGCAAAACTTTATGCACAGGATATGATTGTTTATTCCGATAGCCTGGAATATTATTTCAATTTAATGGCACAGGAAAAGGATGACGGAAGAAAAGAAGAACTAAATGAAAAAATAGTATTTTATTTTCGGAAAGCTTTAGAGCAAGATGATAGTTTTGATTACGATTTCTCATCTTTAAAATTTATCGGAGACATTAAATCTGATGATGATAAGTTAAGAATTATTACCTGGAACTTACCTTATTATGATGGAACCCATAAATATTTTGGATTTATACAGTATAAAAAAAATAGATGGAACACTTTAACCTTTGAACTCAATGATCAATCGGAAAATATAAGCAATCCTGAATTTGAAACTCTATCTAATCTTAATTGGTATGGTGCTTTGTATTATCAAATAATAGTAAATAAACATTGGCGAGATGAATATTATACTTTATTGGCTTCAGACTTAAATGATTTGCATAGCAAAAAGAAGTTAATTGAAATATTACAGTTTGACCAAAACGATCAGCCTGTTTTTGGTGCACCTGTTTTTAAAAATAGAGAAAAGGCCGTTACTCGTGTAATTTTTGAATATAGCGCACAAGCAAATATGGTATTAACCTATGATGAGAATAGAGAAATGATTATTTACGATCACCTTTCACCTTTTCGTCCTAGCTTAAAAGGAAAATTTCAGTTTTATGGCCCTGATTTTTCGTACGATGGGCTAAAATTTGAAAACGGAATTTGGAATACTTACCACGATATAGATGTTCGTAATTTTAATATTGAGTAAATATGAATAAAAAACAAAATATGAACCAAAATATTGAATCGTTTCAATATTTTGTAGAGCAATTTGCCGATTTACGTATATTAAAGTATGAAGTACCGGGTTTTAAAAACCTGCCATTCATTAAAAAGAAGCTTATTTACTACCTTTCTCTGGCAGCATTATATGGTCGTGATATTATTTTCGACCAGAATTTTAAATATAACCTTATTATAAGAAGGTTGCTTGAGTCGGTAGTTAAAAATTATACTGGACATAGAGATAATAAGCAGTGGCAGGAATTTTTGGTTTACACCAAACGGGTTTGGTTTTCTAACGGCATACATCATCATTATTCTGCAGATAAATTTTTGCCGGGTTTTTCGAAAGATTTTTTACTGAATTTGATACATCAAATGCCTGAAAATCAATGGCCCGTAAGTTTGTCAAAAGAAGAAGTAATCTTAAAAATATTTCCGGTAATCTTTGATTCAAATATTTATAACAAAAGAGTTTGCCAGGATCAAACGAAAGATATAATTAAGAGCTCGGCCAATAATTTTTATGAAAATATTACCCAACAAGAGGCCGAGTCTTTTTATCAAAAGATGATGAATCCGGATGAGGATGAGCCTGTTTCTTATGGGTTAAATTCAAAATTGTTGAAAGAAGAAGGGCAGGTTAAAGAAAAAATTTGGAAATCGGGCGGAATGTATGGAAATGCTATTGATAAAATTGTTTTCTGGCTGGAAAAAGCCGCTGATGTTGCTGAAAATAATAAGCAAAAAGATAGCTTGCAAAAACTCATTGATTATTACCGTTCCGGGGATTTAAAAAAATTCGATGAATATAGCATATTATGGTTGAGCGATACCGAGTCGTTTATTGATACAGTTAATGGTTTTATTGAAATTTATGGCGATCCTTTGGGACGCAAAGCGACCTGGGAGGCGCTTGTAAACTTTAAAGATGAAAAAGCTACTTTGCGAACTGAAATTTTAAGCCAACATGCACAGTGGTTTGAGGATCATTCGCCTGTTGATTCAAAATATAAAAAAAGCAAAGTTCAGGGTGTAAGTGCTAAAGTAATTAATGTAGCAATGCTCGGAGGCGAGTGTTATCCTGCTACACCTATTGGAATTAATCTTCCCAATGCCGAATGGATTCGCAAAAAGCACGGGTCAAAATCTGTAACCATCGAAAATATCACCTACGCTTATCATATGGCTTCGCTTAAAAGTGGGTTAGTTGAAGAATTTTCTTACTCGGATGATGAGATTGAATTACATAAAAAGTATGGTTTTTTGGCGAATAATTTACATACCGATTTGCACGAATGTTTAGGCCATGGATCGGGGCAACTAATGCCTGGAATAAGCACCGATTTATTAAAAAATTATTACTCTCCAATTGAAGAAACACGAGCCGACTTGTTCGCTTTATGGTTTATGATGGATCAGAAGTTAATTGATTTAGGCATAATGCCATCTCTTGGTGTAGCTGAAGCGCAATACAACAGTTATATCAAAAATGGATTAATGACACAACTTACCCGAATTGAGCCAGGAAAAAATATTGAGCAGGCTCATATGCGTAATCGCCAATTGATTGCTAAATGGTGTTTTGAAAAGGGACAAGACAAAAATGTAATCGAAAAGAAAATAAAAGATGGAAAAACATATTTTGTTATTCATAATCATGATAAGTTGAGAGAGTTATTTGGAAAACTTTTAGCTGAAATACAACGAATTAAGTCTGAAGGCGATTATGAAGCCGCTAAAGATCTTATTGAAAACTATGGTGTAAAGGTTGATAAAGATTTGCACAACGAAGTACTAATTCGTTTTAAAAAATTAAAACTGGCACCTTATACCGGTTTTGTCAATCCAAAATATACTCCGGTTTATCAAGATGGTGAAATAGTTGATATCTCGATCGATTATGCTACTGATTATACTGAACAAATGATAGAGTATTCGGAAAAATATTCGGTGCTGCCTGATTTAAACTAAACTAAGCTATTGACTTATTTGTTTAAAAATCGTAACTTGGATTGTAATTTATAATTATGGCAAATCGAATAACCAAACAAAACACCTATGTTTATTTCATCGATAACGATGATTCTTATATTCGCGATGTTTTAGCACATTTCGAAGAAGTTAACGATTATAACATCAGTATTTATACGCGTAGCAAAGAATTTTTTGAAGATTTTACCGAGGGAATACCTTCTAAAAAAAAGATCGATATTATTTTTCTTGCTACAAGCCTTGAAACAAATCAGGAGAATGAAGCCGTAGACCCTATTGATGTTCTAAAAAAAATTAAAGAAATAAATCCGTATGCTGAAATTATTTTATATTCCGATAATGATGATATCAATATAGTTTCTTCTGCTTTTCATTATGGTGCTTATACTTTTATCAAAAAGAACGAGAATATCACATTGCGTATAGAAAATAATATTAAAGGAATTATTAGCCAGAAAAATTTTCAGATCAAAAGAGAGGCCGGAATTTATTTGACCAAATTATTCCT
>CAZSIC010000015.1:0-45790 GCA_964606845.1 uncultured Bacteroidales bacterium
ATCCAAAAGGCGTCTACAGAAACTGTTTTTGTAAATGAATTCATTGCCCATGCTACATCCTGGTCGCTTGGACCCATTGTAAAACTACCCATGGGAACAAAAACCATACCGTAAGGTTCGGACTCAAACCATCCTTTTCTGCCTTGAACTCCGGTTAATTCTCCAGCATTGTAATTGCTACAACTAAAAGAGATTGCTAAAAGAACACCTACAACTAGTAATTTTTTCATAATATTTCCAATATTTATTTTGCAAAATAACAATAATTATTCAATTATTTATAAAAATCTTATACTCTTATATTTTTCAGGGGTTTTATCTTTCTTAACATCAAAGCTAAAACCCATCATAATTTCATGCGACCCGTTATTATATTCCATCAAATCAGAGACAACAAAATCATAGGAATAACTAACTTTTACCCATTTAAACAATTCGACACCAAAAATTCCGGTAATCGCATAATCTGTTCTAAGAGAAACGCCTCCCCATACCTTTTTATTGTATTCAACAATTCCATGAAACCCCAACTGAGAATTTTTACCATCGGATTGTACGATTAATCCTGGTTTAAACTCAAATAAAGGGTTGTTAAAAGGTAAATTATATCCAGCAGTTATATAATAATGGCGGGTAAGCCTTGCATTACTTTGGTCGAGTGTAAACTCAGCCTGGTTAATATGGGTTGAAGAAATTCCCAAATATAAATCCTCCGTTTTGTAAAAAAATCCAAAGCCAAAATCCATCAAACTCATATCTTCACTACCATCAACAGGGATTGCCGGGTCATTATCCGCAGGATCAACCGGAGTTATCCATTCAGACCCTCCGGTACTGATACTTGTGTTGGCAACACCCCACTTAACTCCAATGCCAAGATTCCCATCTCCAAGTGATTGCTTATATGCTAATGAAATATTTAATTGCAAATCATTATTAAATCCTAATTCATCATTTTGCAGAGACAATCCAATGCCCATTGGTATTTTAAATGGATTTATTGCGGCATCCATATTAAGTGTAGTAACCATAGGGCCACCTTCAAAACCTGTCCATTGGGTTCTGTTTAAAGCATAAACCGAAATATTATCGTTGCTTCCTGCATACCCGGGATTAATTAACAGGTGTGTAAACATATTCTGGCTAAATTGAGGATCCTGCTGGGCTTTTAAAAGCACAGGAAATAACACTATAAAGGTAAAGAAAAATGTGTATTTTTTCATGTTAATATTTGTATTCCTCAATTATATTAAAGATTACCAAAGTAAAATAAGTAAAAATATTATTTCTATACAAATTTTATGAACAATAAAATGTTAATAAAACGATTGCCTAAAGATATCACATTATACTTTTTAAAAATAATAAAGTTACTAATGTTAGAGAAATTTAGGAATTTTTTTATGATTTTTTTTATAAATCATTGATTTTTAATTTATTTTTTGATATGCTTTTAGCCATCTTTCAGGGACTTCGCCTTGGGTTGCCATCTCATAATCTTGGTGGGTACAAGAAATTAAAATATTCTTCTTTTTGTTTTCTTTGAAGGAAGGAACATGAATCCACCACCTTTGTGTTTTTTCACTCTTATAAAAAATCAATTCTGATTTAAAGTTATCAAGATTAACAATAAATTTTTTAAAGTCAGGGTTTTCATCATTTGGATATTCAACAATCCTACGTTGATAACCCTCTATGAAATACCAAATTATTTGGGCAATCAGCTGTGCTGTTTGATTATTAATATCATTATTGAAAAAATAATCAAAAATTCCTATGGCAGAAATTTTATTTCCTAAGCCTGCGTACTTTGAAATCTGACAAATCTCTTCGCCATATAAACCATTTGGTGAGGGCGATTCCTGCCCGGGTGCATCAGATTGCCTTACCGAAGAAATATTTAAGCTGACAAAATCTGCATCACGAAATATGGGTTCAATATCCTTTATATTATCTCTTACTGAACCTAACCTATAGGTGTCATTCAGTGAGTCGGAAAGGAATTGCAACGTATTTGACCCTACAAAGTGCGATTGATAACCAATATTACAGTAAGTAAAGAGCGAATCATTTTCTTCCACTACAATTTTCCAAAGGGCTGATTTTAGATTGTGGGTTCTGTCTTCTGATATATTAATTTTATTATCAACAGATATAATATTAATAATTTTGCTTAAATATTGATAAGCAGAAAAAACCGGGAATAAAATATTTTCGGATAATCCTAATATAATAGGAATAATATTATGTGAAAATAATTCAACAACAACATCTCTAAGCGCAGTTTCGCTATCTTTTAAAGAATTCCCACTTTTTAAATTTCCCAGATCATAAATATTTGGCTTATGTTCAGTTGAGGCCAAACCATATAAATTGCTTCGAATTGTATTAATAGACCTAGCCGTATCATCATTCCCATTTGATACTCCAAAAATTGCTAATTGAAAATTTGCAATATCAGCAATTGGATTTTCTTTGGTATGATGAACGACTGAAGAAAATAACTGTTTATCAGGTCTGATAAAGGTTTTTGATGTTTTTTCGGTAAATACCGGGTCAAAATAATCGTTTAAATTCATAGATTATATTTTCAAAAAAAATTATTTTTTACTTCTACTTTTTCCTTTTTTAGAGGTGCTTTTTGTATTTGTTTTCTTTGTTTTTGATTTTGCACTCTCTTTTTTACCTGATTCTTCAACAATTTTCATACAATCATTATAAGATAAATCTTCTGCCTTTTTACCTTTTGGTATTTTATAATTTCCTTTTTTATAAGATATATAAGCGCCCCAACGGCCATTTAATATTTGTAAATCTTTATCCTCTGAAAACTCTTTTATAATTTTAGCTTTATCTTTTTCTCTTTTTTCCTTTATAATTTCAATGGCTCTATCAATTTCAATTTTATATGGATCGTCATGTTTTTTTAAAGAATAAAACTTTGAATCGTGACGTACATAAGGGCCGAAACGTCC
This sequence comes from uncultured Bacteroidales bacterium, assembly GCA_964606845.1. Taxonomy (GTDB): domain Bacteria; phylum Bacteroidota; class Bacteroidia; order Bacteroidales; family UBA12077; genus UBA12077. The sequence goes on from CAZSIC010000015.1 coordinate 2,976, forward strand.
TATGGATACCACTACATTTTTACCTTCAAACTCGCCAATATCACGCGGAAGTTTAAACAGCTCCAAAGCTTCTTCCAGTGAAATTGTTTCCAGATGCTGCCCACGTTGTAGGGATGCAAATTTGGGTTTTTCTTCATCTTCCTTATCACCCAGCTGAACCATTGGCCCATAAGGTCCAATTTTCACAGTAACAGGTTTGCCTGTCTTCGGATCATCTCCCAGATGTCTCTCTCCAACACTTCGGGCAGATGTTTTTAAGGTTTCGTCTACTCGTTGATGAAAAGGTTTATAAAATTTATCAATCATTTTATTCCAGGCCATATTTCCCTGTGCAATTTCATCAAACTCTTCTTCGACTGATGCAGTAAAGTTATAATTCATTATTTCATCAAAATGATCAATCAAGAAATCATTAACAACCATACCTATATCATTAGGAAATAGTTTTGATTTCTCGGCACCTGTAATTTCTTGTTTAATTTCTTCCTGAATATTACCATCTTTAAGATTTAGTGCAACATATTCTCTCTCTTTTCCCGGTCGGTCTTCTTTTATCACATATCCTCTATTCTGAATAGTAGAAATCGTGGGTGCATAAGTTGACGGGCGACCTATTCCCAACTCTTCCAGTTTTTTAACCAAACTTGCCTCTGTATATCTTGGAGGATGATAAGTAAAACGCTCGGTTGCAATAATTGATTGATAACTCAGTTTTTCACCTTTGACAACCGGTGGCAATAACCCTTTGGTTTCTTCGCCATTTTCTTCGTCTGTTGATTCGATATATACTTTTAAAAAACCATCAAATTTAAGTACTTCGCCATTGGCAACAAACTTTTTATCCTGATTAGAAATATCAATGTTAATCGTAGTTTTTTCGAGTAAGGCATCGCTCATTTGCGAAGCTATCGTTCTTTTCCATATTAATTCATAAAGACGTTTTTCTCTGTCAGAACCGGATATCGTTTGTTTATCGATAAAGGTTGGCCTTATTGCTTCGTGAGCTTCCTGAGCTCCTTTCGATTTGGCAGTATACTTTCTGATTTTCAAATACTTTTCGCCAAATTCATCAGAAATAACCTTTTTAGCGGTGTTAATAGCCATTCCCGAAAGGTTAACCGAATCGGTTCTCATGTAAGTAATTTTACCAGCTTCGTATAACCTTTGAGCAACGGCCATGGTTTGGGCAACCGAAAAACCCAATTTCCTGCTGGCTTCCTGCTGTAAAGTTGATGTTGTAAATGGTGGGGCAGGAGATTTCTTACCTGGTTTTTTAACCACATTATTTACAACAAATTCGGCTGATTTATTTTTTTCTAAAAAAGCTAAAACATCTTTTTTATTTTTTATTCTTTCGGTTAAGTCGGCTTTTAATTCATTTTTTTGGGGTGTTTTAAAAACACCTGTAACCTTAAAATACGATTCGCTCTTAAATTTCATTATTTCTCTTTCGCGCTCTACAAGAAGCTTAACAGCAACAGACTGAACTCTGCCGGCAGAAAGAGATGGTTTAACTTTTTTCCATAAAATGGGCGACAACTCAAACCCAACAAGCCGGTCGAGGATACGGCGTGCCTGTTGAGCGTTAACCAAATTTTCATCAATGGGCCGTGGATTCTTTATGGCATTTTGAATTGCATCCTTTGTAATTTCGTGAAAAACAATTCGTTTGGTTTTTTTAGGATCAAGTTCCAGCTCTTTAAAAAGATGCCAGGCAATGGCTTCTCCTTCACGGTCTTCATCAGATGCCAGCCAGACAGTTTTCGCTTTTTTTGCATCCGCTTTCAACTCTTTAACAACAGATTTTTTATCTTCCGGAACGATATATTGCGGTTGATAATCTTCTTCAATATCAATACCCAGATTTTTTTTAGCCAAATCGCGAATGTGTCCATAACTTGATTTAACAACAAAATCTTTACCTAAAAATTTTTCTATTGTTTTTGCTTTCGCAGGCGACTCTACAATTACCAGATTTTCACTCATGAATATTTTGATTTAAAAGTGTTTCCAAAACGACACAAAATTAATATAAATAGTATTTTAAGTTCAACATTTCTAATTAAATATTATTTATTATTTTTGACAACAAAGAGAAATTAAGCAAAATGAGCAAAATTAAATTTACAAAAAAATTTTACATTCGTTTGTTTTGGGCATTATTTATCATTCCCATTTTATTAATCATTAGCATCTTTATTTTAATATCGATGGAGAAATTTGGAGATATGCCCACTTTCGAGGACTTAGAAAACCCGGACAATAATCTTTCTTCAGAAGTATTTTCCAATGATAGCGTTTTAATAGGGAGTTATTACTACCAAAACAGATCGTACGTTAGGTTCGACGAGCTTTCTCCCAACATTGTAAATGCTCTCATTGCTACCGAAGACATACGTTTTCATGAACATTCAGGAATTGATGCCCGTGGACTTGGTCGTGTAATAGTATACAGTATTTTATTGGGCAACAGAGATGCCGGAGGGGGTAGTACAATCACTCAACAGCTGGCAAAAAATCTGTTCCCTCGCGACACCACAATTTATCGTTCGACCATTAAGCGAAATATAAACCTTGGTTTAACGAAATTTAAGGAATGGGTAACAGCCGTTAAATTAGAAAAAAATTATACCAAAGATGAAATTCTGGTAATGTATTTAAATACTGTTCCTTTCGGTGGGCATTCGTTTGGAATAAAATCTGCATCTAAAACTTTTTTCAATAAAACATCCGATTCATTAAAAATTGAAGAATCAGCATTGCTTGTAGGCCTTCTTAAAGCTCCCAGCTATTATAATCCGGTAAGAAATACAGAGCGTTCCAGGTTAAGACGAAATGTAGTCCTGTCGCAAATGAATAAATATGGCTATATTACTAATGAAATGTTTGATTCACTTAGCGTTTTACCTGTTGAGTTAAATTACAAAGTACAAGATCACAATGTAGGATTAGCTACCTATTTTAGAGAGTATCTAAGGCTATTATTAAATAAAAACAAACCTAATAAGAAAAATTACTTTTCAGAGGATAGTTATACCAGAGACTCCATTGAATGGGAGACAAATCCTTTATATGGTTGGTGTAACAAAAACAAAAAACCAGATGGAACAACCTACAACCTATATCGTGATGGTTTAAAGATATATACTACCATTGATTCCAGAATGCAAAAATATGCCGAAGAAGCATTGCGCGAGCATCTTGGAGGTGAGCTACAAAAAGCTTTTGATGAGGAGCAAAAATCAAATCCTAATGCTCCTTATGCTAAAGATCTTTCTTCTGCTGATATGAAAGATATTATTGAATTAGCCATAAGGCGTACCGAACGATATAGAATTTTACGCCAGAAAGGTATTGACATGGATTCTATCAAAGCCAACTTTAACACTCCGGTTCCTATGACAGTATTTTCTTGGGAAGGTGAAATTGATACGGTAATGACACCCATGGATTCATTATTATATTACAAACAATTTTTACGAGCAGGATTTTTATCTTTAGACCCACATAACGGGTATGTAAAAGCTTATGTTGGAGGCCCTAATTTTAAACATTTTAAATACGACCATATCACTCAGGGAAAAAGACAAGTTGGTTCAACCATTAAACCATTTTTGTATACACTGGCCATGCAAGAAAATTATTCTCCTTGCCATAAGGTAGCAAACGTACCGTCAACCTTTATAGTTAATGACACTACCTGGACACCCAAAAACTCAGGACCATCTGACAAAGATGGTAAAATGGTAACCTTAAAATGGGGTCTCGCCAATTCTGTAAATTATATATCAGCATGGCTAATCAAACAGTTTAATCCTGAATCGGTAATTGACGTAATGAAAAAAATGGGTGTTGAAAGTCATATTGACCCTGTGCCATCCATATTTTTAGGAACGTCGGATATTAGTTTAGAAGAAATGACTAGTGCTTATTCAACCTTCCCCAATAAAGGTGTACACTCAGAACCGATATATATAACACGTATTGAAGATAATAACGGAGCGGAACTAGCCAGGTTTACATCTTCAAAAAACGAAGCAATAAGTGAACAAACAGCTTATTTAATGGTAAATTTACTTCAATCTGTTGTACAAGAAGGAACTGCCGGAAGAATCAGGTGGAGATACGAATTGTATAACGAGATTGGCGGTAAAACAGGAACAACTCAAAATCAATCGGATGGATGGTTTATGGGCGTAACACCAAACCTGGTTTCAGGAGTATGGGTTGGAGGCGAAGACCGAAGTATCCATTTTAAAGGACTTGGAATGGGTAGCGGTACGAGTATGGCTTTACCTGTATTCGGCCTTTATATGCAAAAAGTTTATAACGATTCAACCATTGTATCTGTTACTAATGAAGATGAATTCGAAAAACCAGACAATTTCTCTATTAAAATTGATTGTGAAGACAATAACCAGGAAACAAAAACAGAGTTTGACGATGAATTCTTTTAAAGACTAATTTCCGGTATAGATTTAATTAATTTTTTGGTATAATCAGAAGCAGGTGAATGGTATATTTCATCTGCTTTATTTATTTCTACCAAAGCTCCATCTCTCATAACCATAATCCTATCAGACATATATTTTACTACAGACAGATCGTGTGAAATAAAAATATAAGTTAATTGATAATCTCTTTTTAAAACATTTAAAAGATTTAAAACCTCAGCCTGGACAGAAACATCAAGCGCAGAAACAGACTCATCGCAAATAATAAATTCAGGGTTTAAAGCCAAAGCCCTTGCAATTACAATCCTTTGCCGCTGACCGCCAGAAAATTCATGCGGGTATTTCGAATAATCATTTTTATTTAATTTAACTTGCTTAAGCAACTCCAAAACTCTTTGTTTTCTGTTTTTTGACGTTTTTCCAATCTGGTGTACTTTTAAAGGTTCGGCTATTGCTTCACCAATGGTTATCTTGGGATTTAATGAGCCATAAGGATCCTGAAAAATAATTTGTGCATTTTTACGAAACTGCTTTATTTCTTTTCTGGATAACGTTTTTAATGATTTCCCATGATATAGAATATTACCTGAGTTAAACTCAATTAATTGAGCAATAATGCGCCCTAGCGTAGTTTTACCACATCCCGATTCACCAACCAAACCAAGGGTTTCTCCTTTGTACACATCAAAACTAATGTCTTTGATAGCAGAAAAAAAGCTTGTGCCTCTACCCAAAAAATTATATTTGGTAATAAAGTTTTTATTAAGTCCGATAACCGACAATATTACTTCATTACTATCTGAAAGATTCTCTTTTGTAAACTTAAGAACAGTGTTTTCTTTTTGTTTGTGCTGTAAAAAATCGGATAACACCGGAAGCCGGGCACCCTTAAAAGTCAATGTTGGGCGACATTTTATCAAACCCTTAGTATATGGTTCATCCGGATTGTTTAAGATTTTTTTTACACTTCCTTTTTCAACAATCTTACCATTATACATTACCAGCACCTGATGAGCAATTTGAGCAATAACACCCAGATCGTGGGAAATAAATATAATACTAATCTTATATTTTTTTTGTATATCGCTTAGTAAATCAATAATTGCTTTTTGTACCGTAACATCAAGTGCGGTTGTGGGTTCATCTGCAATTAAAATGGCCGGATTCAGGGCAATTGCCATAGCAATCATCACTCTTTGCTTTTGACCTCCGGATATTTGATGTGGATAGCTATGATAAATCCTTTCCGGTTCGGGAAGTTTTACCTCGGTATATAAGTCTAATACTTTTTGATATCTTTCTTTGAAAGATTGCCGAGAATGAATGGCTAATACCTCTTCAACTTGTTTTCCGCAAGTGATCGTAGGGTTAAGGGAGGTCGTTGGCTCCTGAAAAATCATTGAAATTTTATTTCCTCTGAATTGCAACCATTCTTTAACTGATAACTTGGAGAGATTTACCTCCTTAGTATCTTCAAAGAAAAGAATATTCCCATTTACGAAAGCATTATGCGGTAAAAGATCTAGAATCGATAAAGCAGTTAATGATTTTCCTGAACCAGATTCCCCGACAATACCCAATGTTTCGCCTTGCTTAAGTCCAAAAGAAACATTATCAACCACTTGTATGTTCTCAGAATCGGTTTTGAAAGAAATATTAAGATTTTTTACTTCTAATAATTTCATTGGATTTAACCATTTTTAAATAACGAGCGGAATAATTCTTCCACTTTGCCAACTTTTAGGATCTCTATGCTATATTTTGCCAAATCAATCCCTTTGGTATTAAATCGCGAAAGATATATTTTTTTAAACCCCAACTTATCAGCTTCGGCAATTCGCTGTTCAATTCTGCTTACCGGGCGTATTTCTCCAGTTAATCCCACTTCGCCGGCAAAGCAAATATTTTTATCTATTTTTAAATCAAGGTTTGAAGAAAGCACAGATGCGATTACGGATAAATCGGTTGCAGGATCGTCTACTTTAATTCCTCCGGCGATATTTAAAAAAACATCTTTTTGTCCCAAACGGAAACCGGCACGTTTTTCCAGAACAGCCAATAACATTCCAAGACGCCGAATATCAAAACCTGTAGAAGAGCGCTGAGGTGTGCCATAGGCAGCACTACTTACCAGAGCCTGTATTTCAATAAGCAGAGGACGCGCTCCGTTTATTGTTGAGGCAATAGAGGTTCCGCTTAATTGCTCATCGGTTTGTGTGATTAAAATTTCAGAGGGATTACTAACTTCGCGTAAACCGAGAGATCCCATTTCAAAAATCCCCAGTTCGGCAGTCGATCCAAATCGATTTTTGGTGGTTCGTAAAATCCGATACATATGATGTTGATCGCCTTCGAACTGTAATACCGTATCAACAATATGTTCAAGTACTTTGGGTCCGGCAAGGTTGCCTTCTTTATTTATATGTCCGATTAAAAAAACCGGAGTACCGGTTTCTTTGGCAAACTTTAACAAACGGGCTGCTGTTTCACGAATTTGGGATACCGTTCCAGCTGTAGACTCCAGATTTTCTGAAAAGAGAGTTTGAATTGAATCAACAATAATGATATCAGGATGGACATTCGCAACATGGTTAAAAATATTCTCCAGCGAAGTTTCGCTTAACACAAAACAATGTTCGTTTTGTAATTTCAACCTGTCGGCACGCATCTTTATTTGTTGAGGGCTTTCTTCTCCTGAAATATATAATGATTTTAAATGATGAAGTTTAAGTGCCATCTGAAGTGAAAGCGTTGATTTTCCAATGCCGGGTTCTCCACCTATTAAAATCATTGAGCCTGGAACAATTCCTCCTCCCAGAATCCTATCCAACTCATTAATGTTCGATGATATTCTGCCTTCTTTTTTAGCTTTTATTTCCGATAGCTTTTGTGGCACCTGTTTTTCTGAAAAACTATGCAAAGAAGAAGATTTTTGTTGAGACGACTTTGATATGATCTGTTCTACAAATGTATTCCATGCGCCACAAGACGGACATTTGCCAACCCATTTGGAGGATTCAACTCCACAACTTTGACATACATATACTGATTTTGATTTTGCCATTATTGGTTTTATTTCTTCAATTTTTCAATAATTGATGATGTGGAATACCCTGGTATAAAATCTATTGTTTTTACTTCGCCTCCTTTTTTCTTAACAATATCATAACCAACAATATCTTCAATTTTGTAATCACTACCCTTTATTAAAATATCGGGTTGTACTTTTTTTATTAACTCATAAGGCGTTTCCTCATCAAAAAAGACTACTGCATTAACAAATTGTAAGGATGCTAAAATTAATGCCCTGGCGTATTGGTCTTGCACCGGACGTGTTAATCCTTTAAGTCTTTTAACAGAATTATCGGTATTTAACCCAACAATTAAAATATCGCCTAAACTGGCTGCCTGGGCAAGATATTCGATATGCCCACGGTGCAGAATATCAAAACATCCATTAGTAAAAACTATTTTTTGATCTTTAAAATTCCAGTAAGCTAATTTTGGACCGAGTTGATCCATATCAATAATCTTAGACTGAATAATCTCTATTTTATCCATATCCAATAATTTCTTTGTAATTTCTTGTAAAGTTAATTATTATTTTTGCTTTTTGCCCGGGGAACCAAAAATAAAGCAACAACAGATATAATACCTAAAATTAAAACAAGGATAACCTGCGACTCGTGTAATATTGTTGCTACTACCAATCCGTCAGTTTTAGAAATTCCATATAAAGCAAGCCCTGATGAAATAATCCAGTGAAAAGCTCCTATTCCACCCTGCACCGGAGCAGACATCCCTAAACCTCCGATTACCAATAAAAATAACCCATCAATAGGTGCCAAATTTTGAGTAGCAGGAATAGAAAACAAGGCCACATAGGTCATTAAAAAATACATTACCCATATTAATAAGGTATGAAACAAAAATAATGATCTGCTTCTCATTTTTGTTACTGTTTTTAAGCCTGATAATACTCCCCGAATAAGTTTACGGATTTTAAGAAGAATTTTTACTCGTTTAAATTTTTTTCGAAAGTAATAAACCAAAAAAACAGAAGTTCCAATCAGTAAAATAATTCCAATCCAATAGTAAATTGAAAAATCAACAGTATGAATTAATTTTTTTGATAAAGGAATAAATAAATTTTCTTTAATAAATAATCCGAAAGATTCTATTTTGGCAATAAAAATAATAAATAATAAAACCAATAGAACAACCAAATCTATTGCCCGTTCAATAATTACGGTTCCTATGAGAAGGTCCATCGGGATTTTATCCGATTTGGTTAAGGCACCACACCGGCTAATTTCTCCTATTCTTGGAAAAGCCAGGTTAGCAAAATATCCAAACATTAAAGCATGAAAAACATTTTTAACAGAAGGCTTGTAGTTTAATGGTTCAATTAATAATCGCCACCGGTAAGCACGGCTAACATAGGCAATAAAGGCAAAAAATAGTGAAAGTAAAACCCAGTAATAATTAGCTTCTTTTAAATCAGCAATTAGGTCATCTAAATTTACATCCCTAAAAGCAAGATATAACAAGAGTAAGCCTAAGGCTAAAAAAACAAAAAAATTTACGGTTTTAAAAATTTTTCTTTTCAATGACTTATACTAATTTATTATTAGCAGTATCTGGAAAAATTAAAGTTGGTTTAAATTTTTTAGCTTCATTAAAGTTTAGTGAAGCATAAGAGATGATAATTATAATATCGCCAACAGTTGCTTTACGAGCTGCAGGGCCATTGAGGCAAATTTCACCTGATCCTTTTTTCCCTTTAATAACATAAGTTTCCAGCCGTTCTCCGTTATTAATGTTAACTACCTGCACCTTTTCATTTTCGATAATATTTGCAGCATCCATTAAATCCTCGTCAATAGTAATACTTCCCACATACTGCAAATTAGCTTCGGTTACAGTTACTTTATGTATTTTTGATTTAACTACCTCAATATTCATATCAAATACTCCCTTTTTACAGAACAAATTTAAAAATTAAATCTGACATTATCTATTAATCGAATATCACCTACATTAACGGCGATACAACCTCGTTTATTACCTTGATGGTTCCAGCTTACTACCGGAAGTAAACTATTGTCATCAACAATCTCAAAATATTCAACATTTAAATGCGGATTATTGTTTATTTTACGAATAACCCACTCTCGTGTTTCTTTTACAGTTAATGATTTTGCTTTTTCACGAGCTTCAAATAAAGTTTGTGAAATTAAGGGTATATTTTTTCGCTGGACATCAGTTAAGCGCATGTTTCTGGAGCTCATAGCCAGCCCGTCATCTTCTCTAATAATTGGGCAAGGAATAATATCGATAGGCAAATGCAAACTTTCAGTTAAATATTTAATAACCGCTACTTGTTGAAAATCTTTTTCTCCAAAATAAGCTCTGTCGGGATTTATTATTTCGAATAACTTACTTACTATCAAGCCAACACCTCTAAAATGCCCGGGGCGATGTGCTCCTTCCATTACTTTATCAAGATGTCCAAAATTAAATTCTCTTTGATCATCTTCCGGATACATCTCCTCTTCGGAAGGTAAAAATAGTAAATCACATTTAACGCTATTTAATTGCTCCAAATCATCCTCTAAAATACGTGGATACTTTGTATAATCATTTTTATTGTTAAACTGTGTAGGATTAACAAAAATACTTACTACTGTAATATCATCTTTGTTGTTTGAGCACTCAATAAGAGAAAGATGCCCCTGGTGTAAAGCCCCCATTGTTGGAACAAAACCAATAGATTTGCCTTTTTGTTTCAACACAGATATTGCATCTGCAATTTCAGATTTCTTATGATATATTTCCATGTTATAATTATAAAATACCGTGCAAATATATAACGAAACTCAAAACAAAATAAAGAATAATAGGTTTTATTATAACATATTTATTGCCCTACCGTTTAAGGCAAAGTAATTTGTTGATGGTTAACATAATTTTTACTAATTTTGCGGTGGTTTAAATTAATTCAAATTTCCAGATGGAGAATACAAAGGTTTTATTTATTTCGCAAGAAGTTACACCATATCTACCTGAAACAGAAATATCGAAAACAGGAAGATATTTGCCGCAGGGGGTTCAAGAAAGAGGAAAAGAGATCAGGACCTTTATGCCAAAATTTGGTTCTATCAACGAACGACGCAATCAATTACACGAGGTTATACGTTTATCGGGGATGAATTTAATTATTGATGATACCGACCATCCCTTAATCATAAAAGTTGCCTCAATCCAAGCTGCAAGAATGCAGGTTTACTTTATCGATAATGAAGATTATTTTCAGAGAAAGTTTACCTTAAAAGATGAAAACGGCACATATTTTGAAGATAATGATGAGCGTTGCATCTTTTTTGCAAGAGGTGTTTTAGAAACAGTGAAAAAGTTAAGGTGGTCGCCTGACATCATCCATTGCCATGGATGGTTTACAGGCCTTATACCATTATACATTAAAAAAGCTTATAATGAAGATCCTTTATTTATGGACTCAAAAGTAATTTATTCAGTATATAATGATGAATTCCCAAAACCACTTAAAAAAGAATTTAAGGATAAATTACTTTATGAAAATATTACTAAAAATGATATAAAAATTTTAAAAACACCTAATTATATTAATTTAAGTAAGCTTGCAATTGAGATGTCGGATGCTGCGATTATTGGAAGTGAAACAATAAATCCTGAATTAAAAAGTTTTATAGAAAGTTCAGACAAACCATTCCTTGAATATCAAAAAGAAGAGGATTACATTGATGCTTACTCAAATTTTTACGATAAAATTCTTTAAAAAACTTATGACTACATTACAATCATTCTTACAAAAGATTAGCTTAAAAAATCTTTTTGGTATAATCTTATTAATCTCATTTACAACATTTATTTCATGCGAAGAAGAAATTAGTTCTTTAGGGTCGGAAATTTTGCCTGAAAGTGATAAAATCAGTTATTTTTATGACAGCACCATTACATTCAGCAGCTATCTTCTTAAAAATGAGTCGTTTTCAACAAAAACATTGAGCAAACCTACAGTAGGTTATATCAACGATCCCTATTTTGGGACTTCTAGTTCTGGTTTTGCTACAAGATATTTACCTACATCTTTAAGTATTGTTTTTAATGATGAGATTGCCGATTCATCTGTTATTTCCCTTGTAATTGACTCAACGTATGGAAAAACAAATAAAACCGACAATTATAAAGTTTACCAGCTTAATAAACCTTTATCAATAGATAGTACATACAAATCTGATACTCCTCTGGAGAACTTTTATAATAGTGACAATCTTATTAGTTTAGGTTCAAGATATGAAGGAGACACTCTTATCTTAAAGCTAAACCAAGAATTTAGCCAGTTCTTACTAGCATCTTCAGATTCTTTAATTTATTATAGAACTGTTGACAAATTCCTTGAAAGATATTATGGAATAGCACTAGTAGCAGAAGAACGTGACGGATTAGGGTCGTTTGTAAACATCGATTTATTTAATAACGAATCCAAAATGACTCTTTATTATGGAGGGGAAGATAGTTTAACCTTTAATTATCGTTTTGTTTCAAGCCCTGGATTAAATCATCATTTGAACTTTTCAGAGTATGTTCATAATACAGAATCTGCAATAATAAACAACTACATAGATAACGATTCCACAGAAACAGACTCGTTAATCTTTATTCAGGGGCTGGGAGGAATGAGCTCTAAGATTGAATTAGACAATTATCTTGAACTTATAGATGATTCTAAGTATTCAGTTATAAATGCCGAACTAATTATCTCGGTTCATAAAGATGATGATTTTGAAACATTTTATCCTCCCGAAAACTTGTTTTTCCTTTATTCCGACCTGGACAGCAATCTTTACCAAATAGAAGATTATGCAACAAGCAGTTTTTTTCAGGGGAATTATAATGAAGATAAAAACCATTATGCCTTTAATATTTCAAAACATTTAAAAAGTCTTTTAAATGGAGATATAGAAGATCCAACCTTATATATAAGAATGGTAAATAATGCAATATACCCTCACAGGGTTATCTTAAAAGGAAATGAAAATATCAAATTAAAAATCACTTATACAAAACATTAATTTTATATGTGTGGAATAGTAGGTTATATCGGAGAAAAACAAGCTTATCCTATATTAATCAACGGATTAAAAAGACTTGAATATCGTGGATATGATTCGGCAGGAATAGCTTTATTAAATAATAAAGTTAATATTTATAAAAAACAGGGTAAAGTTGCCGATCTGGAAACGCATGTCCTTAAAGACGATATTTCGGGAAATATTGGTATAGGACATACACGATGGGCTACTCATGGTGAACCTAATGATATTAATGCACACCCTCATGTTTCAATGAATGGCCATTTTATCCTCATTCATAATGGTATTATTGAAAATTATGGAAGATTAAAAGAAAAACTAATTGACCGCGGATACTCTTTTAAAACCGAAACAGATACAGAAGTTTTAGCCAATTTAATAGAATATATTTATTTAAAAGGTAAAGTAAGTGCAGAAATTGCCGTAAGGCTTGCTTTATCAAAAGTTATTGGAGCTTATGGGTTAGCCATTATTTGCAGAGATGAACCAAATAAATTAATTGCTGCAAGAAAAGGGAGCCCATTGGTTATTGGCGTTGGGGAAGGAGAGTATTTTATTGCTTCGGATGCAACTCCAATTATTGAGCATACCAAAAGTGTTATTTATCTTAACGATGATGATGTAGCTATTCTTGGACAAGATGGACTTACACTCAAGACCATAAAAAATGATAAACTAACACCAAAAGTTCAAAAAATTGATCTGGACATTGGTGCCATTGAAAAAAATGGCTTCGACCATTTTATGCTCAAAGAAATATTCGAACAACCAAGATCAATTCTGGATACCTTTAGAGGAAGAATTTCAATTGATAAAAACGAAATCCACCTGGGTGGTTTATATCATGTTATGCCAAAACTAAATGAGGCCAAAAGAATTATTATTATTGGTTGTGGAACTTCATGGCATGCAGGACTGGTAGGAGAATATTTAATAGAAGATTTAGCAAGAATCCCTGTTGAAGTAGAATATGCTTCGGAATTTAGATACAGGAATCCAATTATTACAGAAGATGATATAGTAATCGCAATTAGTCAAAGTGGAGAAACAGCGGATACTTTGGCTGCCATTAAAATGGCAAAAGAAGCAGAAGCCACGGTTCTAGGCATTTGTAATGTAGTAGGCTCAAGCATTCCTCGCGAAACCGATGCTGGTGTTTATACACATGCAGGCCCTGAAATAGGCGTAGCATCAACAAAAGCCTTTACTGCACAGGTTACTGTACTTGCTATGATAGCTATGATGCTGGGTCGTGAAAGAAAACAGATTGACGATAAAAAGTACCATGAACTCATTCAGGAACTAAATGACATTCCTGCTAAAATTGAAAAGATACTGGCGCATAATGACATTGTTTTAAAAGTAAGTGAGCTGTATAAAAATGTGACAAATTTCCTTTATCTGGGTCGTGGTTATTTGTATCCCGTAGCACTTGAAGGAGCCTTAAAACTGAAAGAAATTTCATATATTCATGCCGAAGGCTATCCTGCTGCAGAAATGAAACACGGACCCATTGCTTTAATTGACGAAAAGATGCCTGTGGTAGTTATTGCTACAAAAGACAAATCGTACGAAAAAATTGTAACCAATATACAGGAAGTTAAAGCCAGAAAAGGAATTGTTATTGCTGTTGTAAACGAAGGCGATAAAATTATCGAAGATATGGCAGACCATGTGCTGGAAATTCCTGAGGTAAGAGAAGAACTTTCGGCATTGCTTACTGTTATTCCATTACAACTGCTATCATACCATATTGCGGTATTAAGAAGTTGCAATGTCGACCAGCCCAGAAATCTGGCAAAATCTGTTACCGTAGAATAAAAAATTAATTTAACGATATCAAAAGGAGCTTTAGGAGGCTCCTTTTTAATTATATGCAATCCGCATTTGCTCATCTGCCATAACAGGCCGGGTAATCTTTTCCCACATTGGTGAATTCCAGGTACCAATAACCGAGTGATTATCTAAATATTTTTGAGGGATTGGATGTGTACCATAAACCACTTTTACTTTATAGTTATTTTCGATAAACTTTTTAAAGTGCTCTATTCGCGGGCAAGGAGGGTATCCTACAATAAGTCCTGTAGCTAAATGAATTACCTCGGCACCATTTTTAATCATTTCCGCAGGTGCGTGCTCAATATTTCCTCCAGGACAGCCATCGCAGGTTGTATAACCTACCAGTTCAAGTTCTTCGTCTTTAGGATAAATACTAAAAGCCCCTTCACGATTACTCATCGCTCTGAAACATTTGCCTCCGGCACAGGTATGGTAGCGATGGCAAACGATAATTCCGATTTTTGTTGTTTTTTTCATTCGAATATATTTTGGTTAAACTACTTAATATTTGAATGTTATATTTTTCTATTTGTCTTTAATGGTATTTGTTGCCTCACACGATTGTTTATTTTTAAGGTGTTCAGCGAACCCTCATGTTTTATTCATATCCTTGTTGTGTAAAACAGTGCATGAGGGTTTCATAATACTATTTTTTATAATTTGACACAATTATCTCTAATTCACTCATTTTAAATCCGTATTGCTTGCGGAGATGGCCTAACTTGGCTGAATTTGATTTTGATAGCGGTATATTCAATTTTTCCTTAATGTAGTCACAAGGAATATCATATTCACGGCCTACCTCGTTTAATGTTTGGAATCCTTTTATTTCGATATTGCTGTCCACATGGTGTTTTAAACCGTCTTTTTTATCTGTAACTTCGGCTTTCGGTACCAACTTTTCATCTTTTTTTATTTCAGATTGGATGGATAAATCATTGGCTTGCCCTTTTGTCTCTGCTTCTTCTATTGTTTCAAATCGTTCTCTGCCTGTAGCTAAAGTGGTTGTTTCTACACGAATAAAGTAAGGAAATAAAACCAATAAGAGTGTTACGACCATAAATATCAGTCCACAAAAAATCCTTGCCCTGCGATTACCAATTATTCGTTTATATAAACAAACAATTGTATTCCAGTGCAACACAATGTGTAACACTAAAAAAGCAATTAAGGTTATGGCAACATATAAATGAATCTCACCCCACTCATGTCGGTCTAACCTTAAAAAACGAATATCTACATTACGTCCATACTTAATCCATCGTTCCTCACCCGAAACTAAAACATATTTAATAAGCAAACCTATTCCTGCTAAAAGGCCCATTAGCATAAGCATAATGGCATCAATAATAAAATTGATTTTTGCTTTCATGGTAATTCCTTTTTAAACATTTATAAATCAATATTGATCCCTTTAAGCACAATATCGTTTTCATTTACATCCAAATCCCTGGCAATTACTTTACATTTTGCTTTTAGCAGGAAAAATACCGGACGCGACACTTCAGATAATCCTTCGTAATTTCCCTGTCCTTTGCTAATTACAATATCTGCCTGGTTAAACTTTTCAATAAACTTTTTATTACACAGGCTTAAAATAGTAGCCGGAGCAGTACTTCCTGATGATATAATTTCAGCGACCTTTTTTAAACCTGAAGCAACGGCGTCTTCTTTTACACAATCGTTAATTACAGGCACTTCTCTTACTACAAAGGTTGCCGGTTTATTCATCGTTTCAATCAATAGCCGGTCGAAGACCGACTCACCTGCATTATCCCCTATATATAATACCGAGCGCGCATTTTGCAAATGCCTTTTCAATGCTTCGTAATCAAAAAGGGCAAAATTCTGCTTTAAAATTTTTTGTAAATCATCAATGATATTATATGATTTATTTACACCGAGGTCCATTACATTCCCTGCAATGGCTATACGAATAGCTGTTAACAATGGATCGTCAGCATGGTGAATGCGTTTCTTTAATTCAGGATATAGCCTAAGCGCCTCGTCAATATTTGCTTTTTTTATATCCTTATACGGGTCGTTATTAAGCGTTATTTCTCTAACTTTTTTATAAATAGAGTTCCCTGTTTCGGGTGGTGTAGCATTTAACGAGATAGACTTTATCATCTCACCGGTAGAATCAAGCACCTGCTTTATTTTTTCTTCATCATGGGTAGCAAATTTTGCGGCCCGATAGGCTTGTTGCATAAAACAAGGAATACATTCTAAGTAGGTTTTCATATCTTAACTAAAAATTTAATTTCATTCCCGATTTTAAATGAGTGATTTTAAAAGTATTATAAAAAGCACATAATGCGGGCAATTCGGTACAATGCGACGGGAATATTGCCTGAATATCCTGATTTTTCAGATATTCAATCGTTTGTTGTGTTTGTTTATTGATCTGTTTTAGATGAAAGCCGCCAATAACGGCCCTAAAATTATTAATCCCTGTTATTTTTTTGGCATATTCCATCATATTACAAATGCCTGAATGAGCACAACCCGAAACAAGGATCAATTCTTTTCCATGGTTTATTTTAATAATTAATCCTGAATCATCAATTACAAAATCTTCATCACCGCTTTTATATACAAAAGGCGTTGTTTGTGCTTCAAAAGCATTCCTTCGAGGAACTTCACCTAAAAAAATAATGTCATGAGATATGGGATACGGTTTTCGTGAAGTAATCATTTCAAAACGCTTTTGCAACTCATCGATGGTTAACTCCATACCAATATTTTCGGTTCCTCCTTTTCTAAATCGCGGATGAAAAACTTCAGGATGGCAAATTAATTCTTTTTTTTCTAAGAGCTTTAGCCCATTGGCATGATCCCAGTGTCCATGACTAAGAACCACGGTTTTTATACTGTCAACATCAATATTAAATCTTTCGGCATTTTTCAAAAAAACATCGGAATGCCCGGCATCAAACAATATATGAGTATCTTCATATTCGATATAATACGATAGCCCATGTTCAGCTAAAAATTTACCTGATGCTGCATTTTCTGTTAAAACTGAAATATGCATTTTATATTTTTTTAATGATTTTCAATTGATGTTTTTAAAATTCCCGATTTAATGATAAATAATTTGTAACCGGAGCTAAAATTATTTAATTCATCCTCAATCCAGTGAACATGGCCGTTGATTGCATGGACTGCATCATCAGGCAAATCAGAAAATATTTGAACGGGAATAAAATACTCGTTTACTAATTTTATGTTCTCGACAAATTGGTTTGAAACAATCACTTTAATATCATTGGCTATAAGTATTTTGGTAATATTTTCAGCTTTCTGTTCATTCACTACCGAATTATTGATTGTTTCATCCTTAAATTCATTTTCTATTTCGAATACTTCTTCCAATTTCCCGGAAATCAGGTCATAAATCATAAACTTATCGGCATTCCCAAAAAATTGTTCTTCAAATTGATCGTTTTTATTTAAGGCAAAAGCAAATCGTAAATTCATAACTATCGTTGTTTTATTTCAAAAATATTTTCTGATTTATCTTTTATAAAAACTAAATCGTGCTGTTCTCGTTCAATGATAATTGTTTGATAGCCCTTTTCCTGAAGTTCTCTTATCAGGTTTTCCCTGTTTTCTAGCGCAATACATAAATGTTTTACTGACTCCCGATTTTGTTTAAGGATAAAAATTTCTAATACCAAATCATCTCGTTGCATTAAATAAACGGGTAAGTTTTCATCTACATTAAAAAGCTTTGCAGTTAATGATTTATCAATAACAAAATCACGTATCTGCTCCATCCCTAATATATTCTGATAAAAATTAACAATTTCATCCAAACTTTCAACCGTAATAGCAATATGTTCCAATTTCATTTCTAATCCCTGTTTTTGTTTGCTTTAATGACAACAAAACTTCCCTTTCCGTATCCTTCGAGGGGCTTTTGAGCCGACTTTATATTGCTCACATCGCCATAAATGGTTTGATAAATTTTTTCAATGTTAAAATCATTCTTTTTTAACAAATCCAAAACTTCAGATGTGCCAAAAAATGTTGCATCTTTATAAAAAACACTTTGCTCTTTATTTTCTTCATACGCCTTTCCTATAGGGCTTTCTTTATCTATAAAGGAAACTATTAATATTCCATTGTCTTTAAGAATTCTATTTACTTCTTTAAATGCTTTTGTTACATTATCGACAAAACAAATAACCGTAACCATTAAAACAAAATCTCTGCTTTTATCAGGATAGGGAAGTTTTTCTGCAACAGCATTTTTTACATCTAAATTTCGGGACAACGCTTTTTCCCTCATTTTGGTTGATGGTTCAATCCCATCTTTAATTCCTAATTTAGTTGCAAAAATTCCGCTACCTATACCAATTTCAATACCACCTACACCCTTCGGAATAACCTTCCGTATAGCATTCAATTCCGACTCAAAAAGGAATGGATTTTCTTTAAACCATTTTTCATAATCATTTGTATACTTATCAAAAGGCTCTGTTTTTGGCATTTATCATTATTATTTTATGATCTGTGTAATTTAGCAATAATCATTTCAGCTGCTTTAATGATCATTGTTTTGGTAGGAGCACTTGTTAATAATGGGTGCGACCCAATTTGAAACGAAATTAATTCATAAGCTGTAACTCCTTTTTGTATGGCAAGGCTAATGGTATTAATCATTTCTCCTGCAGATTTTCCGCCCCAAATTTCTCCTCCAAGAATAGAACCATCGCAAGGTGAAGCATATAGTTTTATTGTAAGCGGCATGGTTTCTTTAAATGTTCCCGGATGCGTGTCAAAATCACTAAACTTAGCTGAAATATAATGCACATTGGCCGCTTGAGCATTACTGTCGTTTAATCCGGTAGCAGCCATGGTAACACCGTTTATTTCGGTAGAGAAAACGGCTAATGTACCGGAAAAATTTTTTCGAATTTTAATGCCAAATAAATTATGGCCTAAAACACGAGCTTCTGCTGTTGCTGTTGATGCTAACATAATGTTATCCATTCGTCCAGTCAAAAAACCTATGGTTTGTGAGCAATCGCCAACAGCACAAACATCTTTTGCCTGGGTACGTTCGTAATTATCGACCACAATGGCTCCCATTTTATTCAATTCTAAACCTGCTTTTTTGGCTAACCCGGTATTTGGTTTATATCCAATGGCCATAATTATAGCATTGCAGGCTAAATCTTCTCCACTACTTAGCGAAACAGAAGAAACAACTCCATTATTACCATTAATCTTTTCCACTTTTGTTGATGTTTTTACATCAATAGCTGTGTTTTGCAATGCTTCTGTAGCAACCTCTGATAATTCTTTAGAAAATGCTTTGGAAAAACAAAATTCTTCACTTTCTACCAAGGTCACTTTTTTATCCGGTTGTAAAGCAATTTGCTCAGCTACTTCTGCACCAATAAACCCTCCGCCAACGACAACAACATTCTTTTTTGTTTTTATGTCGTCGAAAAGTTGTTTAATGTAATTATAGCTTTTTTTAATATAGAAAACATTTTCCAAATCATATCCGGGAATAAAAGTTGGGATAAAAACTTCTGAACCTGTTGCAAATACAAGCTTCTCGTAAGAAAATTCTTTGCCTTTTTCCGTTTTTACAGATTTATTGTCAAAGTTAACATCCACCACTCTTTCTGAAAGGACATCTCCTCCTGCATCAACAAAAGGTTTGGGTCCCATCACATTTTTATCTACATCGCCAAGTTTATGAAAAATGTAAGGGATACCACAAGGTACCAATCCTTTTTCCTCCTCTTTAAACATTAACATCGATTTATCCGGATTTTGTTTTTTGGCAGTTACTCCGGTAATAATTCCAGCCGGCCCGGCTCCTATAATGATAATATCATATTTTTTCATAGTATTAGAATTTTTTTAATTGATTATTTTGATAAGCTTCATAAGCCTGTTTTACCGTCATATTTCCGGCACCAATAAAAATTTCAACACCGGCCTTTTCTAAAACTGCTGCTGCATTACCACCCGGGCCGTTTCCGGTGATTAAAATATTAGCACCCAGTTCAAATAGCTTCTGGGAAGTTTTTGGGCCTGCTCCATGGGCTTCATTTTCAACATCCCGATTATCGAAAGATGTAAACTCATCTTTCTCGTTATCATATACTAAAATGTATTCGGTTCTTCCAAACCGAGGATCTATTTGGGAATCCCAGTCTGTTCCTTTGGTTGTAAATGCTATTTTCATTGTTTATTTATTTTTTATTAAACGTTTATATTTCATGATTAACTAATTGCTTAACTTTTGTCCAACTATCTACCATTTTCTCTTTTAATTCGCCTTCATCAAACTCAACAATTGTTTTTCCCAAGGTCATGGCACGCGTGAAATTTTCATCGTAAGGTAAGCTGGCAATATGTTCAATCTTTTCATTCCGCAGAAAGGCTAATATTTTATCGGTCATCTCCTGGTTGATATCATATTTATTGATAATACAACCGATGTTAATCTTAAACTTTTTCACCAGTTCATATACTCTCTTTAAATCATGAAATCCGGAAACAGAAGGTTCGGTAACTATAACGGTAAAGTCAGCACCTGAAAGAGATGAAACAACAGGGCAACCTACTCCAGGCGATCCATCAATAATCCTAAAATCTTTTTGCTGGTTTTCTGCGATTGCTTTAGCTTCGTTTTTAACTTTAGCAACCAGCTTTCCCGAATTCTCGGCACCAATGCCCAATTTTGCATGAACCATGGTATTTTGAACTTTTGTGGTTGAAATATACCAGTCTCCAACATTTTGTTCGTGCATTGTAATCGCATCTACCGGACAAATTTTAGCACAGTACCCACACCCTTCGCAATCCAGTTTTTTTACCACATGTTGATTATTAATTACAGGAATTGCATCAAACCTGCATTTTTCAGCACATAAACCACATTGGGTACATTTGCCGGGATTAATTTTGGCAACCACCCCGCTATAAAAATCTTTTGATTGAGCAAAATCGGGCTTCATCAACAAATGCATATCCGCAGCATCCACATCACAATCGGCAACCACCACATCTTTACCTCCTAAAAATCCAAAAGAGGCTGTAACAGAAGTTTTTCCTGTTCCGCCTTTTCCTGATATAATAACAATCTCTTTCATCAATCCATTTCCTTTTTAATATAATCGCTGATTTTTAAAAGCTCATCTCTAAATTCAGGAACTTGATTATATATTAATTCTCCACGTGAGTATAACTCCGCAATCACTCTTTGATTTGGAATCTTTGCGATAATAGGAATCTTATTCTCTTTACAATAATCCAATACTTTATCATCACCTAATCCATAACGATTAATCACCACAGCAAATGGCTTCTGGAGCTCTTTTACGGTTTCTACAGCAAGCTTTAAATCGTGTAAACCAAAAGGTGTTGGTTCTGTTACCAGGATAATAAAATCAGCATCTTTTGTTGCTTCAATTACAGGGCAGGATGTTCCGGGTGGAGCATCATAAATTTTTAGGGTATTATCATCAAAATTATCTTCGACATACTGAATGGTTTGCCCAATTAACGGCACGGCCTGCTCTTGTCCAATATCCAGATGGCTTTCAATAAATGCGATATTATTCCCTGAATAATGCTTTAATACCCCCATCCTCTGACTAACCATGGGCAATGAACCGGTAGGGCACAATTCAGAACATGCGTAACAGCTATGGCATAATTCAGGAAATACCAATATCTGAGGCCCTAATTGAATAACCGCATGAAAATTACAATTTTTCTGGCATTCGCCACAAAAGGTACACGTTTCAGAATTCCATTCCGGAATCATTTTATATTTTACTTCCTCATTTTTCAACTTCCCCTGAATAAATAACCCGGCGTTTGGTTCTTCAACATCCAGGTCAGCTAATACAACGGGTTCGGTTTCTGACAAAAAAGCAGCAAGATTGGCAGACAGGGTTGTTTTTCCTGTACCGCCTTTCCCGCTTGCAATAGCAATTCTCATTACTTATTCTTTATTTTAGTGGTCACACAAATTCTGTCCGGTTTGTAATTTGTCTTTCAAATAATGTTCTACTAACTCAGTGGGTGTTCCACCCTGAACTCCCATACAAACCTCAATATTATTTTGAGCAAATAAATCCTGGGCACGTTGCCCCATTCCACCAGCAATGATTACATGCACTCCCTGGTCGGCCAAAAATTTGGGATATACCCCGGGTTGATGTACCGGAGGCGTAACAAAATCATGGTTCAATACCTTGTCGCTATCAACTTCAACAATGGCAAATTTCTCACAATGACCAAAATGAGGCGTTATTTGCTCATTGACTGTTGGAATCGCAAATTTCTTCTTCATCTTTCTTGTAAATTAGTTTAGTACTTATTTATTTTTATTCAACAATTCTTCTCTAATCATCGGATGTCCGCATTGAGGACATTTAATGGAGGCGCACTTAACCCCTTGCTGATGCAGAGTTTTCTCCCCGCATTTAGCACAAACACAATATCCTCCGGGCCCAAAGGCTCCGCCTTTATTTCTACCCTGGCGAGGATTGCCTGAGCCATCTTTTTTTCCTTTACCCAATCCTTTTCCTTGGTTCATAACTAATCATTTTAAATTTTTAAAAAAGCCATTAGCAAGCTACTTGCATCCATTGTAGCAGATAAACATGTTTCAACAAGCTAATGGCTTTTAATCAATCAACTAACCAAGCTTCTTTAATTCAGCTTCAAGTCCACCAATTTGATTCTTCAAATAATCAATTTCATCTTCGATGGACCTTTTTCTGTTTTGCTTAGCATCTTCAGGATTTTGGTCAAAGCCAAAATTTGCGAAGCGGGAAAAACCGCCTCTTCGGCCCTGGCCTCCACGAAAACCACGGGCCATTCCTCTGCCGAATGTGTCTGCAGCATTTCCGGCAAATTCATTACCTGAACAAAAACCCATTCCGCGTCCTGTCATTGGACCTTCTCCTAATGGACCTGTTCTATCACCTCTTGCCATAATTACCTCCTCTTTTTTTATTTCTATTGGAACAACATTTACCATGGCCAAATCCACCTGCTAAATTCAATAGCCGCTTTGAGTGGCATGATGGACATTCTAAAACATCATCACTAAATGTCGTTCTGAACATATGTCCGCAATCTAAACATTTAATAATATTGTTTTTAAAATGAATATTTCCACCTTCAATCTCCAGTATTTTACCGCCAATAATAAAATCGGCGATTTTTTTACGGGCTATTTCAATAAGCCGCGTAAAGGTTGGCCTGGAAATCTCCATCTCTTCCGCTGCTTCTTGTTGCGAAAAACCCATTTGGTCGGCTAAACGAAAAGCCTCAAATTCATCTAACGATAAAATGACAGACTCCAGCTCAGCTCCTTTAACACCAATAGGTTTAAAGCTTTTAAAAACCGGTGGCTCAAATACTAATCGATTATTTTTTGGTCTTGGCATATTTTTATAACTAAATTCTGTACAAATATATTGAACATATGTTCATAATGCAAGTTTTTTTTGCATATATTTGTAAAAAATTAATTATGGATATTCAAAAACAATCGATAAAAGCAGAAACCAGGCAGGTTAAAGCTGTTTTTAAAAATTTAATTAACGACCACAATACATTGTTTGGTGGAATCGCCTTACAGTGGATGGATGAAGTAGCATACATCACAGCTACCCGATTCTGCCGAAAAAAAGTCGTAACCGTATCGACAGGAAAGATTGATTTTAAAAAACCTATTCCGTATGGCACCTTTGCTGAAATTATGGGTACGGTAAAAAATTATGGCCAGGTAAAAATGGAAATTAATGTAAAGATATTTATTGAAGAAAAATATTCAGATAAAAGAGAACTGGCCGTTGAAGGAAATTTTTTCTTTGCAGCTGTTGACGACAACAATCTGCCAGTCAGGCTTTTTGATTAACAGATGCATTTGAAACAGCAACAGGATAACTAAACCGGTAAGACTATTTAACTAATTTACCTTTTTACTAATTTACAAATCTACACATTCACACTAATAAATAACGCCTGAACCAATCAATTCATCTTCATCATACCATGCGGCAAATTGTCCGGGAGCTATTCCTCGCTGCGGTTGTTCAAAAACAATATAAATCCCTTCGGGCTTAACAACCAATTTAGCCTTTTGCAAAGGCTGACGATACCTTACCCTTACTAAATATTCTTTTGAATCATTCATCACTAACCTTAAATCCTTACGGACCCAATGCACCTCATCTGAAGCAATAAACAGCCCGTTACGATACAAGCCCGGATGGTGGTCGCCTTTACCCACAAAAACAATATTTTCATCAACATCAATAGCAATAACATACATGGGTTTATCAGTTCCACCAATATTCAACCCTTTGCGTTGCCCGATAGTATAAAAATGAGCTCCACGATGCGTACCTATTTTTTTCCCATCTTTTCGTTTATACTGATAAGCCTTTGCATTTTCTTTGAAATCATCAAAAGCATTATTTTTTTCATCATATTTTTCTGAAATTTCAATAATATCACCCTTTTTGGCCTGCAGTTTTTGTTGCAGAAACGTGGGTAAATCCACTTTTCCCACAAAACAGATTCCCTGTGAATCTTTCCGGGTGGCTGTTGCCATGCCTTGTTCATCGGCAATTTTGCGTACTTCAGGTTTTAATAGCTCTCCAACAGGAAACAGTGCCCTTGAAATTTGTGCCTGACGAAGCTGACACAAAAAGTAACTTTGGTCCTTATTTGGGTCTTTACCAGCTAACAACCGGTAAACCGGTTTATTATGAATGATAACGGTTTCTTTTCGGCAATAATGCCCGGTAGCCACATAATCGGCTCCCAACTTTAACGCCTCATCAATAAATAAATCAAATTTTATTTCACGGTTGCAAAGTACATCTGGATTGGGCGTGCGTCCACGTTCATATTCAGCAAACATATAATCTACTACACGCTCTTTGTATTTGTTGCTTAAATCCACTGTATGTAAAGGAATACCTAATTTTTTACAAACCATTTCAGCAAAAAGCAAATCATCTTCCCAAGTACAGTTGCTGGTGAGGGTAACTGAACTGTCATCCCAGTTTTTCATAAACAACCCTGTCACTTCATATCCTTTTTGTTTTAGAAGATATGCAGCAACACTTGAGTCTACTCCGCCAGACATTCCCACAACCACTTTTTTCATCATCAAACCTATTTAAGATTTTCGGATGCAAAGATATTTATTTTGTGTTAAACTATCTAAAATTATCGTTTGATGTTAAGCCAAACTACGCTTAAATTGTTCTTTAAACTAGTTAAGATTGACAATCAACACATCCAATTCTGTTGATAAGATAATTCTGATATGGAAAATATTTTAAGTAATTTTATCCTGTAAACAGGAAAAGAAATGTTAAAACTCACCATTTACAAAGCATCTGCCGGCTCGGGAAAAACATTCAGGTTAACCGCCGAATATTTAAAAATTTTGTTTTCCAATCAGTGGAACTATAAACGAATTCTGGCAGTAACTTTTACCAATAAAGCTACAGCCGAGATGAAAAGCCGCATTATCAGTGAACTTCACAAACTAGCCAGCAAAGAATCATCTCCCTACCTCAAAATCATTAAAACCGATTTAAACATCCCGGAAGAAACGATACAGCAAAAAGCAAAGCAATCATTATCGCTGTTGCTGCATGATTACTCAAAATTTTCGGTAAGTACCATTGATAAATTTTTCCAAAAAATTATCCGCTCCTTTACCCACGAAGTAGGAATCCAGCCTGGTTACAGCGTTGAATTAAATCAATCGGAAATATTGTCGCTCGTTGTTGACAAGCTACTGATGGATATTGGAGACAATAAAGCATTGCGGGAATTAACCTCTTCCTTAGCAGAAACAAAAATAGAGCAAGGAAAAACATGGGACTTTAAAAAAGATATTTTAAACCTGGCCCATGAAATTTTTAAAGAGGAATTTAAGGCTTTTGATAATCAGCTCATCAAAAAATTCGGTGACAAAAATTTTGTTAAAGAGTATATTGCCCGGCTGCAAAATATAAAAACCAGATTTGAAAATCATTTAAAAAAACTTGCGAAAGAGGCGCTTGCACTCATTGAGGCAAACGGATTGACTACCGAAGATTTTAAGCATAGCAAATCGAGTGTTCCCAACTATTTTAACAAAATCATTAACCAAAATGTATTTGAACTCAAAACCAGAACTTTAAAAGGAACAGAAAGTTATAACGAGTGGATAACCAAAACCAGCCTGAAAAAAGAAACGCTTGAGCATGTTTTGGATAATGGCTTGTTTAAACTGTTTAGCGATATGGTAAGCTATCATCAGAACAACGAGAAAGAATACTATACCGCGATTGAAATTCTTAAATTTATTCATACCCTGGGCATCTTAACGGATATCTCCACAAAACTTCACCGATACTGCGAAGAACAAAATATCTTTCTGATTTCTGATGCTTCAAAATTGCTTCAGGTCATCATTGATGGTAATGATGCTCCTTTTATTTACGAAAAGGCAGGCAGTATTTACCGCTTTTTTATGATGGACGAGTTTCAGGATACCTCAAAAATACAATGGGAGAATTTCAAACCTTTAATCGACAACAGCCTGGCCCAGGGAAATGCCAACCTGGTAGTGGGTGATGTTAAACAATCGATTTACCGTTGGCGTAACAGCGACTGGGAAATATTATCGGATAAAATTGAACAAGATTTCAAACAGTATCAACCCAGGATAATTCCTCTCAATAGCAATTGGCGGAGTAAAAAAAATATGATTGATTTTAACAATTCGGTATTTTATTATTCATCCAACATATTGCAACAACATTTTAACAGTGAATTTGAGCAGTCAAGCAGCTCCGAAAATCTTTTTCAACATAAAATTACCGAAGCTTACCATGATGTGATTCAACAGGCTCCCTCAAAAAACAAAGAAGGAGGATATATTTACCACGCCTTTATCAACCAGGAAGATAAAGATGCAAGAGAGCAAGAGATAATTTCGCAGGTAATTCATAAAATTGAACTTTTACAAGATAAAGGATATGCCCTGAAAGATATTGCAGTATTGGTACGTAAAAAAGATGAAGGGCAAAAAATCGCCAATGCACTTGTTGATTACAAAAACAATCATGCATCCCAATACAGTTACGATTTTATTTCCAACGATTCGCTTTTTATAGCCAATGCTTCAGTTACCCGTTTTATACTGGCTGCTTTAGAGTATTTGTTAAATGACCAAGATTCCATCAACCGTGCATTTTTAGCCTACGAACTTCATCAGTACCTTAAAAATGCAAATGCAGACAGCAGTCAATTACATGCATTATTAAAAAATGATACAAACGAAAAACAAGGCACTCATTCAGATTCAATATTCCCTGAGGGATTTACTGAATCTGCCGAACAACTCAAACAACTGCCTATTTACGAACTGGTTGATAAAATCATAAAAATTTTTAAGCTCAACGAAGTACATTCCGAACTACCCTATCTCAAGGCTTTCATGGATATCATCCTGGAATTCAGCAAAACAAAAACAGCCGACATTCACTCCTTTATCACCTGGTGGAACGAGGAAGGCAGCAAGAAAACCCTTTCGGTTTCAGAAAATCAGGATGCGATACGAATCATAACCATCCACTCATCGAAAGGACTTGAGTTTAAGAATGTTATCATTCCCTTTTGTAACTGGAGCCTTGACCATAATTCAAGACAAAACAATATTCTTTGGTGCAAAACAGACACCGCTCCTTTTAATCAGCTGGAAATCATTCCGGTACAGTATTCTCAAAAATTACAAAATACGATATTCAAAAAACATTACCTGGATGAAAAATTTCATGTGTTTGTTGATAATTTGAACCTGCTGTATGTAGCTTTTACCCGTGCTGAAGAGAATTTATTTATTTTCTCTCCGGAAGGTAAAAAAGACACTATTAAAGATGTTGGCAGCTTATTGAAGTTCACTTATGAAAATTATCAAAACTATAGCCGGGAAGGCGAACAGCTTATTGAACTAAACCCAAAAGCTGAAGAAAATAATATTTTTGAATATGGAACGCTGGAACAAACAGCTCCAGAAGAGAGCATTTATAATGAAATAAAAATCGAATTGTACGAATCGTACGACATTAAAAATAAGCTTCGCCTAAAATTGCACGACCATTCATTTTTTACCGGCAAAGAGAGCAGTGCTTTTCGGCGGGTAAATCATGGTAAAGTGATGCACGAAATTTTTGAACATATTGAAACCGAAAATGATATCCCACAAGCAATAGAAAAACTGCTTTTCGAAGGGAAAATCTCGCATTCTGAAAAAGAAGAAATCACCCGGCAAATTCATGAAGTCTTGAAAAATCAACAGATAAGGGATTGGTATAGCAATCAGTGGAATGTAAAAACCGAAGCGGAAATCATCCTTCCGGGAGGTAAGAAAGCTCGTCCTGACAGAGTAATTTATAATCAACAAAAAACGGTTGTGATAGATTACAAATTTGGCGAGCAGGAAGAAGAAAAACATAAAAAACAGGTAAAAACCTATATGGAAATCTTACAAAAAATGGGCGATATAAATGTTGAAGGATATTTATGGTATGTGGATTTGGGCAACGTAGTTGCAGTGCAATAGTTTTAAGTTCAGAGTTCACAGTTTAAGTCAGAACTATGAACTGCGAACACTAACTTTTATTAAAAAGTGATTAGCAAAAAAGCAATAAAAAAATAAATAGTGGCAGAAATTAATAAAATATTCCACTGGGGACATAACCGAAGATTTAACGCTTACAGCAACTATTTTAAGCGGACTTTTGGCGAACGCGTGCAAAAGGTAACCATTGATGCCGGGTTTACCTGTCCGAACCGTGACGGAACCAAAGGATTGGGCGGTTGCACTTATTGCAATAACGATGCCTTTAACCCGTCGTACTGTACTCCGGATAAATCCATAACCCAACAAATAAACGAAGGCATTGAATTCCATGAAAAAAGATATCGCAGGTCGAACAAGTTTTTGGCTTATTTCCAGGCCTATTCCAACACCTATGCACCACTGGATAAATTAAAAATTATTTATGACGAGGCTTTAAGCGTTCCGGGAATTGCCGGATTAGTGATTGGCACACGTCCGGACTGCATTGACGAGGAGAAGCTTGAATATTTCCAAAAGCTATCGGAAAAATATTACATTATTTTAGAATATGGCATCGAATCGTGCAGTAACGAAACATTAAAACGCATTAACCGGGGACATACCTTCGAAGAGGCGGTTAAAGCATTGGAACAAACCAACCAATACGGCATTAAAACAGGAGCACATTTTATCATCGGGTTACCGGGCGAAACCAAAGATTACATTTTAAGCCAGGCTAAAACCATTTCTGCTTTACCGCTCGATACCATTAAATTCCACCAGCTACAAATTATCAAAGACACAGCCATGGAAAAAGAATACAAAGCGCATCCGGAGAATTTTACTTTTTTTGAATTACCCGAATATATCGACTTTTTTGTCCGGTTTATTGAGCGGCTTAACCCTGATATTGTGGTTGAACGATTTGCCGGAGAAGTTCCGCCGAGATTTTTAGCCGGCCCCGGCTGGGGATTAATACGCAATGACCAGATTTTAGCGAAATTCGAAAAAAGGCTCGAGGAACTGGACACCTGGCAGGGAAAATTTTTTGAAAAATAAGAAGTAGGGTTTTTAAAGAGTTATAGTAAATTCGTCCCGAACACTTCGAAAAAGATTTGATAAATTGAAACAAAGTAGTTACCTTTGGCGTTAGTAATATAAAACGACAGTATGATTATTTCATTTGGTTCGAAGGATACAGAAAAAATTTGGAATGGAGAACGTATCAGAAAAATACCAATTGAGATTCAACAAATTGGGCGGAGGAAATTAAGAATGATTAATAACTCACAAAACAAGTCTGATTTAAGCATTCCACCATTGAACCGACTTGAAAAATTACAAGATTCAGATTTTTATAGTACCAGAATTAATAACCAATGGCGAATCACCTTTCGCAGGATTGACAATAATGCACACCATGTAGAAATAATAGATTATCACTAAAATTGATGATTAGAAATGGACAGATTAACAAATATTCACCCGGGAGAAATTTTACTAGAGGAATTTTTACGTCCACTAGAGATAACAGCATACAGGTTATCAAAAGATACTGATATTCCACAGACTCGAATTTCACAAATAATAAAAGGAAAAAGAAAAATAACAGCAGATACTGCACTTAGATTGGCTTCTTATTTTGGAACGACTGCAAAATTTTGGCTTGGACTACAAGATGATTATGACATTGAGAAAGAGAAAGAAAACAAAAAAGACATCCTTATTAAAATAAAGAAAAACGCATCGCAGCAAGCGGTATAAAAATAAATGAACAACTTTTTACATCACATAGCAGAAGATTTATATAACAGATATGGAGATAAAATCTCTGAATTATGCCTGGTATTCCCTAACCAAAGAGCAGGGTTGTATTTTAAAAAATACCTGTCCGAATTAACTACGAAACCAATCTGGTCGCCAAAAACAACAACCATTAATGAGTTGATGCAGGAAATATCGGGATTAACAATAGCTGACCCTATTAAAATCCTGTTCGAATTGTATCAGATTTATAAACAGGAAAAAAAATCGGAAGAATCTTTTGATGATTTTTATTTCTGGGGCGAGATGATGTTAAATGATTTTGATGATATCGATAAATACCTGGTTAATCCTAATGACCTCTTTAAAAATCTTGAATCGTTAAAATCTATACAAGACCATTTTTCTTACCTTACGGAGAAACAAATTGAAGCCATCAAGCAATTTTGGGAAAGTTTCGACCCGCAAAAACATTCAGTCCACCAACAAAATTTTATAAGTATCTGGAATGTATTGCCCGATATTTATAAAAAACTAAACGAAAAATTAACGGCACTGGGTATTGCTTACGAAGGAATGATTTACCGAAGAGTAACAAATTTACTCGAGGGTAATAAACCCGTTAACCTCTCCCATGAAAAATATATTTTTGCCGGGTTTAACGCCCTGAATCAATGTGAAAAAAGACTCTTCCATTTTTTACAAAATAACCAGCGAGCTGAATTTTACTGGGACTACGACCCACATTTTATCCACAATATCAATCACGAAGCGGGACTCTTTTTACGTGAAAATATCCATGAATTCAAATCACCACTAAGTTTTTCCAACAAAAATTTATCCCAAATATCTCCGGAAAATAAAAATATCGAAATCATTTCTATCCCGGGCAATGTGGGACAGGCAAAAATCATTACTGAAAAATTAAAACTTGCAAAACATGAGATAACAGCATCTCCCGATAATACAGCCATTGTGTTAGCCGATGAAGATTTATTGATTCCTGTGCTGCAATCCATTCCCAATAGCATTGAAAATGTAAATATTACCATGGGGTATCCGGTAATAAATACGCCCATTTACAGCCTGCTCGAACATGTTATTGAATTACAGAAAAATGCCCGGAAAAATTCTTTTTACCATAAAGATGTAACCGCTATCCTTAATCATCAATACATTAACACTTATTTTAGTAAAGAAGCAAACAACCTGTTACAATTTATCCGGACGAATAACCGGATAATCATTTCAAAGGATGAATTGGCTACTTCTCCATTTTTCTCTTTACTGTTCAATAAGGTTGAATCTTATATTGATTTATCTGAATACTTTCTAAACATTATCCATCACATATATCAATCGTTGAACGAAAATAAACTTGAAGATACACTCCACACGCCATCGCTGGAAAAAGAATATATTTACCACATCTATCTTTCGATAAACAGGTTAAAAGAGGTGTTGCAGGAGCAACAGGTTGAAATCCGAATGGATACCTATATCCGGCTTATACGAAAAATTATACGCAACCTTAGAGTGCCATTTACCGGAGAACCTTTATCCGGACTCCAGGTGATGGGAATTCTCGAAACCCGTTTGCTGGATTTTAAAAACATTTTTATCACCTCAGTAAACGAAGGTATTTTTCCAAAAACTGAATCGTCATTGTCATTTATTCCTTACAATTTACGCCGTGGGTTTGGCTTGCCAACGATAGAACACCAGGATGCTATTTATGCCTATTACTTTTACCGGTTGTTGCACCGGGCTCAAAATGTTACGCTGGCTTACAACTCTAATACCGATGGGTTGCAAACCGGAGAGATGAGCCGCTTTTTGTACCAGTTAAAATACGAATCTTCATATAACATTACAGAAAAAAGTTTGCGGTATGATATCAACATCAATCAACCCAAAGAGATACGCATAGAAAAGACACCGGAGATTCAGAAAATATTGCGTGCTTACCTATCCTCATCCGGAGAAAATAAATATTTATCTCCCAGCGGTTTAAGCAACTATTTACGCTGCAAACTAAGATTTTACTTCCGCTATGTGGCTGGTTTGAAAGAACAGGACGAAGTTACCGAAGAAATTGATGCTCCCTTATTCGGTAATATTTTGCACGAAGCCATGGACAACCTCTACCAGCACTTAAAAGAAAAACCCGTTTTGCCCAAAACCCTTTCGGAGATTTTAAAATACGGGCGGCAAATAAATGTTTCCATCGACCATGCATTTAACAAAACCTATTTCAAAAATCCTAAAGCCGACTATTCAGGAAAAAATATTATCATCCGCGAAATTATTGAAAAATATGTAAAACAACTGGTAAAAAAAGATGCCGAAATAGCGCCATTTGAAATTATCTCGCTGGAAGATACCTATCAAACTGAAATTCCGGTTAATTTAAACGGAGCCTCCGAGACGGTTAAGCTGGGTGGAAAAATCGACCGGGTAGATAAACTGAATCATCATATCCGTATTATCGATTATAAAACGGGTAGCGACCCACTGGATTATAAAAATATGGAAGCCCTTTTCTCCGATAAAAAAAGTGACCAGAGAAGTGCTGTTTTTCAAACATTTTTATATGCTAAATTTTACCAGGATATAAAAAAACCTGATTTACCTATTGTGCCCGGTGTATATTCTGCAAAAAAATTATTTGATAATACATTTGAATATAGAATATACAACAACGAAACAAAAAGTTATATTACCCATTATGGCGAAGTTGCTGATGAATACCTGCAACATCTAACCCATTTAATTGAAGAGATTTTTAATCCCGAAGTAGCTTTTACACAAACGGATGAAGTCAGTCATTGTGAATACTGTCCTTACCGAAAAATTTGTCACCGGTAAAACAATCCTTTAAAACTTTACTTGCTTTTGATTTTTTTGTAATTTACCTGGTTGGTAAAATCTTAAAAAACACACCGATATGGCAACAAAAAGCAAAAAATCAAAAGGTAAAATTGGTATATTAACCGGTGGCGGCGATGTTCCGGGATTAAATCCTGCTATCAGGGCAGTTACGATAAGAGCTTTACGCGAAGGTTATGAAGTAATAGGAATCCGCCGTGGATGGATGGGCCTTGTAGACATGGTAAGAGATAAAAATGCCGATAATTCTGAATGTGTTGAGGTTTTAACAGAAACAAGAGTAAACAGGGCTGCCCGGACAGGAGGTACTTTTTTGCACTCGTCGAGAACCAACCCAAGCCGCGTTCCCCGTTGGAATGTTCCCGAACATTTAAAAGACAAATATAATGATCCGGTAAACGACCTGACCAAAGAAGTACTCAAAAACCTTGATTTTTTGGGGATTGAATATCTTATTCCCATTGGTGGTGATGACACGCTAAGTTATGCTGTAAGGCTTTACCGTGAAGGATTTAAGGTTGTTGCCATTCCTAAAACCATGGATAATGATGTGCCCGGTACCGATTATTGCATCGGATTTAGCACCTGTGTTACCCGTACCATACAAATGACCAATAATTTACGAACCAGTGCAGGTTCGCACGAACGTTTTATGGTTTTAGAAGTGTTTGGGCGATATGCAGGTTTTACTGCTATGCTGCCAACCATGGCAGGAGCTGCTAATAGATGTGTAATTCCTGAATACAAATTTAATATCGAGAAACTAACCGAATTGCTTATCGAAGACAGGAACAATAACCCAAGCAAATACTCTGTGGTGTTGGTTTCAGAAGGTGCCATGTATGAAGGTGGTGAGATGGTTTTTGAAAATGAATCTAAAGATGCATACGGACATGCAAAATTAGGTGGAATAGGAGATCTGGTTTCGGCAAAGATTAAAGAATACTCGGCGAATTGCTGTAAAGGAAGGCCCGTTGGTGTAATAAACCAAAAACTGGGTTACCTGGTACGCGGAGGCGATCCGGATGCCATTGACTCTATTGTGCCCATGGCTTACGGTAATTTAGCGTTGGATTTAGTTTTAGAAGGAATCCACGGCAGGCTGGTTGCCTTAAAAAACGGCCGGTACGATAATCTCCCGATTGAAGTCGTGGTAGGTTCCAAAAAGCTGGTCAATGTAAGCAAACATTACAATACCGATCGGTTAAGGCCTTTTTATAAAAGTTTCGGAATGCAACCGTTGTTTATTATGACCAGTGAGTAAAAGAGTGAATCTGTTTTTTGGTTTAAGCTGCAACCTAATGCTGCTGGTTACTTCAGCTTTTTTATTTTTCACCGCCAAGTCGCCAAGACACAAAGGACTTTTGTGAATTTGTAAATTTGTTATTGATCCTATTCTGCTTACTTTGATCTCCGAAGCTTCAGCGGCAGCGTGCGGTTGCAAAGCACAGGAGGTCTGCTGCTGCCTACTGCCGCTTCTTAAATTATCATCATCTTTTCACATACTGCTCATCGTAATATCTCTCGTAATCGCCACTTAACACATGCTTAAGCCAGGCCTCATTTTCGAGATACCAGTCAACCGTTTTTTCCAGCCCTTTCTCAAACTGAAGTGAGGGACTCCATCCCAGCTCATTTTGTATTTTAGATGAGTCGATGGCATACCTTAAATCATGGCCGGCACGGTCTTTTACAAAAGTGATAAGCTTTTCAGATTCTCCCTTTTCCCTTCCTAATTTTTTATCCATAATTTTGCAAAGCGTACGAATCAGTTCAATATTTTGCCACTCGTTGTTACCACCAATATTGTATGTTTCGCCAACATTTCCCTGATGAAATACCAAATCGATAGCATGGGCATGGTCTTCCACATACAGCCAATCGCGTACATTTTCGCCCTTTCCGTAGATAGGGATTGATTTCTTATTCTTAATATTATTAATGGCTAAAGGAATTAGCTTTTCGGGGAATTGATTAGGTCCGTAATTATTGGAACAGTTGGTAATAACAACCGGCAGTCCAAAAGTATGATAATAAGCTCTTACCAGGTGGTCGGAACTTGCTTTGGATGCAGAATAAGGGCTTCGGGGATCATACGAAGTTTCTTCGGTAAACAAACCATCATCGCCTAACGAACCGTAAACCTCATCGGTTGAGATATGGAAAAAAAGCTTTTCTTTTGAATCTTTCCAGGTATTTCGAGCAGCATTTAATAAATTTAATGTGCCTATAATATTGGTTTTGATAAACTCTTTGGGATTGGAAATAGATCGGTCTACATGCGACTCGGCAGCCAGATGGATTACACCGTCGAATTGATATTTCTCAAACAATTCAAAAATAAAATCATCATCAACAATGTCGCCTTTTACAAACTCATAATTGGGAACCTTTTCAACATCTTTTAAATTTTCGAGGTTTCCGGCATAAGTTAATTTATCCAAATTGACAATTTTATAATCCGGATACTTATT
The DNA here is from genome assembly GCA_964606845.1 of uncultured Bacteroidales bacterium. Taxonomy (GTDB): domain Bacteria; phylum Bacteroidota; class Bacteroidia; order Bacteroidales; family UBA12077; genus UBA12077. The sequence continues at coordinate 39,157 of CAZSIC010000015.1, forward strand.
TACAAACAGCAGTATTACATGTGAACCAATAAATCCGGCTCCGCCGGTTATTAAAATGGACTTACTCATTATCTCTGATTTTTTTATTTCGTATATATTTTTCCCAGTTCCATGCGGACAACAAAGTTTCTTCTAATCCAACCTCGGTTTTCCAGCCCAATTCACTGTTTGCTAACGATGTGTCGGCATAAACCGATTCAACATCACCGGCACGCCTGCCAACAATTATATAATTTAATTTTTCGCCTGTAGCTTTTTCAAAAGTTTTTACAATTTCCATTACCGATGATCCTTTTCCGGTTCCCAGGTTAAAGACTTCGAAATTCTTTTTATTTTTCTGATTAATCAATCGGTTTATGGCTACAACATGGGCTTTTGCCAGATCAACAACATTAATGTAATCGCGTATAGCGGTTCCATCGGGCGTGTTGTAATCGTCGCCAAACACTTTTAACTCATCGCGAATACCAATTGCCGTTTGTGTAATAAAAGGCACAAGGTTATCGGGTACACCCAAAGGCAACTCGCCAATAAGCGCAGAAGAATGCGCTCCTATGGGATTAAAATATCGTAACGAAATAGCGTTCATATCATGATGAACATTCATCACATCCTGAATAATTTCTTCCGCAATTTGCTTGGTATTTCCGTATGGTGAAGTTGCTTTTTTGATGGGGGCATTCTCATCGGCAGGTAATGTATCCGGTTGTCCGTAAACGGTAGCAGAAGATGAAAATACAATATTTGGAATATTAAACGTGGACATCCCTTCCAATAAATTCATCAATGAAACCAGGTTATTATGATAATATTTTAAAGGTTTTTCTACTGATTCGCCCACTGCTTTATGGGCAGCAAAATGAATGACCGCATCCAGTTTTTTATAGATTGAAAAGAAATTTTCAACCTTTTTTTTATCACAAATATCAAATTGTTCAAAAAAAGGCCTTCGTCCTGTAATCTTTGCTATACCATCCAGTACAGATTTATCCGAATTAGAAAGGTTATCAATTATTACTACATCATAACCTTCGTTCATCAATTCTACTACAGTGTGTGAGCCAATATACCCGGTTCCTCCGGTTACTAATACAAGTTTGTGCATTTTTATAATCGCTATAATTTCTAACAAAATTAAGCATAATAAAATAAATCTGAGATAATGATTTTTATTTTAATTGATATATGGGAACAGGAAAAGTACGGATTATACCATGATTAAAGAATAACAACGCTTGGCTTTACAAGATTTTTCAATATATTTGTTTAGCAAAAAGAAAAAAATTGGATATAAAAAAGTACATAAAGCAACTACTCATTGAAAAACAGGGTGTCGTAATCCCTGGCTTAGGAGGTTTTACTGCCGAATATGAGCCCGCAGCATTCGATGTATCGGAAAATAAATTTTTACCACCCACAAAAAAAATTTTTTTCAATCCCAAATACTCTTTTAGCGATAATAAGCTCATAGATTTTATCGCTAAGCAAGAAAATATCGATAAAGAAAAAGTTAAACTTGAGTTAAAAGAATTTATTCGTCAGGTCAAAAGCCTGCTAAAGGCTGGTGAAGATGTTGAATTTCCAGCAATAGGAACCCTTCATCAAAATGCTAAAGGAGAAATTTTTTTTACCTGGGACAAACAATCGAATTTGCTGGCAGAAGCTTTTGGTTTAAAAGATTTAAAAACCAAACCCATTGAGCAACAAACAAAGCCAACGGTTGCAGTTCATCAAAATTCCAAACCCGGCAAAAAAATTTTTATAACCATTACCTCGGCTGCAGCCGTTCTCTTACTTATTGCTTTAAGCTGGTATTTTACCGATGGATATACAAACCTCGGTTTTCTATCATCAAATAAATCCATACCTAAAGAAAAAATAACGGCAAAAAACCCTAAAACAAAAGCCTATCTCGACAGCATTGCCAGAGCAGACAGCATAAAAGCAATCATTAACCAAACCATCGATGTAACTACCAACAAAAAGGAAGCGCTTTTTTATCAGGAACCCGAGCCAAAAACCGAAGAGACCAAACAGCAGTATACCCAATATCATTTAATTGCCGGGAGCTTTAAGAAAATAGAAAATGCAGAAAAATTCTGCAACAACTTAAAAGCAATGGGCTATGAACCCGAGATTATTGAATCGGGCGAAAATCTTTTCAGAATATCTATATATTCATATTCTGATGAAATTTCAGCTTTAAAAAAACTATATAAATTACGTGAAACCTCAGAGATAAAATCTGTATGGGTTTTAAAATCTCTTTAATTTTTTTGTAATATCATCCCCTTTATCAAGATCAATCCATAAAGTTTTTAATCCCAGTTGATTTGCTGTGTCAATATTTTTGGCAGAATCGTCAATAAATAATGTTTCAAGAGGTTTTAAATTACTATCCTTTATTACATATTCAAAAATTTCCATATCGGGTTTTCGCATACCCAAATCGAAGGAATAATAGGCTTTTTCGAACAAACTGCTTAATCCAAATCCATACTGGTTAATTAAATCATTATTATATTTTTGATAATGGATAACATTGGTATTACTTAAAAGAAATAAGCGATATTTCGATTTTAACTTTTGAATCAGTTCAATTCTTTTTTGTGGAAAATCGAGTAACATACTATTCCATGCTTCATCGATCATTGCCGAAGAAACATGGTTGTTGAAATGAGTTTTTAAATCGGCATAAAATTTATCTGGTGAAATAAGCCCTTTTTCCAGCCAGTCAAAAAGATCAGACTGACGAAGCAATGTATAGCTTTCCTGAAAATCTTTAAAGCCTAAGTCTTTCATTGCATTCACTGTTCTATCACCATCAATATTAATGATCACATTGCCTAAGTCAAAAATGATATTTTTTATTTCTTCCATCGTTAAATTTTTGCATTGGTATAACAAAAATAGAAAAGTTTTAAAGATTCAACGTTCTTTTTTTATTTTTATACAAAATATCTAAAAATGAAAATTCATAATACACATTATCATACCATTTGGGTCAGTAAAAATGATTCACAAATTATTCAGATTATCGACCAGCGGTATTTACCTTTTCAATTTGTAGTTCAGGATTTAAAAACCGCAGAAGATATGTATAAGGCTATTAAAGAAATGTGGGTTCGTGGTGCTCCATTAATTGGAGTAGCAGCAGCCTATGGAATGTATCTCGGCTTATTGGAGATAAAAAATGAAAAAAAATCAAACAAAAAATTAAGCGATTTAGCCGATTACCTTAAATCGGCTCGTCCTACTGGTGTAAATTTGCAATATGCTGTTAATTTAATCCTTAACGGGATAAAGGCATTAAACAGTATTGATGAAAAAATTAAAAAAGCGCTGCAATTGGCCAATGCGTTTAAAGATCAAGAAATAGAAAATTGCCGTTTGATTGGAACGTATGGCCTGCCATTGATTGAAGAAATTAGCCAAAAGAGAAAGGGAGAAACGGTTAATATTCTAACCCATTGTAATGCCGGATGGTTGGCTTGTATTGATTATGGCACAGCAACGGCTCCTATTTACCTGGCGCATCAAAAAGGAATAAAAGTTCATGTTTGGGTGGATGAAACACGCCCGAGAAATCAAGGAGCCCGGTTAACAGCTTATGAACTGGGACAGGAAGGGGTGCCACACACTGTGATCACTGATAATACCGGAGGTTTGTTGATGCAAAAAGGATTGGTAGATATGGTAATCGTAGGCAGCGACCGTACAACCGCCAGTGGTGATGTAGCCAATAAAATTGGAACCTATCTGAAAGCCCTTGCGGCGTTTGATAACCAAATTCCATTTTATGTGGCTTTACCAACATCAACAATCGATTGGGAAATTGATAATGGCTTGAAAGATATTCCCATTGAAGAAAGAAACCAGGATGAAGTAAAGTTTGTTGAAGGCTGGCATGAAAATAAAATAACCAAAGTAAGCATTACTCCCGAAAAAAGTAAGGCTGTAAATTATGGGTTTGATATTACGCCAGCTAAATATGTAACTGCCTTAATTACCGAAAAAGGAATCTGTAAACCAGAAAAAAAAGAAATTGAGAAATTGAAGAAAGTATAAGTATAATAAAAAAAAATTGTCTATGCTTCGACAGGCTCAGCATGACAATTTTTTAAACGTCTGTCACACTGAGCCTGCCGATGTGTGAATAGTGAAAATTGAATAATGGTAAAACCAGACGAAGGATATATAAAGTATAATTTACATTGGGATCAAAAAGAAATTGATTTCCCGGATGATAATTTCAAGCTGCTAAATTCATACCGAACAAAGTTATTTGAACTAAACTTAATAGGCGTATATCCCGACGGAATTGGTTTTGGGAATTTAAGTATTCGATCGAATGACGATCAATTCGTTATTACAGGATCAGCAACAGGGAATTATAAAAATCTGATGAAGCATCATTATGCATTAGTTAAAAATTTTGATCTGGATAAAAATTATATTCATTCTGTGGGGTTAACCAAAGCCTCATCCGAATCGTTAAGCCATGCCGCTGTTTATAAAAGCAACAAAAAAATCAATGGGGTTATTCATATTCATCACCAAAAATTTTGGAAAAAATATATTCATCATTTACCAACAACTAACGAAAATGCAGCTTTCGGCACTCCGGAAATAGCCCATGAAATTTCTAAATTAACTACACAGGAAAAAGGAATCATTATTATGGGCGGGCATCCCGAAGGTATTATTTCGTATGGGAAATCATTAGATGAGGCAGGAAATGTTTTATTAAAATACTATCAAATCCTATAATGTTATGACAAAAATTGCAATCATAGGCGGTTCGGGATTAGAAGATCCCGATATTTTAAAATCGCCAAAAACAATTGAAGTGGGAACACCCTATGGTGCTCCATCATCGGAGTTGACTACCGGAAAAATTGGAGATACAGAGGTTGTTATATTATCACGACATGGTAAAAAGCATACCATTCCGCCCACAGAAGTGAATAACCGGGCCAATATATGGGCATTAAAAGAACAGGGATGCGATTATATCCTGGCAACTACTGCCTGTGGCAGTTTGCGCGAGGAAATTGACCGTGGCGACCTGGTGATTTTAGACCAGTTTATTGATTTTACAAAACATCGGCAGACCACTTTTTTCGAAGAATTTGAACCCGGAGAGATGAAACATACGGTGATGGCCGATCCGTTTGATTCTAGTTTAAGAAACCATTTAATAGAATCCGCCAAAGAATTAAAACTCAGCATTCATAACAAAGGGACAGCAGTAACCATCGAAGGTCCCCGATTTTCGACCCGGGCAGAATCCAACATGTACCGAATGTGGGGCGCCGATGTAATTAACATGTCGACCGCACCCGAGGCGATTTTAGCCAACGAGCTGGGAATACCCTATGCTGCGATTGCCATGAGTACCGATTTCGATTGCTGGAAAACCGACGAAGAGCCGGTAAGCTGGAAAGAAATTATTGAAATTTTTAACCAGAATGTACACCATGTAATTGACCTTCTTTTGGCAACACTAAAAAAGCTTGAATAAAAAAAACTCTGTTTTTTAAAAAAAATATTGCTTAATTGCCAACAAATAGTTAATATTGCACTCCGAAATTTTAAAGTAAAAAAGTTTCGGGCCCATATTTACCTGCCGAAGCAAAGCGAAGGCAGGGCTCAGCTGGTGCTGAAGAAATTAGAAATCCGTGATTTCTTAATTGTCTCGGAATTAGAGCACCTGACTGATGAAGGCCTAAAGAAGATAGATAAATTTCGGGCCCATAGCTCAGCTGGTTAGAGCACCTGACTCATAATCAGGGGGTCCCTGGTTCGAGCCCAGGTGGGCCCACCCAATAAAAAGCCGCTTTTTGCGGCTTTTTTTATTGGGTCACATCCTGGGCGAGAAGCCTGTCCCGATAATGCCGAATACTTTCGGAAAACATCGGGAAGCCCAGGTGGGCCCACAGGCAACAAGCCGCTTTCAGAATTATAAACTGAGAGCGGTTTTTTTATTTTCATACAACTTGCATACAACATGACATAAAATTGCTGTTGAAAAAAAAGTATGGGTTGAATTTTTAGAGCCATTTTTTTTATTATTTTTTTTCTTTTCACCAGCAACAATTAGAAATGGATATTAAATTTTTTACAACTCCATGAATAGTAAAACGTTCTGATTGCATGAGCTGTGTCCACCAGACCATGGTGGTTATTTCGGTGTGACCATGCCACCCGTTTCGGTCAAATAGTGCCACTTTAAAAAATCATGGAATGATAAATATGAAAGTGATTACAATTCATTTCAGACCTGATTTTATTAACTACTAGATAACACGGTTCGATTTGTGCCACCGATTCCGGTCAAACTGTGCCACTATATTACCCCCAAATCATCAGACAAAGATTATAAATGAAATTTACTCAATGGAATTCCTACCCACTAAAGGCACATCCCGATAATCCTTCTTATCATTGAATTATCGGGAAGAGCCTTTTTTTATCCGTAAGGACTTTCATTTTTACGCATGCCCTCTCCCACTAAAAACTAAAAATAAAAGAGCTTATACCATCGCTAAGCACCTATTTCAATTCGATCATCAAATGTAAGCCCGATTTAAGAACCCGTCAAGACCAAGGCGAGTGTTCTGCCGCAGGCGCA